>NZ_JAAKVR010000011.1:0-162821 GCF_049175755.1 Aeromonas sp. 600282 | reverse complement strand
TCTTGTCATTGAACACCTCAGGTCATGGTGGCGACTGTACCACCTAAAATGGTGTCCGGGATGATTAGACCACTACAGGATGATCGTAAAGTCCCGCCAACTCCCCCTCTTCGGTGATCTGGCGACAGCTCTCTGCCTGTGGGTGATCGGGGGTCAGCATGCACTCTTTGCGATGCAGAATGGGGGGATTGTCCTGGCTGTCGTAGCGGGTAACGGTATGGCTTAGTTTGGCCAGGTCAACGGTCACGCTCTGCTTGAGGCTGGGGTAGGCCTCTTCGAAGAAGGTGGGGTAGCTGAGCAGGGACAGCCTAAAGTCCTGCTTTGCCAACTTCACCAGATCCCATTCACACTCCGGCAGTTTGAGCGCTTGTGCCACCGCACAGACAAAGCGGTAGAGCTGTGGGCTGGTTGTGGCCAGGGTCTCTTTGTGCAGATAGACCGCGTCGGGCAGCACTTTTTTGTATGGCAGGGCAGCGACCAGTTGCGTGAAGCGCTCGGGGGTCAGCATCAGCACATTCCTTTGAGTTGGGTGAGTGTCAGCCGCTTGGGCATTCGTCTTCCATGGTGAGTGGTGAGTTTGACCAAGGCGCGGTTTTGTTCGGGCCCATAGCTGATATGCAGTGGCCGGTCTGGGCCATAGAGATAGAGACGATCAAACGGGGTGTGCTGCGCCAACCAAAGGGCTACCTGATAGCTGTTCTTCCCTGGGTATATCAGATCAACCGCGGCCCCTTGCCGAGGACAGATAACGCTTCCTCGCTGATTGAGTTCACAGGCCGCATGTTGATCCAGTGTGGGGGCTATACCGGGCGAGGCGTTGGAAAGAATAGCTTTGCGCAGTGTTACCCCGCAAAACCCATAGGTCAGCAATGGGTGACCAAATTCTTCTACCAGAGGGTCGAGAATATACGTTGCCAGTTCACGGTAGGCCAGCCAGCTCTCGGCTTGTTCAGGCAAGTTTGGGCATTGGATGCGTTGCCAGGTTTCACCACAGTGAAACAGCATCTCGAAGGTGAAATGTTGGCTGCAGGATTCCTTTATATCTATGGAGATGCCCCCAAACAGCTATCACAAATGGAAATGAACATGCCACGTTAGGCTGGGAAACCACATTCTGCCTTTACGGTATTATCTGCGGGGTTCCTAGCCAGAAAGCAAAAATTAGCACGCGGTGAGCTTTTCCTGCCATGCCCTTTTGTTGGTGGAAGCATTGGAACTGTGAGTGTGCGTGTGATTCATGCATCTGTGGATGAGGACTTGCGCTGGTTCAAAGGTGGTGCGCTATAATGTCTGTATATAAATACAGGCGTTGTTGCCATGAAGCTGTTAACCCCAGACCCATCACCCGCCGATGTGACCATCCCGCTGTTCTTGCACCGCGCCTCTTGCGGCTTTCCCAGCCCAGCCAGCGACTATCTGGAAGGGAAGTTGGACCTCAACACCCACTGCGTGCCGCACCCTGCAGCCACCTTCTATCTGCGTGCCGAGGGGGAGAGCATGACCGGGGTCGGCATCTTTCCCGGTGACTTGCTGGTGGTCGATAAGAGCCTCACCCCGCGCCATGGTGATGTGGTGATTGCACTACTCGATGGCGGCTTCACGGTAAAGACCTTGCAGCTCAAGCCGAGGTTGCGGCTGTTGCCAGCCAATCCGGCGTTCGCGCCTATCGACCCTTGTATGAGCCTCTCCCTGGAGTTGTTCGGAGTGGTCACCCATGTGATTGGCAATCTGAGGCAGCGTGATGGCTATAGCGCTCGTTGATGTAAATAACTTCTACGCCAGCTGTGAGCGGCTGTTTCGCCCTGAGCTGCGTGGCCGCCCGATCGTGGTGCTCTCCAACAACGATGGATGCGTGGTGTCGCGCAGCCCCGAAGCCAAGGCGATGGGTATCAAGATGGCCGGTCCCTACTTCAAGATCCGCGAGCAGTTCGAAGCGCATGGTGGTGTGGTGTTCAGCTCCAACTACGCGCTCTATGGCGATATGTCTGGCCGAGTGATGAGCACGTTGGAGACCATGGCCCCCGAGCTGGAGGTCTACTCCATTGATGAAGCATTCCTGTCACTGTCGGAGTCGTTTGCCGGGGACCTGACAGCCTATGGGCAACAGATCCGGCAGCGAGTGTGGCAGTGGACCGGCCTCACGGTAGGGGTCGGGATTGGCCCCACCAAGACCCTCGCCAAGCTGGCCAACTATGCAGCCAAGAAGTGGCCTGCCACTGGCGGCGTCGTGGACTTGCGTGACGAGCTGCGCCGTGCCCGGCTGATGGCTATCACCCCGGTGGACGAGGTGTGGGGCATAGGACGGCGCTTGGGAACCAAGTTGGTGGCACAAGGCATCAACACCGTGGCTGACCTGGTGGCTAGCGACGCCAAAGGGCTACGCGCCCAATACGGCGTGGTGGTCGCGCGGATCGTACAGGAACTGCGTGGCCTGCCTTGCGCAGAGCTGACCGTTGAACCGGCGGCGAAGCTGCAGATCCTCTCGAGCCGTTCCTTTGGTGAGCGCGTGACTGACCGTGGAGAAATGGCCCAGGCGTTGTCAGGCTTTATGGCTCGCGCAGCCGAGAAGCTGCGGGCCGAGGGGATGTGTTGCCAGCGGGTGCACCTGTTCGTGCGAACCAGCCCCTTTGATGAACGAGCCCCTTACTACAGTGAGCAGGCGGGCGTCATGCTGAGTGAGTTCACCCCCAAGGGGCAACAACAGGCAGATCTCTTTGCCCCGTCCTTCGCTCAATCAGATGCGCTGATGGCAGTGATGGACCAGATCAAAGCCAAGGGATTGGGGCGCGTAGGCTTTGCCAGCCAAGGCACGGGGTCGCCTGAGTGGATGATGAGACAAGAGCACCTGAGCCCCTGTTACACCACACGCTGGGAGGACCTGCCGGTGGCGAGGTAACCAACTAAGGCACAAGGAGCCTGCTACTTGGCTGTAGTAGGACGTTTTGGAAGTTAGTCGAATTTGAGTTGAGAGAAAACAGGGAGAGTGGATCGTTCACTGCGAGGGGAATGCGGCAGAGCAAGCGGTGAGGGGGAGCTGGCTCAGCTTGAAACAATGGAGAGATGGATATGAAAAAGCCCAGCTCGAAAACTTGGCTTCAAATGTGGCTCCCTCGACAGGACTTGAACCTGTGACATACGGATTAACAGTCCGCCGTTCTACCGACTGAACTACGAGGGAATTGGCTCCTCCTAAGGACTTTAACCCGTTATCTACGGATTGGATGTTCGCCGTTCTACCGACTGAACAAAGGAGGAATTGCCTGTCTCGTTAAGACGGGACGGATAATAGTAATCTATCTAATAAAAGTCAATCAGAAAGACATGCAGAAGTAAGTTTTTACTTGTTTCGTCTAAAAATTGAGCTCAGCTTGCCATTTCTGCACCTTCCTACTGGACTTCATTCATTTATCAACGGATTGGGATAACCGCCGAGCCGTCGCGTCCGTCGAGATTTTGTAGCCATCTGTCATCCTGTCTGACCGGATATCGTCCGGAGAATTGTTGCTCCAAGAGATAGATATTGTTGGATGGATGAGTGATAGAGGACACGACAAAAACTGCTAGGTGATCCGGATAGGGACCTGAACTGGGATGTCGTGAATGCCATAAAGTAAAAAGGCCCCTGCCGTCAAGCAGGGGCAAGTGTTGTTACTACTTCCGCTTTGGTTTTGCCTCCCTACGCTCAAACTTCACTTCGGGGTAGCGTTCCTCTAGGAGCTCGTACAAGGCATTAAGCACCTGCACTCGCCCCTTGCACTTGAGGCTGTAAGTCCAAGCTTTCAGCCGCGCCTCCTCACAGGGGCCGAAATGGTTGATGAATAAGACTCTGAACAAGTCCCAGAGCACATCAGTGGGGTAGATGGTCTTGGTCTGCCTGAGTTTGTTCTTGGCGAACAGGCGGACCTCGATTTTCTCGGCCAGTATCACTGCGGGGTGCTTCTTGGGCTTAACATCTTGGGTCGTCTGCAGTTTGGCAAGAATATCTCGCAAACAGTCTGTCGGTTGCATACTCATCCGAGCAACTCCTCTACGTTGTCAAAGTCACTTGCATGGGTAGCATCGACGTGTGGGGACGAACTCGACGGGACTGCTGGGTGTTCCGTCGCCTCGACGCCATCGTCGCGACTTTGACTCGTTTTTGGCTCAAACCAGACATCGTAGTACCGATCAGTGGCACGTCCACGGATGACATGTACCCCGTTGCTGGCGAGAGCGTCATGAATCATTGGTAGCTTTCGAGACATCGCTGCCGCGTTGCGAGGCATATCTGAACCAAGACTAACAGATGTCTGGGCTTCCAAAGCGCTGAGCAACTCATGGGGAGTACCGTGCCAAGGATTGCTCCTGGAGTAGCGCTTCGCGAACGTGGTCAAAGCCACAAAGAGAGAGTCGTCCACAACACCAGCTACTTTCGCCTGTTCAACGTTGGTTTTGTACGCCTGCTGGAGAGCGCCCTGAGGTAACTTGAGCACTGCCTCCAGACCAGCCACCCAACATGAGAAATCTGCCATTCTGCTTTTGTAGCTGACCTTCACGGAGTCTGTCGCGGCTAGCACTCTAGCCGCGAGGATATGTAGGGTGTAGATAAGTGACGGCAACTCGGCTTCAAACTTAGCCCCTAGATCAGCTTCGGATTGTCTCTGCCTGTCTCCTATGGGGTGAAGGCTGATATTGACGCATCGGCTAACAAGATCACTTTCTGTTACGAATGTGTGAATGCCATTTAGCACAAGAGCGCACCGTAGCTCCAGGCTGAATTCCTGCCCGTCGGTGTAGAGTTTCCTGCCTGCAACGGAGCCGCCAGTCGAGACCAAACATAGATCATCGCTAAGCTCTCGCCGAACAAACCGGAGGTTATCGTAGATGAGGACATGGTTTAGTTGGGCCGAGATCGCGATATCCTTGATACTTTTAGGCATCGTTTGACTCGCAACTGAACTCGGGTCAACCAACTGTCTGATCAACTTACTGCACATGAATGTCTTGCCAGAACCAGCGGGAGCCCTGATTGTCAGAATGGGGTACGGCAACTGGGCCGCTTTCGGTGTTGCCACTGTGTACGTCAGCCATGCTAACAACAGTAATTTTTCCGCATCGGAACAGTTGAACCACCTTAAGAGAGCCTTAACGTCTACCTTCGGTTCAGGCTCTGGAGCGGATAGCATAGTACTGCTTTCCGTGAAGTAGATCCCGCTAGGTAAATCCGTGATGTTGGACACAGCACCATCTGTAACTTGTAGGAAACGATTTTCCCCGAGATGATAAATGTAGCCATTTGCATAGGGGGCAAAACGATAGTGAGATACCACATTTTCTCCCTCCTCATATGCAAGGGAGTCCAGCTCGTCGAGCACGTCTTTGAGTCGGCTTTCGCTTAGTCGCTCACCTCGCAACTTGGCAAAGCTACGCAGCTCTCGTTTGACCCTATCTGAGTGAAGTGGATAGCAGATTCCCCTATGGGTTTTTAAAGTGATAAATATTTGACCGGAGGCGCTCTTTTTGAGTTCAACACGGTCTTTGAACATCTCGGCGAATTTCACCGCATCAAAATTCTTAGACATCACATCATTTCCCCAGAAATCTGCCCGTCGTAAATCCCATCCACCTTCACATTCAGCTCAAAACCGTCCAGCACTAAGGCACTGGCTTGCTTGAGCAATGCGATCGCTTTCGCTACCTGCTGATCTTGCTCAGCAATAGGAACTCGAATAAGGAACGCATCATGGATGGTCAGGCGTAGGTCGATACCTGCATCTACTAAGCCGATAACTGCACGACGCATGATGTCTGCGCCAGCCGCTTGAACAGGCCAGTTGCGAACAGCAAGAGGGTTACTCAGTGGTGTAACACGGGCTGCCCAGTCCAGACAGCTGACATAGCCGTTACGGAAAGCCAGCTGAGAGCGGTGGTTCAGCTCTGCATCGACACGGTAGAATATTTCTTTTAATGCTCGCCAGTAACGCTGCGCTACTTCAAGGGGTATCTTGTGCTCTTTGGCATAGGCAGCAGCGGATTGACCGTAAGAGTACGGTAGGACTAGCTTTTTAAGTGAATCCCTATCCAAACCAGCGAGATGAGGGTGGCTACCAATATGAAGATATAGGTCGCCAGCTAGGTAAGCTGCCATGAGTTCTTGGTCATTCGCAAAACAGGCCGCTATAGCAGCTTCTTCTTGCCCGTAGTCCAGTAGTATGTATAAACATCCAGTGGTTGGATTGAGGATAGACGACCAGAACTTCTTTTTTAGGGAAGTCAGACTTGGTCCGTATGTCACATTTCTCCCTGTCGTCGTTGCGAATGGTTTCGAGGTATGCTGAAGGATGAATACGTCATCGGTGTTCATGTTGATAAAGTCCTTGGATCGCCCAAGGGCATCAAGAACAACATGACCCCCCTGAGCATTGTTGATTGGGGATAGGGTGGGGCGTATTTCTACGCCCTGTTGATGGATCTGACAATTGAATTTGGCGTATTTTGATTGGATTTCTGTAAAAATAGATGATGGGGGATATTTGGGAGGTAGTGAGAAGTTGGGGGAGGTATTGTAGAATGGATTTTTGCTAGTAACTGTATTTGAAAGTAGTATTTTGGCAAATGGAGTATGGTAATCTGAATTACATAATATCATTGATCGTGTCAAGATTAATGTCGATGTTTAACGCGTAATCATCTGCCAGATTCGGACTCATGGCATTGCAACCTTCGTCATGGTTGTTTTCATTACATTTACCATCCTCATTAATGGTTGTTGTTGGTTTCGTGAGCTTCTTGAATATTGGGTGCTCCCGGTTAGATACAATTGAACGAGAAAATACGAGATCTAGTACAGTTTCGTATTCTATGTCTGATATAGGCTCGATATCCGAAGCGTCTGTCCGTTCGGAAAAGTCGTAAGCATCAATAAGGCGAGTAACAGAATAAATTTTAGAGCCTGCCTCAATAAGTTCTCTTTTGGCAGAGCTGTAACCATCCTTTGATTGAAGATTCACCTGCATCATACCCACCGTACCGAGCTCTGAGCGGTACGGTACAAACGCATACGGTTTGATCAAATCGCCAAATTCTTTTGCCAGAGATTGATCAACAGCATATAAACGTCTCGTGAACTCTGATTTATCGTTAACTATAAGCACATGTAGGGTTCGAGCTGTGTCCAGCATGAAATTTACATCATTTGGCGGTAGTTTTATTAATTGGCTTTGGGTCCAAGAAATTTGGTCTACCAGACATGGCTTAAGCAAATCTAAAATAAGAGACATAGAAACTCCAATAAATAATTGATTTTCATGCTCTCTAACATTCCGAGAGATTACTTTTGCGAATTGTTAAAGAGCATATTCTTTACATATATTACCTGCCAAAATTAAATGGCGCAGGCAATATATAAACTATACTGATGATGCTAAGCGCTCAGCACCTCCAGCGAGATGAATGTTACCAAATTCAAAAGGATGTGCAAGCATAAATTCGCTATAAAAATGCCAGCGAACGATTAGTTAAATAATATTTAAAATACTTTCTGAGTTGCATCGATATAAATGTGGACGGTATTGTAGTTAGAAATACAAAACAATGGCCCAGAGGCTGTTGTTTTTATTTTTGGCTTCCATTGACGCTGTTTTTGCTTGGGTCGTTTGTTGCAAGGTTGTGTATTGTGATGGTGGAAAAATTGATGGAATGATGCTGGCGTAGGTCTCGTGAAGAAAATATGGGGGTAAGTCGTGACGGTGGTGACGAGGCGTCGAACTACCCTCGTCGAGACTTTTACTCTGTTGACTGGTAGTGAATGAAAAAAAGCGGGATTGCTCCCGCTTTCATGCTACCGACCTTGCTCTACTCGTACAAACTGACGCTGCAATCCTCTCTGGATGCCATACAGTCTCGGGCTGGGCTGCCATCTTGTTCAATCTGATAAATCCGATCCTTCTCTACTCGATATATAGCTGAGCTTGTCTTGAGGGGGATGGAGAACGGGCCTTTCCAATCCACAGAGCAGCTTGGCTCCTGGAAGTTGCCATTGTGGTCCATCAGGGATGCCCCACAGCTTTCGATCACCGTCAGGCCGCTCTGCTGGATCGTGATGAACTCCTGAGTACCGCTACCACCTGCAAAGTTAAAGCTGCGCTTGCCGATGAAGGGGAGGGGCTGTTTCCCACGTAGAGCTGTTTGGGGAGCAACTTCTTCTTTTGCTGCTTCGCACATCTTATCTAGCAGAGCATCGATCATGAGGTCAGATTGTGGCTGGCCGTTTATCTCCAATGCTTCCACGCTGAACTCTTCACCTTGAACCCACATCTGGAGCAAGCCACGGACAGGTCTATCTCCATATGTGAACGTGCCACTCACGTTGACCAGCTTGCGGCCATCAGTGGCTTTGCCTGCCGACCACTCGGGATCTTTGAAGAAGCTATCGGCCTGCTGCTCCAAGGTCACGCCTGGACAGCTTTCCAGTTCTCCCCTTTTCACGGTCAGTTCATCCCATTTACTGAGCAATCCGGCTTGAGCCGCTGGTGCCATCAGCAGTGAAACGCTGGCCGCCAGAACGAGCCTCTTTACCCTTACCATACCCATTGAAATGCCCTCACAGCCTGATAGTTGTAACGCTTGTCGAATTCTTCTTGGGACAGACAAAGCACCTTGATGAACTCGACCAGTGAGAGCAGAACCGGGATCCCAGTGGTGCAAGCGGCCAGATAGATCAGACCCCAGCCCCAGTTACCGGCATAGAACTTGTGCAGGCCGATTCCACCACCAAAGAAGACCAACAGGGCCATCAAGACCTTTCGCTTACCTCTATGGTGAACTGTGCCTCCCGCTGGTGCTGATTGAGTTGAAGCTGGAACCGGGGCTTGCTCACGGATAGGCCACGCGGCTACATCGATAGGTGAGGGGAGCACCTCCGCGATCGCTTTGGCCTTCTTCTTAGCGGTGCCCCATGTGTCGATCGCATCAACGAAGGAGCCTGTCAGCGATAGCTCAACACTCCCTTCTTCTGGTGAACTGAAATGGACTGTCACGCGCAATCCGAATGGATTGATACCGTACTTCCAGGATGCTTCCAGTGTCCCCTTGGCTCGGTCAGCAACCTTGATAGTGCCACCTTCTGCTTGCAGGTGAGCGGCTACGTGCTCGAAGACGACCTCATAGTCGGCATGACTACGTAGAACGAGGTCAGATAGCTTGGTTATCGTGGGAGAAACCATGTTTTTGCTCCTTGTTGGTTGAACTACAGATAGTGGTGATTTGCCCCGACAGGTGGTGTCGGGGGTTGAAAATTAGTGGCGTGAAAATTGGCTTACATCCGGCTGAGCAGGGTCTTGAGGTCACGTTTGACCAATGTTTGGAGCCCAGCTGGGCTGATCACCTCAAGGTGCGGCAGGTACGTTTTGATCACTGGCAGCAGCTGGGCACCATCGAAAACGCGGCTTGCCAGCAAGATGCTACCGTCCTCCAGCTCTCTGATAAGAGCCTGCTCGGGAAGGATGTTTCTGAGCTTGAATTCGTGGGCGATAGGCGAAGCTGCCTTGATCACGACTTCGTGAGTAGGGATGGCCTCTTGCTCGATGAGCTTTTGCAGCAAGCTCTGCTGTGACTCGCTGATCGTTGCTGGCGTTTCTATCTGCTGGAGGTTGGCGATACTCGACAAGGGTTCGATAAATGGCGTATCCGCCGTTACCCCTGCCAAGTACCAGCGGCCCCTCTTATTGACCAAGCGGTATGGCTCAATCTCTTGCTCTGCTTGCTCACCGACCCATGACAGCCTGACTTTGAGCTGTTGGCTGATTGCCTTGGCAAGTGGCTTTAGCCATTGGTGATGGCTGTCGTCTTCATCGAGTTGAAAGCCGGAAAGGACGAATACAGGTGTTGATGCAGGGTTGAGCCAGTGTTTGATCAGGGTATCGTGATCATCCGGGAACAACGCTTTGGCACCTAGTTGCTCACACAGTCTCAAAATGGCGGGAGTGGTGGTTCTCCCCAGATAGCTGGGGTCAAGCCAATAGGTTTGTCCGTCACGTTCCAGCGGTAGATAAGCCAGTCTGACGTTCAGGTCTCGCTGGATCGTGCGAGCCGAGACATTGAACTCGTGGGCCAACTCAGAGATCACCAACCGCTGCCCGTTGTTGAGCTTGGTCAGGATCACGCCGAGGCGTTGGGCTAGGGTGTCGTGTACTGCCATCCAGGGGAGCATCGTAGTCAAAGGTATCCAAGTGTCACGGAGGTGCCCGACAGGGCGTGTCGACTTGGATCTTCACGACAGGTGAGTGTTTGGGTAAGCAGAGTTGGTATAGCAGTGTGGACTTTGGTATCTGGAAATGCGGAAAAGTTGATGGAATGCCGACGATCGCGTCGAGGCGTCGAGTTTGCCCGTCAGCTCGTCACGACCGTCGGCATTTTTCCCCTAAATTCCTCCGTTTTGGTTGAGTTGGGGTAGGGTTGAGTGAGCCGCGTTGCTGGGAATCAATGCCTGTTCCACACAGTTGGCCACTTGGGCACTGGTGTGCCGCAGCCTGCTGGCGTGCAGGTGGGCATATCGTTGGCTGGTCTGGCTGCTGGCATGGCCCAACTGAGCTTGCACGTCATACAAGGTTCCGCCACTGGAGACTATCAAGGCTGCGACTGAGTGGCGGCAGGTATGGATACAGACTGGCCCCTCAATCCTCGCCCGCTTGAGCATCCGGTTAAATGGTCTGGTAACGTTGTTCAGCGGCTGACCCTGTTTCTGTCCTGGAAACAGATAGGGGTTTCCTTCTATAGGGTGGGTCTCCTTGAGGATCTGCATGGCCATATGGTTGAGGTGGAGGATCCGGCTTTTCCCATTCTTGGTGTGGGGGATGAACAGGGTCAGCTGGGATTGATCGAGGTGTTCCCACTTAGCCAGCCTCAACTCGTCCTTACGCAACCCTGTCAGCAACAGCAGTTTGACGTACTGACCGGCATAACGGTTTTCATCGATATCCGCAGCCATAAACAGCCGTCTGATCTCCCCTTTGTCCAGATAGCGGGTACGTTGGTTGTTCTCGGTCAGGCTTTTGAGGTGCCTCATTGGGTGTTGCTCCAGATAACCCATCCGAACGCTCCAAGTCAGGATCGCTTTGAGCAAGGTGGTGATCCGGTTGTTGGTGGCTGGCTTTACCTTGCTCAGCAAGTTGGTTTGCAGGGCCTGGCCCTGTTCCAGTTTTATTTCCGAGAGTAACCGTGATCCCAAGGCTGGCTTTAGGTGGTCACGAAAGCGTTGTGCATCATCTCGCCATGATCGTTTGTGGTGCATGGCATAGGGGAAGTAATGCTGCTCAAAAAACTCGGTCAGGGTGAGTTCCTGCCGTTTATCTTCCTTCTGTTGCTTGGGGTCGATGCCTTGCGAAAGCAGCCGTTTATAATCTGTGGCGATCTCTCTGGCTGTGTTCAGGTCAACATCGGGAAAGCGGCCTATGGATATAGCCCGTTTACGTCCTTGCCAGAGATAACGCAGCAGGAATTTCTTGGAGCCTTCACCTTTGCCTACCAGACATTTAAAGCCTGGGATCTGGGTGTCACTGTATTCGGCTTCAGTTGATCTGGCATGGGGTGGGTTCGGTGGTAGCGCCTCAATGGCTTTTTGAGTGAAGCGAAATCGGGAGGGAGCATTTGCCATCGTCTGTCTCCTGTCATTTGATGGGTGGGGGTAGGGTTGGTCTGCCCAAGAAAAAACAGCACAGGGATGTCAATTCCTTGTGCTGCCGGGATGAGATTGGGGATTGGCTGAGCCTAATGTTGGTCTCAAGCCAGAGGTGGAACAGGGCTTGGCCTACTTCCGGTCGATATCTGGTCTTCTGTGCGGGAAAATTCGCCAAACGTAGAAATTTGCTGTCGGTGGCGACGAGCTGACGAATTGACCTAAACGGTTCCCGACGCTTCGTCGCCACCGACGCGACTTTTTGAGTTTCTTGCCTGAACGGGATCAGTCAGGTGTCACCGTCAGGGTGAATACATCCATCTGGGCATAGCAGCAAAAGTTAAGCTGCCAGAGCTCAAACCACTCATGCACCTCTGCCAGTGACATTTTCCCCATCAACGAGTGGGTGTACTCACCCATGCTGAAATCGAAGTCCAACTCTTTGGCCAACTCAGTGCACCAGCCTTGGCCCACATAGGCAAAGTCAGTGACATAGCGCAGATGCCAGCCGTCATCCCAGCGTTCAAGACGGATCTCGACAGGGTGATAGCCTCCAGTGGTTGCGCTGTAGTCTGGATCTCGATAGTTGAGGGTCAGGGCTGCTGGTGTTGTGCCATCCGGGATCTCATCAGGGAAATCCTCGAACGCTGAGCTGATGGCCTGCTCCAGTAGCGTTTTCAGGTCGTGACTTATCTTCACAGGCAAGCCCGTGATAACGAGGGTCGGTTTCATATCTCGGTTCTCGTTGAGATTGAGTAAAAGGGGTGGAGGAGAGTTAGGGAGGCTTGAACGGGTTACTGGGCTGCGTTGGTCTCTGCTGGGAGTTTGGCCTTGAGGCTATCAAACCACTCGGTATGCTTGCCTGTGATCAGATGGCCGAACCGTACTTCCGGTGCTGCCTTGGTCAACTCCAGATGGCGCAGTACAGCAGCTAGGAACCCTGCGTTATTGCTGCTGCCCTTGAAGTTCCAGATCACCTTGAACAGGCCTGAGGTAAATGCCTTGTCAGGTTGTTGTTCGTTTAGCAGATCGACGACTTGCGCCAGACCGAACCACTCCTTGGAACAGAGGCCACCACCACTGCTACCTGTCAGACGGATCAAAAGTTCAGCCTGTTCGGGTTCATGGCCAATCTCATAGCCCACGGTAGTTGTAGAGCCTGGCGAAAGGAGGGTGGCTACGCCACTGACCAAGACCTCCTTGGCTGGTGATGCTTGTATGCCATCAAACTTAGCTGTGGCATTAGTATTTACTTGCTGTTTGGCTGCTTGCTTATCGGTTTTGGTGTTCATGCTTAGCGTCCTTCGAGATCGTCAGATAGTGGATTTCAAGTAGATAGTGGTGCCCAAATCAGGCGAGGTTTGAGCTGGCTTGAGAGCAAAGGCCAGATGCTGGAATACAGGGAGTGGCGCAGACAAGGCATCAAACGGTGAGCCATAGCCAGAGAAGCGGTATGGCTCCCATGCTTCGACAGCGGGGAGAGGCAGCCAGAACACGGCATCTTCGGCACAGTCGATCAGCTTGATGGTTCCTGCAGCTAAGCGCCAGTAGTCAGCGTAGTAACCGTTGTCGTCATCCCGGACTGACTCGCCTGTGTGGGAAGCTATCGAGATCAATACCTCAGGCGCTTCACTGTGCAGGGACTTGGCCTTGAGCACGGTCGCCTCTTTGATCACGACCAGCAGCACAGGCTGATTTTCATCTGGCAGGAACTCAGGAACATACATTCCATATGTGATGACCTCCTGCATCAGCAAGCTCAGCGTTCGCCAGCTGTAGGCATACCCCTTGAGCGTTTCGTGGGATGCGTATTTCCCTTCTTGAATGAACTCATCCATGGCTGACCTCCCTCAGTCCGCTGGCCCAGTGATATAGCCGATGGTGCCGCCGATGATGGTGCCAGCGACGGTTCCTGGTATACCGCCTCTGGCACCGATACCGGCACCGGTGATAGCTCCTTTAACTGCGCCTTTGGTGCTGCCTTTGACCGTGAAGTCGAGCCCACCGTCTCTCATAGGCTTGATGCTGATCGCGGCTACTTGTTTGCTCAAAATGTGACGGATAAACATGTTCGTTCCTTTGGATTTTGGATATAAAAAGGCCCTGAGTGGGCAACTCAGGGCCTGATGTTCGGGATGAACATGATTTTAATATGTGTTTGATTTTATAGTTAAATCTGGTGCATTTAGTTGTGAATGTTTATATTGCAACCAGATTGCAGCGCCTAATAATTACAGGAGGTAAGATGGGGTCGCAGCGTTTGATTGCAAAAATTGAGTCCGAAGAGTCCACCCTACGTTTAGCAGTGCTCATTGATGCTGATAATGCACAAGCTGCTGTTATTGAAGGATTACTTGCCGAGATCGCTCGGTTTGGGGAAGCAACGGTCAAGCGGATCTACGGCGACTTTACCTCGCCAACGAGCGCTTCTTGGAAAAAGGTTCTTCAAAAACATGCCATAAAACCTGTTCAACAATTTGCATACACCACAGGGAAGAATGCGACGGACAGTACGCTAATCATTGATGCGATGGATTTGCTCTACACGCGTAAATTTGATGGTTTTTGCCTAGTTACTAGCGATAGTGATTTCACTGGTCTCGCAATGCGCCTACGTGAAGAAGGATTGACGGTACTGGGTTTCGGTGAACATAAGACCCCAGAAGCATTTCGTAGTGCCTGCCACAAGTTTTTGTTCACAGAGGTTCTGCGCCCAACAGCCACCATGACTCCAGCAACAGAATCACCCAAAGTTGGGGATGTGCAATCCCGTCTTGTGAGTGCACCTGCAGACGCAAAGATCATTGAGTTCCCAAAGCGATTCGTACTTGAAGCACTAGAACAATCGGGGGATGAAGCAGGGTGGGCACATTTAGGCACGTTTGGCAGCTACCTGACTAAATTGCAGCCTGACTTTGACTCTAGAATCTACGGTTACAAAAAACTCTCAGATTTAGTCAAAGCCAAGACGGAGTTGTTTGTCACCGAAGAACGAAATGCACCAGGATCTACTCAAAAAGTTCTCTATATTCGAGCGAAAAAATAGAAGTGGAAGCGTCTTCGATCTGAGCAGGCTCAAAACAAGTTACTACGTAGGGAATAGAGATGAGTCAGTATTTGTTGAGTTTTGCAAGGGAGAATCTGGTAGGGAAGTCAGATGCTTATCTCGCACTCCTGTGGTGTATATATAAGGCCAACCAAAGCAAAGGCCGGTATTCAGATCACATCATGTCATATCTAACCACAACTGCTGACCGGTTGCTTGGTACGGACTACCAACGTATAGCCACTCGTTTCAAGAAGGTTCTGGATTCACGGCCCGAATTGGACTGGGTTGCTCCTGCTGGGCTTAGCACGTTAGATTATTTGCAAGTTAAAAACTTCAGAGGCTTCGGGGAATTTGGGCCCGATGACGGGGGGGCTCTCTTGAGGTTTAGTAAGGTCAAGAATATCTTTTACGCCCCCAACGGCGGTGGCAAATCGTCTTTGTGTGAAGCATTGGAATTCGCCACTACAGGTCACATCAAAGAAGCTGATCGCCGAAAAACCAAGGTTAGACAATACATTGCTCGGGGGGCGGGGAAAACCCGTCTCACCTTGATGGGGACAGATAAAAAACCAGTGACCCGTAGCCTCACGTGGTCAAGCTGTTTCATCGATCGTAACCGCCTACAGGAATTTTCGTTACTGGGTTCTAAAGATACTGGTAGCGCAGAGAATGACGTCATCGCCGCTTTGTTTGGGCTTGAAGAGTTTCAGGAAGTCATGTCGCGGTTTGTGAGGCCAGAAAGCTTCAATCTGACGCCCTTTCTGCGATCCGAGCTAGCAGTTGAGATGGCTACACTAGAAAGCGATAAACTCGGGCTACTTGAAGAACGCAATCGCCTTGCAAACGAGGTCAAGACGCTGAACCTTCAAGTATGTGAGCGTCTGGGACTGCAAATAGATCAGCAAAATGCCGTTCGAGCTAGGTTCGTGCGCCTTGGTAAATTGGCCGACCTCAAAATCCGTAAAGCTGAACGACTGAAGTTAGCGGAGCTTCCCGTAATCGTTCCATTAAAGCGGATTCTCCACGCTGCTGGAGTCGCTCGTCGTCTACTCCAGAAAAAAGAGAAAATCGAAGCTGCACTCCTTCAAAATGTTAGTGCTATCAACTACCGTGTCATTTATGAGGCCCTCCAGGTTATAGAGAACATTGGAGATGATGGCATCTGTCCTGCCTGCTCTACGCCTTTACATAGCGTTGCTGAAAATCCATTTGAGAAAGCTCGGCGTGAGCTGCAAACCATGGGGGTGCTTGAGCGACTTAATATAGCTCAGAAACGTACCGATGAACGTATTTCACAGATGGCAGTGGGGATTGCAACTTGTTTTTCTGGAGTGGACACCAACACGAAAATAGGTGTGCCTTGTACCCTGCCAATTCGTGACCTCCAATCACTTATCGCAAATTTCTCTAATGCAACAGATAGAGCAGTGGTTGGGGCACAGGTTCTCCATTTTTTGGCCATTTTTGTTGCAGAAAACCTCGCAGGGATAGAGCTCTATATTTATGACTGCGAAAGAAAGCACGAGGAGGTCACTCGGGTTGACTGTCGGGTAAGACACTTGGAGGAGCAGGCATTAGCCCTGAAAGACGAAGTTGAGATGCTTAGAGGGTTGTTCGCTAAAAAGAAAGCTTCGCAGCAAGAGTTTAGCCGTGTTGGTAAGAGTATGGCTGATCTTGAACTTCGGCGAGCAACTCTCAAAGGTAACGGCGCTGACAATGTGCGGTTCAACTCACTCATCCATCAGATTCAGCTAGAATACGGCAATCTCCATCGCGATTTGCTTAACTACAAATTATCTTTGGAACAGGCCCGCATAGCAGGCATCGAGGCAAAGGCCGCCGAATATTATAAAGCAATCAATGAGCATGATGATGAACACGAAAGCATAGACACCCTCCGCTTCGAAAAGAACAACGAAAGCTACAGAATAAAAATATCAAATGCTGATGGGACATCTCTCGACGCTTTTTCGGTTCTGAGCGAAGGCCATCTACGAGCTCTAGGTCTTTCGTTATTGCTGGCGATGGCAGAGAAGAATAAATTTCCTGTGATTATTTTTGATGATGTAGTAAACGCTATAGATAGTGAGCACCGTTCAAATATTATTGATCTTTTCTTCACAGATCCATATCTCCGGCGTACGCAGATGGTTGTAACGACACATGATCGTCTTTTTTGGGAGCGGTTCTGCATAATCGCGGAGCGTCATCCACAGTCCGACCAGCATGGCAGCTACGTTCTCAGTTACACGAACAAAGGTATCGTCATGATAGACCATGCAGGGGGATTCCAAGAGAAGGTCCACCGTGCCCTTGGTGTATATGATATTAGGCAGGCTTTGATCTACTGCCGCATCTGGTTCGAGTCCATGGTGTTAGAGTATTGCGTGGATAACTGTGTGTCTATCACTGCTCAATTTGGGAGATCTCAGCTTAAGAAGAACAGCTACCTACAACTCAGTTTGGAACGTACTTTCTCGCTTGTGGAGGCCCAGATCTCCTATGACCTCACACACTTTCACTTGATTAAGAACGATCTCGTTAATTGGGGTGGACAAAACCAAGAACACCACGCATTTGATGAAGGTAGTCTGAATTTCGTTCACTCAAAAACCAGTAAGGAAGTCATCAAGATTTACGATGCGATCCGTCTACTTGAGTGCCAACTCTTTCCTGTAAGGAAACAAGAGTCTTGTGAGAATCTGCTTGGAGAACTGAACAAACAAATTAGTGTCTCTGTTAGTAAGTTAGAAAAGCTTGATAGGGCTCCGATAGAGGTGCAGCAGTCTCATGAAAGGAGATTGGCCGTGTTAAAAAAGCGTGCGGAGGAAGTTGCCCAAGAATTGGCATATGTGGAGATTTGCTTAGCCGCGAGTGTCTAGTTACCTATGACACTCAGTCGTGCCAACCAACGAGGGTAGTGCGAGTCTTGTCGGACGATGTTACTGTCAAAAATTGGTTGAAGTTTACCTAGCTTGCCGACGATCTTGTCGGCGTGACGGACCGTCATCTCGTCGGCATCGACGCGATTATTCGCAACTATTGGCAAACTCAGCTTTTAGTCACAGAGAGCGTATATACTCAAATGCAATCATGTCGGATTGGGTCATCATGTTTCTCCAGAGTTGTGATCAGAACAACAAAAGAGTGGCAATGCAGCTTGTGAGAAAGGCAATGCTCATCAGGGTTGATATGATCGCTAACCATTTTAATCCGATGGGGCATTTGTAGCGCTTAGCATCGAACATCAACACAACTCCATACTTATGGAATCTCGTAAACCGATTCACGAACCACTGGCTTTCAAATTTAGGATTATTAGACATGTACCGGTCCAGCTTTGGTGTCATGAAAATCATCATCAGTAAAGTGAACGGTAAGGTGAAAAGTAATCCTAATAATATTAAGCTACTGATGGCACCAATTAGATCCAGTACGTCAGTCATTGAGAGCACCTTTCATTTTATAAAGCACGTCCATAATTTTTTCTGATCCTTTGTCGGCTGCGTCAGAAATAACTTCGCCAACCTGGGCCCCCATGTCACTGAACTTGTCACCAGCATAGTAACCACCAACTACAGCTCCACTGATACCAACCACAGCAATAACAGGAGCTGACAGCACAACGCCAAAGGCGATAGCTACACTACTGGCAGCCCCAATTGCGATAGAGCCACCAACTTCCGCTCCCCATATGCCCCCGCCGACAGCTCCACTAAAGCGCCCAATTTCACGTGCTGTAGTTTTCTGGCATTGAGAACCCTCGGTACATGCGTTATGAATCTTGGTTAACCCTGTTGCGGCATCAAGCCCGATACTGACATATCCAATTCGGTTTGCACCTGCAACGAACTTACTCATGTGAGCAATCCGTTCCCCCAGTGCAGGAACTTCTCCATGACGTGAGACTGTGCGCCAGTTATGGAGCACCGATTTTGTGGATAGGCCGAGTCGTCTTTTGATGGTGCTGTAGTCTGCAATACTGATTCCAGACACGGCTAGTTTTGACAAGTACCCATCCAGTTTGCTGAATAGCATTTGTCTTTGTAGGTAAAATTCGGGGGGAAATGGCTTTCCTTTGCTGTTACTGACGTGAACGACATAAAGGGTGTTGAGCTCTTTAAGCACATTCTGTACTTGCTCTAGCTTTTTGGATGCGGCGGTACTAATTGCTCCAAATGTGGCTGATGTAGTACTTAGGTCATGAGCAGCCACCCAATCGAAGACATCGAAATGTTGTTTGAGTGTTGAGGCTTCTTCTGGAGTTAATTTCTGCAGAGCGCTACTTGCCACTTTCGCTTGTCTGTTAAGTAGGATCAGCCGATCCTTCTCCGCCAAGGTCTTTGGCTCATTAGCTAAAATAACAAGCTCTCCAGGCAAAACCATATCCTGAAGATGTTCGTTATTGCGCTCAAACATAGACTGTTGCTGGAAGTTGGCTTCCGGCCCATACAGCTTTTTGTAGATAGCGTCTTTGCTCTGGTGGTGTTCGTTCCAGTAGTAGCCAACGTCAAACTCTTCAATGACTGGTTCTTGAGTCTTTGGCATCAACTTGCTGAGAGTCGGCTCGGGTTCTGGTATCGGTTCTGGGCGGTAAGGTGCAGAACCAAAGCCACTTGAGGGAGTCTTCTTAGCTTCATAGGCTGCCTCAACTGTGCGACGGAACTCGTCACTTCCATTTACCTGTAACTTTCCATCGACCACGTTTACGCAGCTATCTCTAGTCGATCGGCCCACAGCTACACGGCTGCCATCCCTAGAACTACCTTGGTCTGGGCCTAGTATTCTCAAGAACTCATCCTGGGTCAGCTCGCCAATACTTTTGGTCGCCATGCAAACAACTCCTTTTAAACGCAAAGGTTTTTGTGAGCAGGCAGTCTGCCATACTTTGGGTTTCATTCAAAACATGGGATACCCAAAGGAGCCATTTCTGACAGCATTTGTAGGTTGAACTGCTGGGGGATAGTAGGGGGGCTTTAGTGGAAATTTTCGTGAAAGTTGCCGACGGTCGCGTCGGGGTGACGGTCCGACGCCTCGTCGGCATCGACGAGAGTTTAGGAGTCCTGAGCGAAAAGCAAAAATTTACCTCGACATTAGCCAAGATTGGCTTAAGCCTTAGGCAGTCAGATAGCTCGCCAAACTGTTTTGTGATGATTGTTTTTTTCAAAAACTAATTGGATTCTCCATGCGATTTTGAACTAACCTTGAACTTTGCAACGACCAATGAATAATCATCTATTGGGCCATTCCGAAGTATTCTTTTATAAAGGCTAGCGGTGAAACAGCTTGGATTTATGATCGTGCTATCTGCAAAACGTGGGCGCAGATCCCAATGATGATAGGCACCATCAGACATAATATAAATGTTTATTTCGTCACCATCCTGTACTAAATCACTCATAGGTATAAATTTACTTTGAAAATTAAGTGGTATGTATTTAGAAATAGCGGATGTTAATGTGTTTTTTCCACCTAAGTTTTTCAAATCCTTTTTACTATAAATATTTTGGTCTAGTAACATTTGGTGCTGAGTGTGATCTTTAGTCAGTTGCACTAGTCTAGAACCTGAATTGACGTATAAACGACAATCACCGATATGTCCGATATAGAGACCAAATGAATTTATATAAGCAAACGTCAGAGTTGTCGCCGCTTCACGATAAATCTCATTTGTTGAAGATAAATCAGATACTGCATTTTTAATAGATGCGAATAGAAAATCCATATTATCAATATGGCCTGCATCAATCCCATCTAATAAACTTTGAACGGCGCTTCTAGACGCATGTTCTGCACCAGAATAAGACCCAACACCATCTGCAATCGCCAACAAATAGCCCTGTTTTATAAAGTGAGGTGCAAGAATGGTATCTTGATTTGTTCGCGATGATGTCTTTGCATAAGAGAAAAGACCACAAGAAAGCATTGATATCATATTTTATTCCTTTTTTTAATAGATGCTAGCTCCTGAATGATTTCTTCAACAGAATTGAAACGATTTGCTGGTCTCCATGCTGTGCATTTATCAACTAATTCACGAATGCCGTCTATATTATCAAAATTCATTTCATCAACAATCACGCCTAATGCAAAAATATCAGTTTGCACAGAATATATGCCTGCAGCTTTTATCTCAGGAGCCATATATTTATCAGTTCCCATCGCCATAGCTACTTTCGTGAGGATCTCTGATGCTGGATTGTCTTTGTCAGCATTTTTCACTAATCCAAAGTCGGATATTTTGTATACGCCATTTCCGAAATTAAGAATGTTGGATGGTTTTAAATCGCGGTGTAAGTAGGAAGGCTTTCGATTAGATTCTTCTCCTAGCGCGGCGTGCATGTAATACACACCGGACATTATCATCTCAGCTATTCTCATTTTTTGGGGATTATCAAGCGTTCCAGATGCCAGGTCTGAACTTAAATCGCTAATAGCTAAATCCATCACAAACCAAGGGCTGTCTTGATGAAGGTTATGGAGGTATACCGGAACTATGTTGGGGTGCACGCATCGAGCCTGATAAACAACTTCGCGCTGAAATCGCCGACGAAATTCTTCTTTATTCAACCCCTCTGCGGGACATAAAACTTTTTTAGCGTAATCACCACACTTATTTCCGCTGGCCGTGTATAATTCTACCTTTTCCACAAAACCAAAACCACCGCGACCAATTTCATTAACAGTTTTAATTACATAACTATGGTGACGCTCTTCCATACTACCTATCCAAGCATAACTGAAAGTCAAAATTTACCTCTTTTTGAGATAAAGGTCTATTGTTAAACGTGTTTTTTACGTCATCCCTCACCTTAGTCTCCTTAACCATTCCCTCATATGAGTGAGGTGTGGTAATAAATTTACGAAATGTTCCTTCACCGTATAGATGACCTATCTGGTTACGACATACATGCCGTCTGAAATGGATTTTTCTCATCAGGTGTGAAAGTGACCGACGGTCGCGTCGGCGTGACGACCGTCACCTCGTCGGCATCGACGAGATTTTTCGAGCTTTTGGCAAGAACTGTGTTATCTGTGACTGATGCTGATGCTGATGCTGATGCTGATGCTGATGCTGATGATGGTCAGAATAGGCTGTTACACATAATTATTTCAGATCCCAAGCTGTCAGCACAGACACTATTTTTCCAAGTTCTAACGACAATAGTCTCTGCGTTCAAGATACGGGAGTGCTCTACTCGTGATCCCCCAGTTTTTCGGGGGATTGTCTTTCTAGGGTATCTGGAGAAGAGCGTTCCTAACCCGAAGGTGAACTTCTGTGGGGAGTTGTTTGTTTGCTAGTAGTTTCAAGTAGCTAGATGGCAGCGACGGATTGGGGACAATAGTTCCTTTGGCTGTGATGTGGAACTGCTTGCTGTCAAGTAGCCGATGTAGGTCTGCCCGGAGGAGGATTGCATTCTCCAATACCTCTTTGCCCCCATCAGCTGCGGAAATTATGTGTGCTGCATCGATAACCTCCGGCAGTTCCTCACCAGTGATAGCGCACTTTCTGTCTAAAGCTAACAATGCATTACGAAGTCGTTGTTGCTCACGTTTGATCCGGCTTACGGTTTCACGCTTCTTCACTTCTATCAGGTCTTGTTCAATACGGGTCCATTCAACGGAGCCGTCCCACTTTTTTGAGTGTTCGCCTTTCCATGTGGCTTTACCGGATTGCTTTTTAAGGTCTATTTCGATCAAAGACTCCCCCCAAAATTCTAGGTATTCCTTACCAGCAAAAGAGGGGTTGTTGGCTTCAAAGTATGACAGGGTGAGCTCGGCTCTTGCTCCCTCGATGTCCCAATGCGAATCTACATTGAAAACGCGCAATTCGCCGGTGCTGCAGTCTACATCCAAGGTTTGCTTTACATGCGTGTCAAAGGGGTTTTGAAAATCTAGTCTGATCCACTCAGTACTAAACATCCATGGAATTGAGATGCCATGAGAAATCATTGATCGTGCTTCCTAATTGCTTAAAGCCTAGCTCGACCGTTGTTTTGCCAAAGCTATGAGGAGGGGGCAGGAACGCTTGGTCAGAGCACGTGGTTGGAAGCATACCACTTTGTTGATAGTGATTTCTTCGCAAATTCAGATAGTAAGGACGATATCCAACGTGATTTTACCTAGGGATTTGTAGGCTGATTGTTTTCCAAACAAACGAAAAATGCCGACGGTCGCGTCGGAGTGACGACCCGCTACCTCGTCAGTATCGACGCGTTACATTAGGCTAAAATCATTGCGAATCGTGCAACGGCCAACTGTAGGGGTATTCTGGGCTATTTGAATTGAAGAGACCCCTCAGACTTCTAATTTTCTAATCTCGGGCTCTATAGGGTCCCAGTGATATAGGATTGCTGCAAGAACCCCCGCAAGAATGACTTGGTGCCCCCTTTCCATATCATCGAAGTGCCTTTGGCCGTATTGAAGGGCTGCATGTACACGTCCAGAAGCCGCAGCTATCAAGTCTTCTATGCCATCAATCTTAAAACCACCTTGTTCCAAGGTTACTAGGTAATCATTTGGGGTAAGACGATGGCCTGAAGCATTACGCCAGATACCACGATGCTTTGATATTTTCCAGTTGAGACTTGTCTGCACATGCTCGGCGAGACGGTCTTCTGAATCGTGGTACTTATCTGGAGGTGTGCTCTTGGAGATTCTTGTGATCAAATGATTGAAGAGCCAAGCAAATGTGCCCTCCTCATCTTTATATCTATCTGTTGTCGGGTCGACAAATAGCTCCCATCCGGGGCGGATATGGGATAAAGGCCTGAGAACTTCATGCTCTAGAAAGTCACTGGCCTCAAAAAAACCTAAGATTTGTTGTTCCATTCCCACCACCAAATTTAATCAAGCGCGACAATTGATTATATTGTCATAAATGCGGTGCTGTGTGGTAGTGAATCTCGCGACCGGATATCCCCCAGAGCTGCTCCGGTCTTGCCCACTAACCATTCCTCTTCCCTTGCCCTTCCTGAGCGTTTCCATCTTTCAATCTGTGTTATCTCCACGCCAGAGTCGCCTGCTCCGGTCTGAGCATCCCCATGGTCTCCCAGCCGAAAGACCGGAAGCTGTGACCGGAGGTTTTTCTGGGTGGGATTTACGTCAGGGGAGGGGATGGCTTCTGGTTTGGGCTAGATCTTGACCCATTCGCCAGCAGAGCGGACCGGATAGGGACCGGAGTAATCGTTAGTCGAATTTGAGTTGAGAGAAAACAGGGAGAGTGGATCGTTCACTGCGAGGGGAATGTGGCAAAGCAAGCTGTGTGGGGGGGGGGTGGATCAGCTTGAAACAATGGAGAGATAGATACGAAAAAGCCCAGTTATAAAACTGGGCTCTTTTCGCAATCCAAAGACAGGACTTGAACCTGTGACATACGGATTAACAGTCCGCCGTTCTACCGACTGAACTACGAGGGAATTGGCTCCTCCTACTGGACTTGAACCAGTGACATACGGATTAACAGTCCGCCGTTCTACCGACTGAACTAAGGAGGAATTGCCTGTCTCGTTAAGACGGGGCGAATATTAATGACCAGGGCGGCGGGTGTCAACCCGCGAATTTCTCGAAAACCGGATTTTCGGATTGTTTGCCCAAAAGTTGCGCTTTGCGGTTTATTTTCAGCACAATCAGTCCCTTGCCATCGCTCCCCCCAACCGGCGCAGGGGGCATTGGTTCGGTTCGCATCAACCTGATGATGACAGCATGATGTCGCGAACGTGCTGGTAACCAGGTGAGGCTCAAATGGTAATCTTTGTGGCTAAAAGGGGGAGAGCTGGAGTCAAGATCGGCGATTTGGCGGTAAATGGGCCAAATCATGGGGCAGAGTGCTTTTCATTGATCCTGCCCATCGAAAAAATGACCCGTCTGGAGTAAGGTTACGCAGGATACCATCGCCGCGTCGACAGCCCTGCCGGCCCTTGATGATGATCGGGCGCCGGATCTCTCCGGCCTTTATCTCCCTCTTCTGGTATTACGATATACATGCACAAGCAAGCCTCTTTAAATAGCGTGAAGCTCGCCATAGCCTTACGCCAGTCCTGTATTGATGAACCCTATAGCATGGCCCGCTTCGGCCGTGATCTTATCGCCGGTGTGACGGTGGGCATCATCGCCATCCCGCTCGCCATGGCACTGGCCATTGCCAGCGGTGTGCCGCCGCAACACGGTCTCTATACCGCCATCATTGCCGGAATCGTGATCGCCGTGACCGGTGGCTCCCGCTACTCCATCTCCGGCCCGACCGCTGCCTTTGTGGTGATCCTCTATCCTGTCGCCCAGCAGTTCGGGGTCGGTGGTCTGTTGATGGCGACGCTCATCTCCGGCCTCTTTCTGGTGGCGATGGGGATGGCCCGTCTTGGCCGCCTTATCGAGTACATTCCCCCGTCAGTGACGCTGGGCTTTACCGGTGGTATCGCCATCGTGATCGCCACCTTGCAGATCAAGGACTTCTTTGGCCTAAGCGTGCCCGAGATGCCGGAAACCTATCTGGGCAAGGTCGAAGCGCTGGCCGCCGCCCTGCCAAGCTGGCAGTGGGGCGATACCCTGGTGGGGGTCGCAACGCTGGCCGTGCTGCTGCTCTGGCCGCGCCTGCGTCTGCCGGTGCCTGGCCACCTGCCCGCAGTGCTGGTCGGGGTAGGTCTGGGTTTTGGCCTCCATTACTTTGGGGTGGATGTGGCCACCATCGGCAGCAAGTTCAGCTATACCCTGGCCGATGGCACTCAAGGGATGGGGATCCCGCCCATCGTGCCGACCCTGGTGATGCCCTGGGCCTTGCCCGGACCGGATGGTTTGCCGGTTGAATGGAACCTGGCGGCTGTTGAGCGGCTGCTGCCTGCCGCCTTCTCCATGGCAATGCTGGGGGCGATCGAGTCGCTGCTCTGCGCCGTGGTGCTCGATGGCATGACCGGTCGCAAACACAGCTCCAACGCCGAGCTGGTGGGGCAGGGGCTTGGCAACATCTTCGCCCCCTTCTTTGGCGGCATTACCGCTACCGCCGCTATCGCTCGCTCTGCCGCCAACGTGCGTGCCGGTGCTACGTCCCCCATCTCGGGGATCGTCCATGCGCTGGTGGTGCTGGCCGCCATTCTGGTGCTGGCCCCCTGGCTCTCCTGGTTGCCGCTCTCGGCCATGGCTGCCTTGCTGCTCATCGTGGCCTGGAACATGAGTGAAGCGCACAAGGTGGTGGAGCTGATCCGTCGCGCGCCCAAATCCGATGTGCTGGTGCTGCTGGTCTGCCTGTCACTCACCGTCATTTTCGACATGGTCATCGCCATCACCTTCGGGGTGATCCTGGCCTCCCTGCTCTTTATGCGTGAAATCGCCAAGATGACCAAACTGCACGATTTGGCCGAGCACAAGCGCTATGCCCACGAGGTGCCGGACAACGGCCTGCTCTACAAGATCAACGGCCCGCTCTTCTTTGCCGCGGCCGAACGGGTCTTTGCCGAGCTGGAAGCGCAAGTGAAAGGGCACCAGGTGCTGGTGTTGCAGATGGAGGCGGTTTCCATCCTCGATGCGGGCGGCCTGTCTGCCTTCCTCCACTTTGGCAAGCAGATGGCCAAAGCCGGGGTCGAGTTGCGGGTGGCCGAGTTGCAGTTCCAACCGCTCAAGACCCTGGCCCGTGCCAAGGTGCGGCCGCAGCCCGGCAAGCTGGAATTCTACGGTTCGCTGGAAGAGGCGCTCAAAGGTGAACATTTGCACGAAGCGGCAGTAAATTGATTGAAAGGGATACGAAACGGCATATTTTTGGTCACTTGGTTCGGATATTGAGCAAACGAACGCAAAAAGTAAAAAATTGCATTGACCAAAAGCCATCGTATCCCTTACATTACGCCCCGTCGCCGCGGCATGGTCCGCCAGCGAATGTGCAGCTCAAGCACATAAAACAGTGAGCAAAAATTTGGTGAGGTGTCCGAGTGGCTGAAGGAGCACGCCTGGAAAGTGTGTATACGGCAACGTATCGAGGGTTCGAATCCCTCCCTCACCGCCAAACAGTAAACCCCTGCTTTAGAGCAGGGGTTTTTCTTTATGCATGATTTATTATGCGCCCCGACTATCTCAACTGTTGGTGGTTTGCATATCAGTTGATCGCATCATTCTGAAGATGGTGGGATCTTCTTCCGGTACCCTCAGATGTAAGAGAGGGTCATGGAGACCACTCTTGCTCGGATTAATGGCGTTTTCCCCATTTGCATCGAGACCTGTCCCATCTAGCCAAGCGCGTATCTATAAAAACAAGCAATATCTGCAGCATTTGCCTCTTCTGGATTGCCCGGCATGGTTGAATGCCATGCCAGCCAGATATTGCTCAAACCTCATCATTTCAAGCAGACAGCCTTGGGACAGAGCCCTAGTTCAGAGTAAGCCCTGCATCAACAATGAAATCTTGGCCGGTACAGCCATTGGATTCGTCAGAACCCAGGAAGAGGGCCATGCGAGCACAATGTGAGCCATCGAGACGGAATTTGAGAGCTTGCAGTTCGACAAACTGGTTCACCGCGGCAGGGTCGAGTTGCGCCCACATCGCATCCTGTTTGGGGGTGCGGATTGCGCCTGGTACCAGGCTGTTAACCCGAATGCCTCTCGCGCCCAACTCCTGCGCCAGGGTACGGGTAAAACCATGGATGGCGGCTTTTGACAGGGAGTAGCAGACTCTCCCGGGGCGGCCCCGCATCCAGTTGATGGAGCCCATATTGATGATGCTGCCGCTCCCTTTTTGCTCCATGCCTGGCAGCACGGCTTGGATCGCAAACAACTGGTGACGCAGATTGATATTGATGCGGTTTTCGAAATACTCCTCGGTCAGATCCTCAATTTTATGGTGATCATCGCTGCCCGCGTTGTTGATCAGGATATCGACACTGCCCAGCTGTTGTTCAATGGTCGTAAAACACGCTTTGAGCAGAGTCAGGTCGGTGACATCGCAAAACAGAAACAGGCAGCCGAGCTCATGCGCGAGTGCTTCGCCTGCTGATTTATCAAAATCGAGGAAGGCGACTTTGGCTCCTTGGCTGACAAATGCGCGCACCAACTCTTCGCCAATGCCACTGGCGCCACCTGTAATAACGGCGACCTTGCCGGCAATAGAGTGATATTGTACTTGCTGGGAATAGTTCATAACTGCTCTCCGTGAGTCATAGATTGAATTCATCTGGCAACATTAGAAAAAGTATTTAACACCAATACGGATCCGGTATGCCTCTGCATCATAGGCAATATTTCTATCGTACCACTGTAATTCCAGATAAGGCATCCATTGTGGATTGATTCGATAGCGGGTTTGACTGGTTAGCTCCCAGTGATGATCTTTCCCATTAGCACTGTTGAAATTATTAACGCGAGAAAAATAGTGCGATTCAAAAGTATGGGTCAAAGCTGGCGTTATTTTATTGACAATATACAGTGCGTATTCATTGGTATCGTTATTATCGCCATAACCATCAAGATCCGTAGTTAGATAATTTTGATGATTGTAACGGTATCGTGCAATAACGGAAAAGTTATCGGTAAAGTTGTACTTTCCATCCAGATACGCAGAGCCACCAGAGCCAGAGCTAGAGGAGTTAACCAAACCACCGGCATTGACCGAGAGTTTGGTGGTTAAATTTAATAGCGGATACCACCCTTCAATTTCGTTATAACTGTGCTTTAGCTTGTCTAGTTTATCGGTATTATACGCATTGCTGGCCATAATACCCGCACCAGATTCCCAGTTATAGCCGAGTCGCAACAATAACTCATGTTGGTCGGTAGCAAAGTTAAATGCCTCACGGCTTTCAAAATAACCGCCCGCGAAAGCTGCGTTGCAGCATATAAGAGGGATTAAGCATATTTTGGGGTGGATACGCATAGTGATTGACTCGCCAATGGTAAGTTGATATTAAATCGTACAGCGATTGGCATGAGGTAAATTAATTACCTCATGCGATGGTTTTTATCAGCCAGCTATTGAATGTTTTGCTTTACCAACTTATAAGTGGCACAGAAATCCTCACGGCCCAAACCGTTATTCAGGCCTTGCTGGTAAATGTTATTCACCAATTCGACTCCGGGCAGGGTCAGCGCTTCTTCTCCCATGAGGTTCTTCATAATGCCGATATCTTTGGCCATGTTCTCCAGCGAGAAGACAGTGTTGTAGTTCTCGGCGATCAGGGCACCTATCTTGCTGGTCAGATAGAAGTTGCTGCCGCCACCGTAAGAGACGGCGGTGTTGAAGCTCTCTTTATCGATGCCGAAATGATCGGCGGTGGCCAGCATTTCGTTGACACTGTTCTGAATTTGGGCGACCAAGGTGTTGTGCAGCACCTTCATGATCAAACCACGGCCGTTGCCCCCCAGGTGGATCTGGTTGCTGCCCATCATGGCTAGCAATGGCTTGACCTTTTTGTAGGCGGACAGGTCGCCACCTATGTAGATCCCGAGCTCGGCAGCCACGGCGGCAGGGACGGATTTGACCACGGGCGCATCGAGCATCACGGCACCGGTTTCTGCTACCTGGCGGGATAAGGCGATTGACACTGCCGGGTCAATGGTGGACATGTCGATGGTGATCTTGCCGGGGCCAAGGTGTGGCAGCAGTTCGGTATAGACCGCTTTGACGTGTTCGGAGCGCGGTACCATGGAGATGATCACATCCGCATCGGCTGCCAACCTGGCAATGGAAGGGGAGGCGATGGCGCCTGCATCGACCACCCGGGCGACAGCCTCCTGATTGATATCGAATACCAACACATTGCCATCAAATTTTTTGACGATGTTCTTTGACATCGCTTCGCCCATCAGACCAAGACCGATAAAGCCAATAGTTTTCATCTGTTGTTTTCCTTAAATGTGGGTTTAGCAAGACCGGCGATGTCAACACGCATGCTGAACAGCGCACCTGAGAGCGGACGTGCTGCCAGTTCGGCGGCGTCCATATTTTCGCGAGTGGTGGTGATGAAGAGGGTCTTCATGTCTTCACCACCAAAACAGACCATGGTGGGGCAACGTACCGGCAAGGGATATTCGGCCAGCAATACCCCCTCTGCAGAGAAGCGGGCGATACGATGGCCATCAAACAGGGCGCTCCAGTAGCATCCTTCGACATCGATTGCAGCCCCATCCGGGCGCCCTTCGTCGGCGCGGGCTGCAAACTCGCGCAGCAGTTGCCGTTGACCGAGTGAACCGTCGCGGGCCAACGGAGTGCGATAAAGGCGGCGGTTGGGGGTATCAGTGGTGTACATCCAGCGCATGTCTGGGCTGAATGCCAAGCCATTGGCTCCCAGAATGTCGCACTGGATCACCGACATCTGCAGCTCGGCATCAACCCGGCATAGCAGGGCGCCGTTGTAATCTCGTGGGCTCCAGTAAGTGCCCGCATAGAAACGACCCGCCTGATCGGTACCGCCATCATTAAAACGGGCCAGCGCTGGGTTATTGGGGTTATCGGCGACTTTACGCTCAATTTGCCCGTGTTGATCACACAGATAGATCCCGGTGCGCATCGCTGCGATAAAGCCACCCTGTTCGCGCAGGGCAAAACAGCCCACTTCTTCGGGGAAGGGGATTGTCGTCATGGCGCCGCTTTCGGGGTGATAGCGGTGCAGGCAACGCTCGAGAATATCGGTCCAGTAGAGCGCCTGTTCATCAGTGCTCCAGGTCGGGCACTCGGGCAGATGGCCGCGGTAGTCGGCAAGTAGCAGAGCAGGATTAGGCATAGTGAGAAACCTCAAGCAGCATGGAGATCTGCAACTGCCCATTGGCTGGCACAGTGGCCATGGCCAGCGCAGGGTCACCAAAGCCACCGTTGTTGATGGCATCATTGATATGAGAAACCGGCTCGATGGCGATGAAGTCACGATCGGCGGGCGGCAGAAACAGGATGGCGTGAGGCGCATCGGGTGAGCTCAGGGTCACCATCAGCTTCTCATCTGGCCAGCGCACCCGTGCACAGCCACTCCAGTGATGGAAGCAGTTATCGACACTGGCGGGTTCAGGTTTGCGCCAAGTGCGATAGTTCCATTGGGTCGGTAGTGGCGCGAGACCAGTGGGCAGGGACTTGTGGTCGTTGAGTACCACACCGCCTGCGTCGAACTGGATCTCGGCGTGCGCCGCACGGGGAAAATAGGGGTGAAAGCCCAGCCCAGCCGGGACAGCGTGATCGGCCAGATTGTGGTAAGTGAGTATGATATGCAGCGCATTCTCTTGCAGGGTGAAGCGCTGAGTTGCCCGATAAGGCCAGGGCCATTGCGCCGCGGATGCTCCCTGTGCGTCATGGTGCAGGGTCAGCACGACAGAGTCATCATCTGCATCCCCTTCTTGCCATGGCTGCTGCCAGCCGTTGCCATGAATTGAGTGGGGATGATCGCCAAAGTTACGCAGCAGGGCGTAATCATATCCGGCGAAGTGAAACCGTCCATGAGCAATACGGTTGGAGTAAGGTACCAGGGGAAAACAGCCCCCCTGGTTGACTGTGACGTTCTGACCATCGGGCAGGGAGCGCAAGATCTCCCTGCCATGCCAGGTCAGTTTGCCGATAGCGCCACCAAGCTCGGGGATGAGCTCCAGATCAAGCGGGCCGCTTTGGCGGTGAAGCCTCTTCATCAGTAAACCTCGCCACCGGATATGCTCAGACGTTCCCCCCGGATCGCGGCGAGCTGTTCACGGGCGCGAGCCAGCAGGTAACTCATGTCGGAGCCGAGCGCCACGAAGCTAAAACCCATCTCTTGATATTTGTTCACCAGCTCGGGGTTTCCACCGACGATCCCGCAAGGCAATCCCAAGCGCTGGCACTTCTCCAGCCCTTCACGGATCTTGGCTTGCACCTCGGGGTGAGAGGGATTGCCAATATGGCCCATGGCTGCGCTCATATCGCCGGGGCCGATAAAGAAGCCGGTCACTCCTTCAATGGCCATCTCTTCCATGGCATCAATGGCGTCAGGGGTCTCAATTTGCAGGATAAGGCAGAGCTCTTCCCGGGCTTTACGCACGAATTCGGGTTCGGCACCGTAACCGGACGCACGATGCACCGCGGCAAAGCCGCGTTTGCCTAGGGGAGGGTAGTAGGCCGCCTCTACCGCTTTGCGGGCTTCTGCTGCACTGTTGACAAACGGCACCATCAGCGACGTTGCACCGCCATCAAGCGCCCGTTTGATCAACACAGTGTCGTTCCAGGCCAGGCGGTAGAGTGGGGTGGTGGCCGGGTTGCTGGCACGAATGGCGCGATCGATACGGATCGCATCCAGGCTATCGACCGGCACATGTTCCTGGTCCAGCACCAAGAAATCGAAACCGACAGTCGCCATGGCTTCCGCCACCGTATCGCTGCCAGTCATCATCCAGGTGCCCAGTGGGCGTGGACCTTGAGTAATCGCAAGTTTGAACGGATTCATTGTTTGCTCCTTTAGAAAATCGGGGGCTCGGGCACTTTGCTGCCAGCCTGGAGGAAATCGAAGTCACAGCCCTGATCGGCCTGGGTCACATGTTGTTGATAGAGTGCGGCATAAGAGCGTTCATAAACTTTGTGTACCGGTTTGAGCGTGCGGCGGCGCTCGGCCAGCTCTTCATCACTGACCAGCATGTTGAGGCGGCCATTGGCGATATCGAGCTCGATGAGGTCACCGGTACGTACCAGTGCCAGTGGGCCACCAATGGCCGCTTCAGGGGCAACGTGCAGGATACAGGTGCCATAGTGAGTACCGGACATGCGGGCATCGCTAATCCGCACCATGTCGGTGACGCCTTGTTGCAGCAGCTTTTTCGGGATCGGCAGGTTGCCCCACTCCGGCATGCCCGGCGCGCCGACCGGGCCGGCATTGCGCAGGATAATCACTGATTCCTTGGTTACCTCCAGGGCGGGGTCATCGATGCGATCCGAGAGCTCTTGATGGCTGTCGAAGACGATGGCAGGGCCCTTGTGGTGGCGCAGTTCGGGTTTGGCGGCAGATGATTTCATCACAGCCCCGTTGGGGCACAGATTGCCGCGCAATACTGTCAATGCACATCCACGGGAGAGCGGTACCACAGGGTTATCTAGCGAGCGGATCACGTTGTCGTCATAACAGGTCGCGTTGGCAATCCACTGTGCAACGGGACGATTGGTGACCCCGATCGCATCGAGGTGGAGGAATGACTCCACCTTTTTCAGCTGGGCCATCAGACCGCCGGCGAAGAAGAACTCCTCCATCAACTGATCACCAGAGGGAAACAGATTGGCCAGCACAGGGACTTCCCGTGCCACCGACTCCATGTCTTCCAGAGTGAGGTTGATGCCCGCCCGGTTGGCCATCGCAATCATGTGGATCGCGGCATTGGTGGAGCCGCCGAGCGCCATGTAGGCCACTACGCCATTGAGGAAGTTGGCTCGGGTCAGCCAGCGGGAAGGTTTGTGATCATGCCACACCATGTCGACGATGATTTGGCCGCATTGGGCTGCCATCTGGACGTGTCGCGAGTCAGCGGCGGGGATGGAGCTGGCCCCCGGCAACATAAAGCCCATGGCATCGGCGATGGAGGTCATGGTGGATGCTGTGCCCATGGTATTGCAGGTGCCGATGGAGCGAGTCATCGCCCCCTCCAGCTCGATCCAGTCATGCTGGGTAATGGCCCCCAAGCGCAATTGATCCCAGAACTTCTTGGTATGGGTACCGGCACCGGTGACATGACCGCGCCATTTGCCGCTCGACATGGGGCCGGCGGGGCAGAAGATCACTGGCAAGTCCATCGAAATGGCGCCCATCAGCAGGGCTGGCGTGGATTTGTCGCAACCGCCGAGCAGCACAGCCCCATCGATCGGATGCTGGCGCAGCAGCTCTTCTGCCTCCATCGCCAGAAAGTTGCGATAGAGCATGGTGGTCGGCTTGACCAATACTTCCCCGACCGACAGCGCGGGCAATTCAACGGGGTAGCCTCCCGCGGCCCAGACGGCTCGCTTGACGGCCTCGGCGCGCTCACGCAGGTGGCTATGGCAGGGGCTCATTTCACTCCAGGTATTGATGATCCCGATCACGGGCTTGCCCATGAATTCGTCGCGGTTCAAGCCACTTTGCTGACTGCGTTGACGATGGGCGAAGGCTCGGATGGTGTCGGGGGCATACCAGCGTTGGCTACGCAGCGCCGAGATATCGAGCTTGGCCAGGTTTTCACTGTTGAATGACATAGGAATAGCGCTCTCTTTGTCTGATTTGGTTAAGGATTAATTCAATAAAAACAGCATGTTAAATTCAGCCATTCTGACCCGCACGAAGAGGGGGGGGGTCAGGCGATGGAGTAGATTGTTCACTCATTCGGTGATGGGGTTTCCGGGGAGAAGCAAGGGCATGGCGTTGTGCCAGCTCCCGGACGATCTGTTGATAGCGAGCATCAGTGAGCGGGTAGAACAGCAACATCAAGGCAGCAGCGCAAATCAGGGCACAGATCGGGTAGAGAAACATCAGATTGGCGATGCTGCTTTGGGTCTCGGTGCTTTGCGTCGCGTTGGGAACATAGTCTGACCATGCCAGCACCAGCCCGGGAATGAGGCCCGCAAGCGCGGCCGAACATTTGCGGCAGAAGGTCAGACTGCAGTAGACCAGCCCTTCTGTGCGGATGCCGGTTTTCCATTCCCCATACTCGACGGTGTCAGAGATGAACGCCCAGTTGAGACTGTTGACGAAAGCGGATCCCCACAGGGCCAGGGAGGTGAAGAGGATGTAATCGAGAGCACTCTCGCTGTAGAGGTAGTTGAGCAGGTCACCGCATATCCACACGCCAATGCCGGCCAGATAGACAGGCAGTTTGCCAAAACGGTGCACGGCAAAGGGGACCAGCAATACACCCAGGTAGATACACCCTATGCTGATGAAGCTCATGTAGGCGATCATCGATACGTCGCCAATCACATATTGGGCGTAAAAAACCTGAACAATCAGCTTGGTGTTGAACGCTGCTAGCGTCAGCAGATTGGCCAGCGCCAGGATGCCCAGCGGACGGTTTGCCAGCACGGCCCGTGCGTTGGTTTGTACTGCCGAAAACCCCGATTCGTTGACAACCGATGGCAGCACATGGCGTTCACGAACTCTGCTGTAGCAAAAGAGTACTGCTGCAGCCCCCATGACCGAATAAATCAGTACCGCAACGCTATAGCCGACCTGTGGTTTGTCAAACAGCAATACCAGCGGCATGAACCCCACCGAGCAGAGCAGTAATCCGGTATTGGCTCCGCCCTGGCGCCAGGCGGCGAGCTCGGCTCGGTCCTGGAGTCGCTTGGTGAGGGCCGGGACCATGGCGCCATAGGAGGCATTGCCAAAACTGTAAAAGGCACCAAACATCATGAACAGCAGGGTAAACAGTACTGTTTTAGCGATGACCGGGAGCTCAACGCTGGTAAACAGGGCGGTGTTGATAAGAGCCAGTGGCACTATGGTCCAGAGCAGGAAGGGGCGAAATTTACCTCTGGGGCCGAGCTCGGAACGATTATCCAGCACGCTGCCGGTCACCAGATCGGTGCAGGCGGTAAAGAACTTCGAAACCAGAAAGATTGCTCCGGCCCATGCTGCCGGAATGGCTGCCACATCGGTCAGGAAGATCAGCAAATAGAGAGTTGTGCAGTTGAGCAGGAAGTTATAGCCGAGATCACCCACTCCGTAGGCCATCTTTTCCTGCCATGCCAGACGGTCACTTGCCACATTGCGATATGTCATGGGATCACATCCTTGAAGAGAGCAACAGCGTAGCCAGCACGCCGCTGCCAGTTGCATGAGAGTCAGCTTTGGGTGGTCGCCACACGGCGGGCACCAAGGCTGGCGATGATCTCTTGATAGCGCTGCTCGTTGAGGGTGTAGAAGAGGGCCATCACCAGTGCCGTTACGATGGCCAGGCTTGCCGGGTAGATGAAAATCAGTCCGGTGATCCCGGCTTTGGCGGCATCGGTTTGCTCCACATTGGGCATGTAGCCAACCAGTGCCAGAGCAAACCCGGGGACGAACCCTGCGATAGCTTGCGAACACTTTCTAAAGAAGGTCATGCCGCAGTAGACCAAGCCTTCGGTACGGGTACCGGTTTTCCACTCACCGTACTCAACGGTATCTGAGACAAACGCCCAGTTAAGGCTGTTGACGAAAGAGGTGCCAAAGAACGCCAGCGAGGTGAACAGCACGTAACTCATGACGGTGCCACCGAACAGGTAGTTGGCAATGTCGCCGGAGATCCACAGGCACAATCCGGCCAGATAGACAGGTTTTTTGCCAAAGCGGCGTACCAGCGCAGGCACAGACAACACCCCGAGGTAGATGCACCCCATGCTGACAAAGCTCATGTAAGAGACCATGGAGACATCACCCAGAATGTACTGGGCGTAGAAGACCTGCACGGTGAGTTTGACGTTGAATGCGGAGAGGGTCAGCAGGTTGGCTACTGCCAGCACCAGCAACTGGTTGTTCTTGAGTACCGCCTTGAGCCCCTCCTTGATGGTGGGCTTCTCGACTATCTGGTCAGGGTCATTACCTATGATGGTGTGGTGTTCTTTGACGTTGAGGTAGCAAAAGAGCACCGCCGCCAAGCCGACCGAGGTGTAGGCCAGGGCTGCCACCATGTAGCCGGTCTCCTGGGATTCAAACAACATGGCGATGGGCATGAAACCGACGGTGGCTAACAACAGGCCGGTGTTGGCTCCGCCCTGACGCCATGCTGCCAGCTCTGCGCGATCCTGAACATTTTTGGTCATAGAGGGCACCATGGCGCCATAGCTGGCATTGCCCAAGCTAAAGAACAGGCCAAAGGCCATAAAGCAGACGATGAACAGGGTGGTCTTGGTCTCGCTGTTGAGCTCAAAATTGCAAAACAGCAACATATTGCAGACAAACAGGGGCACTATGGTCCAGAGCAGCATCGGACGAAACTTGCCGCGAGGTCCGAAGCTCTTGCGTGTGTCGAGGAAAATGCCGGTGCCCAGGTCGGTGAAGCCGGTGAACACTTTCGCCACCAAAAAGATGACGCCTGCCCACGCCGCATTGATACCTGCTACATCGGTCAGAAATTTAAGCAGGTAGAGGGTGGTGATATTCAATACAAAGTTGTAACCAAAATCGCCGACGCCATAGGCAAGTTTTTCCCTAAAAGGCAGTCTGCTTTCGATATGCGCCTGAACAACCATTTTATTCTCCATAGTGTGGAACCCATCCGGCACGACAATAATCGTAGCGATGCGATTGCGGGCGCAAGGGTGATTGTTAAAAAGTGGGATCCAGATCGAGAGATTGCGCTGGTGGTTAAGGATTCTCTTACAAATGGTGTTTGCAAACGAGCCAAACGTTTTCGTGTGGCGAGTGTTGATTGGTGATCGAGATCGCTGTTTGGGTTTTACGCGATTGAAATGAAATCGTAGCGCTATTATTGTGTTTGCGAGCAAGCGGGGATGGCCCGACTAAACAGGAGCTTATGCAATGCAACTCGAATTTTCGTCACAGGCGTTAACGATTCAGCACCAGCAGCAGTTGTTATTTTCTCATCAAGCGGATGCCCCGGCGTTTTATATAGGTAAGGGCCGGGAAAAAATGGAAATTTATCGCGGCAATTTTGATATCGAAGACTATATCGAGTCTCGCGTCGCATTGACTCATATCGAACAGGTTGACAACAACCTGTTCGTTTTTGCCCCGAATGCCTTGACCCCGGCTTTGCTACAGGTGGCTGTGGTGTGTGATGGCGATGATGTGATGCTTTATCCGACCATACTGGACGAGGCATATAACCGCTTTTGGGTCAGATTGCCGGCCGAACGTAAAGAGCATGTCTGGGGTTGTGGCGAGCAGATGTCCTATTTTGATTTGCGTGGCCGTCACTTTCCGTTGTGGACCTCAGAGCCCGGTGTTGGTCGCCATCCCCACAGCGAGATCAAATGGAAAGCCGATGTGATGGGCAAAGCCGGTGGGGATTACTACCACACCAACTATCCGCAACCCACGTTTGTCTCCTCTCGCAAATACAGCTGCCATATCGACACCACCGCTTATGCCGATTTCGATTTTCGTCACGAAGGGTTTCATGAGCTGCAAGTGTGGGCGATTCCGCAGGCCATCGAGTTGCGCACCGCAGAGAGCTATCTGGGCATTATCGAAAAACTGTCTGCCCGGTTTGGCCGCCAGCCCAGGTTGCCGGGGTGGGTTTACAAGGGGGCGATCCTTGGTCTGAAGGGGGGGGAGGTCAATACCTTCAGTCGTCTGGAAAACGCCCTTGACCATGGTATCAAGGTTTCGGGTCTGTGGAGTGAAGACTGGTGCGGCTTGCGGGTCACCTCGTTTGGCAAGCGCCTGTTCTGGGACTGGGATTGGCAGCACCATCAGGATCGCTACCCCAATCTGCCCGCCAGGATCAAGGCGCTCAATGACCAGGGCATCGAGTTCATGGCCTACGTCAACCCCTACCTGTGTGAAGATGGCAAGCTGTTTCCAATCGCCAAAGAGTTCGGCTATATGGCGCTGGACAAGGATGGTCAGGTTGCGCTGGTCGACTTTGGCGAATTCTATTGCGGCTGTGTCGACTTTACCAATCCAGACGCCATGGCCTGGTTCCGTGATACCGTGCTGCGTAAAAACATGCTGGACATGGGGATCAAGGGGTGGATGGCTGACTTTGGCGAGTACCTGCCGACCGATAACATCTACCTGCACAACGGTGTCGATGCCAAGCTGATGCACAATGCCTGGCCGACTCTGTGGGCCCAGTGCAACGCAGAAGCGATCGCGATGAACGGCCAAACCGGTGATGCCCTTTTCTTTATGCGAGCCGGTTACACCGGGGTGCAGCAATACTGTCCGCTACTGTGGGCAGGCGATCAATGTGTCGATTTCAGCCGTCACGACGGTCTGGTCACGGTGATCTCGGGGGCGCTCTCCTCCGGTATGTTGGGGAACGCGTATCACCACTCGGATATCGGTGGCTACACCTCACTGTTTGGCAACCGTCGAACCAAGGAGCTGTTTGACCGCTGGGTTGAAATGGCTGCCTTTACCCCAGTCATGCGTACCCACGAAGGTAACCGCCCTGATGAGAATTTCCAGTTTGACCAGGATGGCAGCACGTTGGCGCATTTTGCCCGGATGACCCGAGTTTATTGCCACCTGACTCCTTACTTGCGTAGCCTGGTGGATGAAGCGGCCGAGAAAGGGTATCCGGTTCAACGTGCCCTGATGCTGCATTTTGAACATGATCCCGAGACCTACGTCATACAGGATCAATACCTCTATGGGTCAGAGTTGCTGGTGGCACCGGTTCACCAAGGGGATGTGCGTGAGTGGACAACTTACCTGCCTGCAGGTGAGCAGTGGACGCATGTCTGGAGCGGCCAACGCTTTACAGGGGGCCAGCGGGTCACTCTGCCTGCACCGATTGGCCAGCCCCCGGTGTTCTATCGTGCCAAAAGTCCCTGGGCTTCGCTGTTTGCCGAGCTAAAGGATCTGGCGTAAATCGCACCGGCGTTCGCCATAGAGGATGCGACCCAGATAACCCATGGCCGTGACAATGTTCACGGCCATTATGTTTCACCAGAGGAGCAGAGCAGCATGATTGACACTCTTGACGTTGTGCAAAACCCCAGCCAGGACGACATCGATTTTTTACGAGACAACCTGATCAAAACCAATCGTGAGTTTGTCGGTGAACAGATACGTCGCCCACTTGCCATCTTCTATCAGGATGAGCAGATGCGTCGTGCCGGAGGATGCAGTGGCCATACCTACGGTAACTGGCTCTATATCGAGTATCTGTGGGTGGCCAGTAGCCTGCGGGGGCGCGGTGTAGGAGGCCGGTTATTAGCAGCAATGGAGCAGGCTGCCCTAGAGCGCGGCTGCCGTTTTTCACAGCTCGATACTTTTAGTTTTCAAGCAAAGCCTTTTTACCAAGCGAGGGGTTATTCCGTCGTGATGACGTTGGAAAAGTGCCCGGTGTTTCATCAGCGATATTACTTAACCAAAATCTTGTAGCGCTGGCAGTGACTGGTGCCCTGCTTAAAAATATCTGACGCAATGGATAGTGTTCTGGTAGATACATGGGGGGCATTTATCTTTATGGGCTATTTATCAAGGCCATGGTTTTGTGATGGTTCATGGTGTGACTATATTGGCTTGGTCACAAAACAAACCGGGTACTCTGTCTGGGGATCAAGTCAAATCCGGCATCAATGATCTCGCCTTTATAATCGGGATCGCGAGCCATCCGCAACATCATAGATGCAGCCTGGCTGGCAACAGAGTGAATATTGATATTGATACTGGACAAGGTCACGGGGGCCAGATAACCGCTGCTAGGAAAATCGCCAAACCCGATGATAGATAGTTGCTCTGGTACCGGGATATTGCGTGCAATCGCCTCCATCAGCAATGCAGTACCAATGGTATCGTTTGATGCAAAAATGCCGTCGAGTTTGCGCTCTTTGAGCAGTGTCTTGATGAGTAGTTCGCGTGCGGCGGGGTAAATATTGTCGCTGTAAGGGATTTCGACCAACAAGGGATCCATACCCGCCGTCTCAAGTGCCTGGCAAAAGCCGCTGTAGCGGCTCTGCGCACGCACGTCATCGTTAAAACGGGTCGTGAAATAGGCAATTTTATGGCAGCCGGAGCGTATCAGGTAAGATGCGGCATCGTAACCCACCTGAAAATGATCTATACCGACCTGCGCGACAAACGGACTGGCTTCACCGATTTGCCATGCTTGAACCACAGGCACCGCACTGTGCTCCAGCATACGAATCGTAGTATCACTGTGCTTCGCGCCAGTGAGGGTTATGGCAGCAGGAGACCATTGTAAAATGGAGCGGATCTGCTGTTCCTCTTTTTCCATTGAGTGATCATGAGATGCAATATAGAGCTGAAAACCTGCATCACTCACGATATGTTCAATCTGTTGGACAAAGGTACTAAAGGTAATATTGGAAATGGAAGGAACGATAATTGCCATTGCCGAGCTTCGCCCGGCAGTAAACTGACTGGCAATTTTGTTGTGCACATAACCCAATTCATCAATGGCACGCTGAATTTTATGGCCGGTATTGGCTCTTACCTTGTCTGGATGACGTACATAAAGTGAGACTGTCGAGGGGGACACCTTGGCCAGGGCCGCGACATCATCAAGCTTGACGGTTTGTTTGCTTCTCGAGGACACGTGTTCTGCTTCCTGATTGGTTTTACTCGGCTCGACATCCTTCGTTATCTGAGGGAAAAGCCATCCAATAATCTCCCGACATGTATTTAAGTGTATAAAAAATAAGGCTTAAATAAAAGTGATGATTCGCTGTAGGAGGTGCGTCGGCAATTCGGGTTACTTGTATGGTAATTAGATTTTGGTTAGCCATTACAAATAAAAACGTGTTGCCAAGAGCGCTTGAGCGTTTTGGCATCCAATGTCGAAAAATGAGCCTCTTTAACTGCCATGACCCATGGCAGTTAACTGTTCAAATAAACACCGCACCACATGGTGAAGGGTGGTTACTTCAGGGTATGAGTATTTAGTGTTATGGGAATCGGTAGTTCTCATCAGCACTCTCTGCAATCGTCTAATGGGTGTTACAACCGCGTTGGATAGCTCACCGTTCAGTGCCTGGGACGTAGCGACAACCACTTGGCATGGGGGTTATTGAGCATGTGGCTCTGATGAAGGTAGTGGAGAGACGATCGCCTCCTGCCTGTATTGGCGCAGCAGTTTGAGGAAATCATCCGGTTCCCGATCCAGGCTGCCTACCGGGATCAACAGGTCATAACCGAGCAAGTGGCGCATGCGAATCATCCGTTGAGCCAGCATGGCCAATGCTCCATCGTAGTGCAGCCCTTGCGGGGAGCAAAAGTGACTCTCTTCCAGCCAGTCGATGCCTTGTAAGGGGTCATTGGTATGCACTGGCTGCCCATGGAGCTGCTCATTATGCAGGGCATGCAGCAACACAGGGCGCTGCTCTGTCAACAGATGCACGGCCAGTCTGGGAGTGATCAGTGTCAGAAACTCGTCATACTGTTTTATCTTGAAACCGATATAGGGCAGGGGCTGGAGATCCCAACCAACATGGATTCTGGGTTGATCGATACGCTGGATGTTGTGCCACTTCAGTGCCCAGCCGCCATATTTGTGGTGATAGTGGAGGGAGTGCTGGCATAGGGATAGGCTGATCGGGGGCTCATTGAGCTTGAACCAGCCTATCAAGGTTATCATTATGCCACTCAGTAGCAATATATAGGCCGGGAGCACCGGGCCTTCCACAAGCAACCAGAGTAGTAATAGCATCAGGCTGGTGATGAGCCCCCCGGCCCAGATCAGGGTTAGCCCGTTTCGGCGGACCAGAGGCTTTATATGTTGTGTCTCCATTTAACCTCCTTGTCCTGATGAGGGGAGCGATCTTTTATTACACCACCCGTTTGTCTTTGACCAAATATAAGCGCCGCGTTTTTGCGCTGGCCAGCAAAGCAAATGGCAGTCATGGGCCGGCTCGGGTATAGTCCTGCGCCAATGGCGTTATCCTGTTTTGCTGACCCGTCGTGGCCCTGGTGGTGGCGAGGGGCTGGCCTGTGTAAGGAGTGTTATGAAGTTCAGTCCCCTGCTCGATGAGATGATGAGAGCCCTGCAGGTATTGCCGGGGGTGGGGCCCAAGTCTGCCCAGCGGATGGCCTTTACCCTGCTCGAGCGTGAGCGCAGCGGCGGTTTGCGGTTGGCCCAGCTGCTCTCCCGCGCCCTGACCGAGATCGGTCACTGCAGCCACTGCCGCACCTTTACCGAGAACGATCGCTGCGATATCTGCGCCAATCCCAAGCGGGAAGAGAATGGCCTGCTCTGTGTGGTGGAGAGCCCGGCGGACGTGGCCGCCATCGAGCAGACCGGCCAGTTTTCCGGTCGTTACTTTGTGCTGATGGGCCATCTGTCGCCGCTGGACGGCATAGGCCCGGAGGAGCTGGGGCTCGATATTCTCGAGCGCCGTCTGAAGGAAGAGCACATCAGCGAGCTGATCCTCGCCACCAATCCCACTATCGAGGGGGATGCTACCGCCTGGTATATCGCCGACATGGCCCGTGCCGCCGGGGTGGAGGTGAGTCGCATCGCCCATGGGGTGCCGGTGGGGGGCGAGCTGGAGCTGGTGGATGGCACCACGCTCTCCCACTCCCTGATGGGGCGCCAGCGCCTCAAATAAGGGGCTGGAGAGGATTGTGCCATTACGGCCTGATCAGAAAATCGGCAGTTGAATGGAAAAAGGGGGCGAATGAGCAGGATTGCACATTCGCCCCCTTGATATTTGGAGCGCTGTCCCCATCTAGGTTGGGCATATGTTCAACCCGATGTTTCTGAGGATTGGTCCATGACCCAAAGTGTTCATGCCGAAACCCACGGCTTTCAGACTGAAGTCAAACAACTGCTGAGCCTGATGGCTCACAGCCTCTACTCCAACAAAGAAGTATTCCTGCGCGAGCTGATCTCCAACGCATCCGATGCGGCGGACAAGCTGCGCTTCAAGGCGCTTTCCGATGCCTCTTTGTTCGAAAACGACGGCCAGTTGCGTGTGCGTCTGGTGGTGGACAAAGAGAAGCGTACCCTGACCATCTCCGATAACGGGATCGGTATGACCCGTGATCAGGTGATTGAGCACCTGGGTACCATCGCCAAGTCCGGCACCGCAGAATTCTTCAAAAACCTCTCCGGCGATCAGGGTAAGGATTCCCAACTGATCGGTCAGTTCGGGGTCGGTTTCTACTCCGCCTTTATCGTGGCCGACAAGGTGACCGTGGTCTCCCGTGCCGCCGGTACTGCTCCGGAGCAGGGCGTACAGTGGGAATCGGAAGGCGAAGGCTCCTTCACCGTCGCTGATGTGACCAAAGAGGGTCGCGGTACCGATGTCATCCTGCACCTGCGTGCCGAAGAGGACGAGTTCCTCGATGACTGGCGTCTGCGCTCCGTGGTGGGCAAATATTCCGATCACATCAGCGTGCCTGTAGAGATGTACAAAGAGGGCACCCCGGATCGGGAAGAGGATGGTGAGACCATCGTCGGCACCCCGGGCGAGTGGGAGCAGGTCAACCGCGCCACGGCACTGTGGACCCGCAACCCGAAAGATATCAAGGACGAGGAGTATCAGGAGTTCTACAAGCACGTCGCCCACGACTTTGAAGACCCGCTTCTGTGGGGTCACAACCGGGTGGAAGGGGCGCAGGAGTATACCAGCCTGCTCTACGTACCGGCCCGCGCACCGTTTGACCTCTATAACCGCGAGCAGAAGCACGGTCTGAAGCTCTACGTACAGCGCGTCTTTATCATGGACGACGCCGAGCAGTTTATGCCGACCTACCTGCGCTTTGTCAAAGGGGTGCTGGACTCCAACGATCTGCCGCTCAACGTTAGCCGCGAGATCCTGCAGGACAACAAGGTGACCGCCTCCCTGCGCAAAGCTTGCTCCAAGCGCGTCCTGACCATGCTCTCCAAGCTGGCGAAAGACGATGCCGAGAAGTACGCCAAGTTCTGGAAAGAGTTCGGTAACGTGCTCAAAGAGGGCCCGGCCGAGGATTACGCCAACCGCGAAGAGATCGCGAAGCTCCTGCGCTTTGCCAGCACCGCTGGAGAGGGCGAAGCCCAGACAGTCTCTCTCGAGGATTACGTTGGTCGCATGAAGGAAGGCCAGCAGAAGATCTACTACATCACTGCTGACTCCTATGCCGCTGCCAAGAACAGCCCGCACCTCGAGATCTTCCGCAAGAAGGGTGTCGAAGTGCTGCTGATGTGGGAGCGTGTGGATGAGTGGCTGATGAGCCACCTGACCGAGTTCGACGGCAAGCAGCTCATCTCCGTCACCCGTGGCGAGCTGGATCTCGGCGATCTGGAAGACGAAGCCTCCAAGCAGGCACAGGAAGAGGCCGAGAAGGCCAATGCCGGTCTGGTTGAGCGGGTCAAGAAGAGCCTGGGCGATGCAGTGAAAGAGGTGCGTGTCACTCACCGTCTGACCGACTCCCCCTCTTGCATCGTCACCGACGCTTACGGTATGAGCACCCAGATGATCAAGCTGATGCGTGCGGCCGGCCAGCCGGTACCGGAGCAGAAGTACATTCTGGAGCTCAACCCTGACCACGCGCTGGTGAAGAAACTCGACACCATCGAAGACGAGGCACTGTTCGGTGAGTGGGTCACCCTGCTGCACGAACAGGCCCAGCTGGCCGAGCAGGGCGGGCTGAACGATCCGGCGAGCTTCGTCTCCCGCATCAACCGTCTGCTGCTGCAAGCCTAAGCAGCAACGCCGGTAACAGAAAGCCCACTGCATGCAGTGGGCTTTTTTGATCTCGCCGAGTGAGCTCGGCGAAACACAGCGGCAAGGGAGCGGCCAGCGCCTCTCTATTTGCGGTATTCGTTGTTGTAGTTCTGGATGAGACGGCGAGTCACCTCATGCTGGGGATCGGCAAACACCTTGAGAGTCTTGCCGCGCTCCACCACCCGACCTTCGTGCATTACCAGCACCTCGTCGCTGATATGGCTGACGATACCCAAATCGTTGGCTACCAGCACATAACTCAGTCCCATGGTCTCCTGCATCTCCAGCAGCAGATTGATGATCTGGGAGCGTACCGAGATATCCAGGGTGGAGAGCGCCTCATCGGCCACCACTATCTTGGGGTTGAGGATCAGCGCGCGCGCCAACGCCACCCGCTGCTGCTGACCGGAGGAGAGCATCTGCGGGTAGAAGAGGGCGTGATCCGGCAGCATCCCCACCATACGCAGGGTCTGCACCACCTTCTCGCGGCGCTCCTCTTCAGTCATCTCGGTGTTGAGGCGCAGCGGTGTCTCCAGGATCTGGCCGACCCGGATCTTGCGGTTCAGCGAGGTGTTGGGATCCTGAAAAATCATCCGCAGCAGTTTGCAGCGCGTCTGGTAATCGCCATGCACCATCAGCTGGCCGTCGATGGCGATGTCGCCGCTGGTGGGTTCGATCATGCCAGCCAGAATGCGGGCGAGGGTACTCTTGCCGGAGCCAGCTTCGCCGACGATGGCGAGGGTCTGACCCACTTCGAGATCGAACGAGAGGGGCTTGATCGCCTCCACCGCCTGACGACGGAACAGACCGGTGCGGTTCTGGTAGGTTTTGCTAAGGCCTCTGACCTGCAACAGGGATGGCTCGATCACAAGCGGGGCTCCTTCATGGGGGCATTAACGGTCATCATTTTTTCGGCTCCTCCATGTTCAGCGGGAAGTGACAGCTGAACTGATGGCCCTTGATCTTGTTCATCAACGGAGTCTGCACACACTGCTTCTGGGCGTAGGGGCAGCGCGGCCCCAGACGGCAACCGATGGGCAGGTGTTGCAGCGGCGGTATGACGCCGGGCAGGGTCTCGAGGCGCGACTTGTGGCGCACCAGCTTGTCAAAGTCGGGGATCGATTTGAGCAGGGCATCGGTATAGGGGTGATGCGGGGTTTCGAGGATCTGCTCCCGGGTGCCCACCTCCACCATCTGGCCGCAATACATCACGTTGATGGTATCGGTCAGGTTGGCGATGGCGGCGATATCGTTACTGATGATCAGGATGGTGGTATTGCCCAGCTTGTTCATCTTGTCCAGCAGTCGCAGGATCTGGGAGTGGGTGGTGGACTCCATGGCGCTGGTGGGCTCGTCGGCTACCAGCAGACGCGGCTGGTTGGCAATGGCCATGGCGATCATCACTTTCTGGCACATGCCATCCGACAGCTCATGGGGATAGGCGCGCATCACCTTGCGGTGATCCTTGACGCCTACCCGGTGCAGCAGGGCGATGGCCTTCTTCTTGCGCCACTGGAAGCGCTGCCAGAATTGTCCCTCGAACGAATCGGTCGGGATCGCCTCTTCCAGCTGGGTGCCGATCTCCTCGGAGGGGTCGAGACAGCTGATGGGGTCCTGGAAGATCATGGCGATCTCGCGACCCATGATGCGACGGCGCTCCTTGGGGGCCATGGTCAGCAGATCCATGTCGTTGAAGCGCATCCGGTCGGCACGTACCGTCCAGTTGTCCTTCTCGATGCCGACGATCACCTTGGCGATCAGACTCTTGCCGGAGCCGGATTCACCCACCAGACCGCGGATCTCCCCCTCGGTCAGGGTCAGGCTCACCTTGTCCACCGCCTTGACCTTGCCTTGCGGGGTGTCGATCTCGATGGTGAGATTGCGAATATCGAGCAGCGGCATCAGTCATTCCCCTCTTTGAGTGCTTCACGAATGCCTTCACCAACTAAATTGGTCACCAGCACGCTGAACAGGATAGCCATGCCCGGCAAAGTGACGGTCCAGGGGGCGAGATAGATGAGATCGCTCGAATCAGCCAGCATGGTGCCCCACTCCGGTTGGGGAGACTGGGCGCCGAGGCCGAGAAAACCGACTGCCGAGATATCGAGGATGGCTGCCGACAAGGTGCGAGTAGTCTGGGCCACCAGGGTTTCGACGATATTGGGCAAAATAGCCAGACGCATGATCCTGAAGGGGGGTGAGCCATCGAGCCGACTGGCAATGATGTACTCCTTCTGCATCTCGGCATGCACCGCGTTGTAAGTGGCCCGTATAAAGGGGGGGATCAATGCCAGGGTAATGGCGATCAGGGTGTTGCCAAGGCCCGGGCCCAGAATGGCAACCATGATGATGGCCATTAACAGGGAAGGGATGGAGAGCAGAGTATCGAGCAGATGGTGCAGCACACTCGATTTGAGCCCCTTGCTCATGCCACCGAGGATACCAATGGCAGAGCCGACCACCATGGCGATCGCCACCACGACCAGGGCACAGCCGAAGGTGAGACGTGCTCCTACCACCAGCCGGGAGAGCATGTCGCGCCCCAAATCATCGGTGCCCAGGAAGTAGTCGATATTGCCGGTTGCCGCCCAGGAGGGGGCCAGCAGCAGCTTGTCGGTGTGTTGTTCATCAATGCCGTAGGGAACGACCAGTGGCCCCACCAGAGTGACAAGCAGCAACAGTAAAAAACACCAGAGACCCGCCATCGCCAGCGGGTTACGGCGATAGGATGCCCACGTCTGCTCAAGGGGCGAAAGGATCTTGAGTTCGGGGTAAATATTCGATTTATCTTGCATAGGGTACCTGGCTCCTGGTCACGCCATGAGCGCGTTCAATCCTGTTTGGCATAGAGCTCTTTGCGCCGTGCCGGATAGATAAGGGTGGTCAGCAACTCTGTGCTGACGCTGATCAGAATAACGAAACTGGCCACCACCAGAGTCGCACCACGAATGGCGGCGTAATCCTGCAGGGCGATGCTGCTGATGAGCCAGCGGCCGATCCCGTGCCACTCGAACACCACCTCGGTGATCATGGCGGAGGTGAGCACGCTGCCCAGTTGCAAGCCCAGCAGCGGGAGTACCGGCGGCAGGGCGTTCTTCAGACCATGGCGCCAGACGATCTGCGCCTTGGACAGGCCCCGGCTCGCCGCCGCCTTGATGTAGTTCTGCTTCATCACGTCGATGAGGGAGCTGCGCACATGACGGATCACCTCGGTGGTGGGCACCACCGCCAGCACCAGTGACGGGAGAATAAGGTGGCGCAGGGCATCATGTAGTGCTGCTTGTCGCCAGGGCTCGTGGCTCAACAATACATCGATCAGGGCAATACCGGTAATGTGTGGTACATCGTAGAGCAGGCTGATCTGGCCCGACGCCGGCAACCAGCCGAGATCCAGCGAAAAGAGCATCACCACCAGCAGTGCCAACCAGAACACCGGCACCGCATAGCCGATAAGACCGGCAGTCATGATGGAGAGATCCAGCGTCTTTCCCTGTGACAGGGCAGCCAGGGTTCCGAGAGGAATGCCCACCAGCAGCGAGATGGCGAACGCCGCCAGACAGAGGATCAGGGTCGCCGGGAAGTAGTGGCGGATCTCGTCCAGCACCGGCAGCCCGGAGACGCTGGAGAGCCCCAGGTCACCTGCGAAAATACGGCGCAGGAAATCGGGGTAGCCGCTCCAGAAGCTGAGCTGATTGCCGATCAGCCGATAGTCCAGCAGATAGGCGACAAAGGTCAGCGCGAGCAGAGTGATAAGCAGCAGGTTGATGCGGCGCAAGGTGTATAGAAGCATGCTTACTCCCTGTGAGCCTGGTTGAAGGAGGTGCCGCCAAAGGGCATCAGCGTCAGCCCCTCGATGTCGCTGCGGCTGACCTGGGTACGCAAGGCGTGCGCCAGCGGGATCAGCGGCAGCTGTTCGTTGAGCAGGGTCTGGGCATAGTAGTAGTTGCGCAGCCGGAACGAGAGCTGGGGCGTGGTGACCGCATCATCCAGCAACTGATCGAAGGCCGGGCTGCACCAGCGGCTGTAGTTGTTGCCGCGCTCCACTGCCGAGCAGCTCAGCAGCTGACGGAAGAAGTTGTCCGGGTCGGCGTTGTCGGCAATCCAGCCGGAGAGCAGGCTGTCGTACTGCCCCTTGGTGAGGCGGCCTTCGATCACCGGCCACTCCCGTTGCACGATCTTGAGCTTGATCCCGACCTTGGCCAGATCGCTGCGGATCAGCTGGGCGGTCTTGACCGCATCCGGGTTGTAGGGGCGGGCGTCCGGTTGCACCAGCACCTGCATCTCGAACCCTTTCTCCAGACCCGCCTCCTTGAGCAGCTGGCGCGCCCGTTTCAGGTCGGGTTTGCGCTCGGGCAGGCTGGGGTTGTAACCCCATGAGAGGGTCGGCAACAGGCTGTTGGCGGGCAGGCCGGTATCGAAATAGACCGCCTGAAGCAGGTTGTCGATATTGATGGCGCTGGCAATGGCCTGACGCACCTTGACGTTGTTGAACGGCGGCTTGCGGGTATTGAGGGCCAAAAAGGCGACGTTCATCCCCGACTGGACCGAGAGACTCAGCGCCGGATTTTGCTTGATCACCGAGAGCTGGCTAGCGGAAGGGGTGCTCATAACGTCGCACTCGCCGGTCAGCAGCTTGGCCAGCCGTTTGGCGGATTTGGGGGTGATGTCGTAGACCAGCTGTTCAATCTTGGCATCGCCGCCCCAGTAGCCGGGGTGGCGCAGATAGCGGATGAACTCGTTGTGGCGATACTCCTTGAAGCTGAACGGCCCGGTGCCGATGGGGCGGCTATCCAGCAGGGCTGGCGTGCCCGCCTGCAACATCTGCTCGGCGTATTCGGCGGAGAGGATCACCGCATAGTCGCTGGCCAGGGTGGCGAGGAAGGAGGCGTTCGGCTGGTTCAGCTCGAATACCACCGTCTGCGGCCCCTTCTTGCTCACCCGTTTGATCAGCAGATCTTGCCCCAGGCTGTAGAAGTAGGGGTAATCGCCGCCGGACACATTGTGATAGGGGTGCTGCTCGTCAAGCTGGCGGGCATAGGTGAAGACCACGTCATCGGCATTGAAGGTGCGGGTGGGCTTGAACCAGGGAGTATGGTGAAACGTCACCCCCTTGCGCAGGGTCAGGGTATAGGTGAGGCCATCCTCGCTGACATGCCAGTTGGTGGCGAGCGCCGGCTCCAGCGCCAGGGTGTTGGGGTTCACCTCCAGCAGGCGGTCGTAGAGCGGACGGGCACTTGCATCCAGTGTCACCCCGGAGTTGGAAACATGGGGATTGAAGGAGAGGGGGGATCCCTCAGCACAATAGATGAGTCCGGTTTTGGAGGCCTCGGGTTGCTTCTGGCAGCCGGTGACCAGCACCAGCAGACCCAGCAGCAAGGGTGTGAGCATTCTCATTGTTGAACCATGTTCTTATAGGGGTTTTGTACGCACGTTTTGATACAAATGTGCCAGCGCGAAGGCTGGCGTGTTGCTGGAGTCGGCATCAACCGCGCTCCTTCACTCTTGTTCTGCATCGTTATCGCCATCCAGCAGCTGATATTTGCGTAGCATGCCACGGAACTGGTGATAGCTTAAGGCCAGCAGTTGAGCGGCTTTGCGCTGATTATACTGGGATTGCTGCATCGCTTGCTTGAGTAAATTAATCTCGTACTCCGCCACCGCCTGCTTGAGATCGAGCGGCAAGGCGAGGGGGGATGCAGATTGTACCTCGCTTCGGGCCTCTTGCGCAGGTTGCGTGACCTGTGGTCGCCAGGGGGAATCAAACGGGTTGAGCACCAGGGTCGAGAGCGGCAACTGGGGATTGCCCTGACGATAGATACTTCGCTCCACCACGTTCTTCAGCTCCCGCACGTTGCCCGGCCAGTGGTAATCCAGCAGCAGCTGGGTTGCCTTGCGCGAGAAACCGGCAAACAGCGGATAGCCCAGTTCCCGGGTCATGCTGTGGGCGAAGTGCTCCGCCAGCATCAGGATATCTTCCCGCCGCTCCCGCAAGGGGGGGAGGGTGATCACATCAAACGCGAGCCGGTCGAGCAGATCGTGGCGAAACTGCCCCTTGTCGGCCAGCGCAGGGAGATCCTCGTTGGTGGCGCAGACCAGTCGCACATCCACCTTGAGGGGCTTGGCCCCACCCACCCGCTCAAACTCGCCATACTCGATGACCCGCAGCAACTTCTCCTGCACCCGGGCGCTGGTGGTGGCCAGCTCGTCGAGGAAGAGGGTGCCGCCATCGGCCCGCTCGAAGCGGCCCTGATGGCGTTTGGCGGCGCCAGTAAACGACCCCGCTTCGTGACCGAACAGCTCGGTTTCCAGCAGGCTCTCGCTCAGGGTGGCGCAGTTGATGGTGACAAAGCTTTGATCCCAGCGCGCCGAGAGATAATGTAGGCGGTGGGCGATCAGCTCCTTGCCCGTCCCCCGCTCACCGATGATCAGCACGGGTTTGCGCAGCGGGGCGAGCCGTGAGGCCTGCTCAATGATCTCGAGAAATGCGTTGGATTCCCCCAGCAGGCTTTCCGTGGCCGTGGTCATAGTGATCCCTGTCAGTTGTAAAAGCTGGTCAATCTTACCAAAAGTTGGTGATTTTAATCATCACTTGCGCGAGGCATCTTGCAATCCGGCTATTCTGCCCCATATAAATCAACAAGTTAAATTTTGTTCCAGATTGGCACACAAGTTGCCATTGTCAATGGAGAAACAACGCCATGCCAATAACAGGAGTGCAATCATGAGTATTTTTTCCCGTCTGGCCGACATCATCAATTCCAACCTGACGGCCCTGCTCGACAAGGCAGAAGATCCCCAGAAGATGGTGCGCCTGATCATCCAGGAGATGGAGGACGAGTTGGTCAAGGAGCGTTCCAATCTGGCCCGCTTCCTCGCCAGCCAGAAAGAGATTGGTCGTCAGGTCGCCCGTCATCAGGAGCGGGTTGACGAGTGGCAAGCCAAGGCCGAGCTGGCCCTGACCAAGGGACGTGAAGATCTGGCCCGCGCGGCCCTTATCGAGAAGAAGAAACAGACCGAGTTGTCGGAGACCCTCTACCGCGAGCAGCAGGCGGTCGACAGCGGCATCGAGAAGCTGGGTGAGGAGATCCGTCAGCTCGAAGCCAAGCTGGAAGATGCCCGCGCCCGTCAAAAGGCGATGGCCATTCGCACCGAAGCGGCCAGCAGCCGTCTCAATGTGCAGAGCCAGGTCGCCCGTGGCGAGAGCCAGGCGGTGGTGAGCAAGTTCGAGCGGATGGAGCGTCGCATCGACGAAATGGAAGCGCGCGCCGATCTGGGACAGTCCGACAAGGCGCTGGCGCAGCAGTTTGCCGAGCTGGAAGTGGACGATCAGATAAGCCGCGAGTTGGAAGCCATGCGCCAGAAGCTGGGTCAGGGCGACAGCAAAAGCGAAGGCAAACAGGGGGAGTAACAGATGGAAGATCTGCTGGGTGTATTGATGGTTCCCATGGTGGTCTTCATGGTGGTGGTAGCCCCCATCTGGCTGGTGCTGCACTATCGTGCCAAGGGGCGCATTGGCGCCGGTCTTGCCGATAGCGAGCGGGAACAGCTGCAAGGGCTGCTGGCTCGCACCGAGAAGATGCAGGAGCGCGTGGGCGCGCTGGAATCAATTCTGGATGCAGAAGTACCCGGTTGGAGGAACAAGGTATGAGCAGTGTCAGTCGTGAAGGGCGTAACCTCTATCGCGATCCCCAGCGTGGCAAGATAGCCGGGATCTGTGCCGGTTTGGCTGAGTATTTCGGGGTGGAGACCTGGATCGTGCGGTTGCTCGCCATCAGTGGCCTTATCTTCGCCGGTTTCATTACCTTCACCGCCTATATCGCCGCCTGGTTCTTGCTCGACAAAAAGCCGGTCACCCTCTATTCGCAAGAGGATGCCGACTTTGCTGAGGTGCGGATGAAAGCGCGCAGCTGGCAGGCGGGGATCACCCCTCATCAGGCGCTGGGCCGCATCGCGCAGGAACTTGACGCGCTGGAGCCCAGAGTTCAGCGGATCGAGAAACTGGTGACCTCCAGGGAGTTCACCCTGCAGCGGGAATTTCGCAAGCTGTAGTGCTTGCTAAAGCACTCAATGTCGATGGTGGAATCTTCTGTGATGATCCACTATCGACGACAACTATCCAGACGTGGATAAGCGGTCGACCTCTCGCACGGCTGAGCACGCCGGATGCAACCACCAAGGGAGAACGGATCAAGCCTTGATACTCAACAAACTGGAACAGAAGTTGACTCGCCTGCAACACAAGGCGAACGACGTGGTGAACCGGGTGCGGGATCGCCATATCCGGCTGGCGGTGACCGGCCTCTCTCGCAGCGGCAAAACCGCCTTTATCACGGCGCTGGTCAACCAGCTGGAACACGCGGCCATCGACGGCCGTTTGCCGTTGTGGGATGCCCTGCGTCAAGGGCGCATCCTCGGCGCCCGCCGGGTGCCGCAGCTCAATGCCCACATCCCCACCTTTGCCTACGAGCGTGGCCTCGACTCCCTGTTTGGCGATCCACCTGCCTGGCCCGAGCCGACCCGCGGGGTGGCCGAAGTGCGCCTCGAAATCCGTTATCGCACCCGTCATCCCCTGCGCAAACATCTGGGGGAGATCTCCACCCTCTACGTGGATCTGGTGGACTACCCCGGAGAGTGGCTGCTCGACTTGCCGCTCCTTGAGATGAGCTACGAGCAGTGGAGCGAACAGGTGCGCGAGCAGCTTCGTCGCTCAGAGCTGCAGGCACTTGCCGCCAGCTGGCTGACACCCGGGTGGCAGGTCGATCAGCGCTTCGAAGAGCGGCCGGTGGCTGAGCTAGCCGAGCGTTACACCGCCTACTTGCATGCTTGCAAACAGGAGCTGGGATTGCACCTTATTCAGCCCGGCCGCTTCGTCTTGCCGGGCGAGTATGCCGGTGCCCCCATGCTGCAATTTGTCCCCTGGGTGTGGGAGATGCCTGTCGGCGAGCCCGCCGATGGCACTCTTTACGCCACTCTCAAGCAGCGCTTCGAGCAGTACAAGCAGCATCTGGTGCAGGGTTTTTATGAGCAGCACTTTGCCGGCTTTGATCGCCAGATCGTGCTGGTGGATTGCCTGCAGCCGCTTAACGCCGGGGCGGCCAGCTTTGGCGACATGCAGCAGGCCATCGCCCGCATCATGGAGAGCTTTGCCTACGGCAAAAGCAACTGGTGGCGGCGGCTCTTCTCGCCCCGTATCGACAAGCTGCTGTTTGTGGCGAGCAAGGCCGATCACGTCACCCCCGAACAGCATGGGCCCATGGTCTCCCTGCTGCAGCATCTGGTACGCAGCGGTCGCGGTCAGGCTCGTTTTGAGGGGATCACCACTGAGTGCTTGGCGCTTGCCGCCATCAAGGCGACCGAAGTGGGCAAGGGGGTGGCCAATGGCCGCGAGTTCCCGGCCATCCGTGGCACCAGCCTGAACGGTGAGCCGCTGCTGCTATTCCCCGGGGAGGTGCCTCCCCATATTCCGCCTGTGCAGTGGTGGAACAGTCAGGGCTTTGATTTTCAGGCGTTTCGCCCCATGCCCATGAGCGCCCATCAGGCGTTGCCCCATATCCGGCTCGATGCGGCGCTGGAGTTTCTGCTCGGGGATCACCTCGAATAACGGTGTGCGGCTCGGGTTTGTTTCCTGCGCCGCCCGCAGGAGACTGTTTTCAGGAGAATAAGGCGATGAACGATCAGATAAAAGAGCGGCCACCGCTGCAGGGCAAGGTGATCCTTGAGCCAGCCTTGACGGTGGCCAGTGACGAGCGACCGCCCGCTCCGGCCCAACGGCTGGAGGAGGCGAGCTTCGAGCGCCTCGACGAGCTGGACGAGTTCACCGAGGTGGAGAGCGCCCTCGTCATCAAACCGCGTCGCCGTCATCGGCTGCTGGCGTGGGGGCTGGGGGCAGTCGGTCTGCTCTCGTTGGGCCAGTATGGCGCCTTTCTTTACGATCAATTCCTCACCACCCCGCTCTGGGGCAGCGCCTGGCTGGCGGCCTCGGCGCTGGTGGCGGCGGGCACCGCCAGCGTGGTGGGGCGCGAGTGGCTGCGGCTGCACACTCTCAAGCGGCGTCAGGATGTGCGCTCGCGAGCAGAAGATCTGCTGGCCCATCAGGGAGTCGGGCAGGGGCAGGCCTTTTGCGAAGGGTTGGCGGTCAAAAGTGGCGACAAGGGGCGCGAGGGGTATCAAACCTGGCTGGCCCAGCTCGACGAGAGCCACAGCGATCGGGAGGTGCTGACCCTTTACAGTCAGCTGGTATTGAGCGAACGCGACAAACTGGCGCAGGCGCGGGTGGCCAAATGGTCGGGGGAGGCCGCTGTGCTGGTGGCGCTCAGCCCGCTCGCCACCGTCGACATGATGCTGATGTTGTGGCGCAACCTGCGGATGATCGAGGATATCGCCGATGTCTACGCCATCGAGCTCGGCTACTGGAGCCGCATACGCCTCATCCGTCAGGTGTTTCGCAACATGCTCTACGCCGGTGCCACCGAGCTGGTGACCGAGGTGGGGATGGACTTGCTGGGCGCCGAGTTTGCCGCCAAGCTCTCTGCCCGCGCGGCGCAAGGGGTGGGGGCCGGGCTGCTCACCGCTCGCCTTGGTCTGCGCACCATCGAAGCGTGCCGCCCGCTGCCCTGGTGTGCGGACGAGAAGCCGAAACTCGGTGAGCTGCGCAAGCGGCTGATCGGCCAGCTGGCGGGGTATCTCAACAAATCCTGATAGCCCTGTCTGCACCTTGCTGCGATGACCCATGCCCCTGTCGTGCTCGCCAAGCCGCAGGGGCATGGTTTTAATCGGCAGATCATTGAGTTGGCAGCAGTGCCCGGTTTTGGCGAGACGCCCGTTTACGGTTAAGCTGGCAGTCAATCTTACCAATCACACCAATAGTACCAATCGGCAAGGATGCCCGATGAACTTTACCTTTCGCCAGATCCGTTATTTTGTGGCCGTGGCCGACAGCTTCTCAGTGAGTCGTGCCGCCGCCGAGTTGCATATCTCCCAGTCGGCGGTCACCAGCGCCATTCGCGAGCTGGAGACCGAGCTCGGCGCCCCGCTATTCGAGCGCAATCCGCGCGGCGTCACCCTCACCACTCAGGGGCACCAGTTTTTGCTCCACGCCCGCCGCATTCTCGGCGCCATGACCGAGGCGAGCCACTCCCTCAAAGCGGTGGCCCAGCAGGATCAGGGGCGACTCACCATCGGCGTGACCACCTTGGTGGCGGGTTACTACCTCTCAGAGGCGCTTGGCCGCTTTCGCCGCGCCTTTCCGGCGGTACAGATCGAGGTGAAGGAGGATGAACAGCCTTTTCTGGAGCACCAGATCGTCAACGGCGAGGTGGATGTGGGGATCCTGATGACCAACCGCACCATCCGGCAAGAGGCGTTTGATACCGAATTGCTGACCCGTTCGCCGCTGCGGCTCTGGCTGGCCGCCAACCACCCGCTCTGCGCCGAGTCGACCCTCTCGCTCACCGCGCTGGGGGAGGAGCCGATGATCTCGCTGACCGCCGATCAGCTCGATCAGATCATCGGTGGCGGCCTGCGCCGCTACGGCATCTCTCCCCGCATCGTGCTGCGCACCGCGTCGGTGGAGGCGGTGCGCAGTCTGGTGGCAAGCCAGCTCGGGGTCGCCCTGTTGCCCGACTTTGCCTATCGCCCCTGGTCGCTGGAACAGGAGCGGGTCGAGGCGCGCCCCATCAAGGAGCCCATTCCCGCCATCGATATCGGGCTGGTGTGGCGCCGTGGTTCTCGGCTGGATTGGACTGCGCGGGAATTTATCGATATTGCGCGGGATCAGAGCCGGTTGCGGGCCCGTCAGGCGCTCCCTCGCTAGCCATCTCTTGCGGGGTAGCCACCAAAAATCAGATTCATCTGCACTCGATATCGATTTAGCTGATACCTGAGCCACCAAAAATTGAAATATTCATCGTATTGCCACTCCCCTAAGCTCATTGCTGGTTAACAGGATGTTAACGCCAATGGCGGCGTTCCTTCACCTGATGCAAGTCAACACAATGCAAGGAGTGCATGATGAAATTGACCCCTCTGATGCTGGCTCTTGTGCCGGCGCTGCTGGTAGGCCAGACCCAGGCTGCCCCGACCGAGCTCGGCAAGGGTGAAGGCCAGCTCAATATCGTGGCCTGGGCTGGCTACGTTGAGCGTGGCGAGACCGACAAGAACTACGACTGGGTGACCGGATTCGAGAAAGAGACCGGCTGCAAGGTGAGCGTCAAGACGGCGGCCACCTCGGACGAGATGGTGGCGTTGATGAACGAGGGGGGCTTCGATCTGGTGACCGCCTCCGGCGATGCCAGTCTGCGTCTGATTGCCGGTGGCAAGGTGCAGGCGCTCAATCTGGCGCTCATCCCGAGCTACAGCAAGATTGATCCCCGGCTGCAAAATGCCCCCTGGCACACTGTGGATGGCAAGCACTACGGCGTGCCCTACCAGTGGGGCGGCAATATCCTGATGTACAACACCAAGGTGTTCCCCAAGGCACCGGACTCCTGGAACGTGGTATTCGAGGAACAGACCCTGGCGGATGGCAAGTCCAACAAGGGGCGGGTGCAGGCCTTTGATGGCCCGATCCACATCGCCGATGCCGCCCTCTATCTGATGACCCATCAGCCTGCCCTGGGCATCAAGGATCCTTACGAGCTGAACGAGGATCAGTACAAGGCCTCCCTCGATCTGCTGCGCAAGCAGCGCCAGCTGGTGGGACGCTACTGGCATGATGCTTTCGTCCAGATCGATGACTTCAAGAACGAAGGGGTGGTCGCGTCAGGCTCCTGGCCGTTCCAGGCCAATGCCCTGATTGCCGACAAGCAACCCATCGCCACCACTGTGCCGAAAGAGGGAGTGACCGGTTGGGCCGATACCAGCATGGTGCACAGCGATGCCAAGAACCTCACCTGCGCTTACAAGTGGCTGGAGCACTCCCTGAGCAACAAGCTGCAGGGGGATCTCGCCGCCTGGTTTGGCTCGGTGCCTGTGGTACCTGCCGCCTGTGAGGGCAATGCCCTGCTGGGCCCGACCGGGTGCAAAACCAACGGTATCGACAACTTCGATCGGGTTCGCTTCTGGCGCACTCCGGTCTCCCAGTGCAAGAGCCAGGGAACTTGCGTGCCCTATTACCGCTGGGTTTCCGACTATATCGCCATTCTGGGCGGCCGCTAAGGCGGGGTGAGCAAGGTGGTCGGAACCGCTGCCACCTTGCCAACGGCAGGGGCGCTGCGCCTCCTCTGCACGACTGCCGAGAGCGGATAATCAAGCGGGCCGGACAGGAGTCCGGCCCATCCCTGCACAGACAAGGATGCCCCATGAACGCCGTACAATTTGACCGGGTCAGCCGCCACTATGGCGAGGTGAAGGCGGTCGACGACATCTCTTTCCAGATCCCCTCCGGGGAATTCTTTACCCTGCTGGGGCCGAGCGGTTCCGGCAAGACCACTTGCCTGCGGATGATCGCGGGCTTCGAGTACCCGAGCGACGGGGAGATCCGCCTGTTTGGCGAACCCTGCTCCACCGTGCCGCCCTATGATCGCAACCTCAACACCGTGTTTCAGGACTATGCCCTGTTCCCCAACATGGATGTGCGCGACAACATCGGCTATGGCCTGATGCTCAAGGGGGTCGCCAAGGCGGAGCGTTACCGCAAGGTGGACGAGATGCTGGAGCTGGTGCGACTGCCCGGGGTCGGCAAGCGCCGCCCAAGCCAGCTCTCCGGCGGCCAGCGCCAGCGCATCGCCATCGCCCGGGCGCTTATCAACCAGCCACGCATCCTGCTGCTGGATGAGCCGCTGGGGGCCCTCGATCTCAAGTTGCGCGAGCAGATGCAGCTTGAGCTCAAGGCGTTGCAACGCCAGTTGGGCATCACCTTTATCTTCGTCACCCACGATCAGCAGGAGGCGCTCTCCATGAGCGACCGGATCTGCATCTTCAGTCAGGGCAAGATCGAGCAGATTGCCGCCCCCGATACCATCTACGACGCTCCGGCGACGCCGTTTGTGGCCCGCTTCGTCGGTACCGTCAATCTGTTCGAAGGGGAGCAGGCCAGACGGCTGTGCGGTGACGGCAGCCAGATGATGGTGCGCCCGGAGCGGATCCGGCTAGGTGAGGCGGGTGCGCCGGGCTGGTCGGGGGAGATCCGCGAGGTGGAGTATCTGGGCCCCTTCGTCCGTTATCGGGTTGATCTCGGGGAGCAGCTCGAGATCATCGTCAATCACCCCAATGAGGGGCAGGCCCGTCTGGCCCGTGGCAGCAGGGTCAGCCTCAGCTGGCCGGAGCAGGCCATCCATCGCCTGAGCAGCGCCCATCAGGGGGCGCAGCCATGAGTGCCCCTCACAGTGCGAGTCTTGCCATGAACCATCAGCCCGAACCTGCCCGTTTCAGGCCGCTGCGGCGCCTCTCGACCCTGCTCTATGGGCGGCCCGGCCTGCTGCTGGCGATCCTGCTGGGGCCGCCGCTGCTGTGGCTCGGCATCATCTACGTCGGCTCCTTGCTGATGTTGCTCTCCAACTCCTTGTTCGGGCTGGACGAGTTCAGCGGTCAGGTGCGCCACGAGCTGGGGCTGCAAAACTTCGTCGCCCTGCTGCGACCGGAGAATCTGGATGTGATCGGCCGCACCGTCGGCATGTCGCTGCTGGTGACCCTGGCCTGCGCCCTGCTCGGTTTTCCGGTTGCCTACTACATGGCACGCTACACCAGTGGCAAGACCCGGGCGCTGTTCTATGTGGGGATCATGCTGCCGCTCTGGTCCAGCTATCTGGTGCGGGTCTATGCCTGGAAGCTGATTTTGGCCAAGGAGGGGGTAGTCAGCTGGCTGGCAGACAGCATGGGGCTGGAGTGGCTGCTCGATGCCATCCTCTCCTTGCCGGTGATAGGTGGCCCGTCGCTCTCCTTCTCGCGGCTCGGCACCTTTATCGTGTTCGTCTATGTCTGGCTGCCCTTCATGATCCTGCCCATTCAGGCGGCGGTGGAGCGTATACCGCGATCCCTCTTGGAGGCGAGCAGCGATCTGGGGGCGACACCTGCCCAGACCTTTCGCAACCTGATCCTGCCGCTGGCGTTGCCCGGTGTGGTGGCGGGATCCATTTTCACCTTCTCGCTGACCCTCGGTGATTACATCATCCCCGGCATTATCGGCAACTCGACCATGTATATCGGTCAGGTGGTCTACATGCAGCAGGGAACGGCGGGCAACTTGCCCTTTGCCGCCGCCTTCTCGCTGGTGCCAATCCTTATCATCGCCATCTATCTGGCGATTGCGAAACGGTTAGGAGCCTTTGATGCGCTTTGAATCTATCGCTTTGAACCGGCAGCAAGGAGGCCGTCATGTCAGCTAGCTCAGTGAGCCGTCAGGGAGAGCGCCCTTCGGGCCTGCTCAAGTACGCCGCCATCGGTGGACTCTTGTTCCTGCACTTTCCCATTCTGTTTATCTTCCTCTACGCCTTCACCAGCGAGAGCAAGAGTTACCAGTTTCCGCCCCCCGGGCTCACCCTCAAGTGGTTCGAGGTGACCCTCAATCGCCCCGATGTGTGGCGTGCCATCCAGCTGTCGCTGGAGGTCGCGGGGCTGGCGACGCTGGCGGCCATGATCCTCGGCACCTTGGCGGCAGGGGCCATTGCCCGCAGCCGCTTCTTCGGTCAGGAGGTTGTGTCGCTCTTGCTGGTGCTGCCCATCGCGCTGCCCGGTATCGTCACCGGTATCGCGCTGCGCTCGGCCTACGGCTTGATGGAGATCCCGTTCAGCTTCTGGACCATCGTTATCGGCCACGCCACCTTCTGTGTGGTGGTGGTCTACAACAATGCGCTGGCCCGTTTTCGCCGCACCAACCAGAGCCTCATCGAGGCGTCGATGGATCTCGGGGCCGACGGCTTCCAGACCCTGCGCTACGTGATCCTGCCCAATCTGGCCACGGCGCTGCTGGCGGGGGGCATGCTGGCCTTTGCCCTGAGTTTTGACGAAGTGATCGTTACTACCTTCACGGCGGGCCAGCAGACCACGCTGCCCATCTGGATGTATCAGGAGCTGATCCGTCCCCGAGACAGGCCGGTCACCAACGTGGTGGCCCTCATCATAGTGGCCTTCACCACTATCCCCATTTTGCTTGCCTACTACCTCACTCGCGACACCCATGATGTCGCTGGCAGTGGCAAATGATGATTCAACGCGTGCGCAAGGATGCAACCATGAAACTCTCAACTCAACTCTTGATTGATGGCCAGTTTGTGACCGGCGAGGGGCAGGCCGAACCTATTCTCAACCCGGCTAACGGCGAACAGATCGCCGCCGTGCCCGAAGCCTCGTTCGAACAGGTGAACCGGGCGGTGAACGGTGCCCAGCGCGCCTTCGCCCAGTGGAGCCGTACCACCCCGGCAAGCCGCAGCAACCTGCTGCTGCGTCTGGCGGATCTCGTCGAGCGCCACGCCGAGGAGTTTGCGGCGCTCGAATCCCTCAACTGCGGCAAACCCTATCTGGCTGTGCTCAACGACGAGCTGCCCGCGGTGGTGGACTGCTTCCGCTTCTTTGCCGGGGCGGCCCGCTGCCTGCAAGGGCCGTTGGCGGGGGAGTATCTCGAGGGGCACACCAGTATGATCCGGCGCGACCCCATAGGTGTTGTGGGCAGTATCGCCCCCTGGAACTACCCGCTGATGATGGCGGCCTGGAAGATGGCGCCGGTGCTGGCGGCGGGCAATACGGTGGTGCTCAAACCCTCCGAACAGACCCCGCTCACCGCGCTGCGTTTGGCGGAGCTGGCCAGCGAGATCTTCCCCCGCGGCGTTATCAACGTCATCTGCGGGCGGGGCGAGAGTGTAGGGGCGCCGCTGGTGGAGCACCCGCTGGTGCGGATGGTGTCGCTCACCGGCGATATCGCCACCGGCCAGAAGATCCTGCAGAGCGCCGCCCGCACCATGAAGCGCACCCACCTTGAGCTGGGGGGCAAGGCGCCGGTGATCATCTTCGACGATGCGGATCTGGAGGCGGTGGTGGCGGGCATTCGCACCTTCGGTTTCTATAACGCCGGCCAGGACTGCACCGCCGCCTGCCGTATCTATGCCCAGGGCAAGATCTACGACAAGTTTGTCGCCGCCATGACCGAGGCGGTGGCCTCCATCAAGGTGGGTAGCCAGTACGAGGAGGGGGTCGAGATGGGGCCGCTTATTTCGGACAGACAGCGCAACCGGGTCGCCAGCTTTGTCGAGCGGGCCCAGAGCAGCGGTCATGTGGAGGTGACGGCGGGGGGCAAGATCCGTCCCGGCAACGGCTTCTTCTTCGAGCCGACCCTGATTGTCGGGGCCCGGCAGGAGGATGAGATCGTGCGCCGCGAGGTGTTTGGCCCCGTGGTGTCGGTGACCCGTTTTAACGATGCCGAGCAGGTGGTGCAGTGGGCCAACGACTCGGACTATGGCCTCGCCTCGTCGGTCTGGACCAAGGATCTGAGCCTCGCCAGCAAGGTGGCCAGCCACCTGCAATATGGTTGCACCTGGATCAATACCCACTTCATGCTCACCTCCGAGATGCCCCACGGCGGCATGAAGATGTCGGGCTACGGCAAGGATCTCTCCCTCTATGCGCTGGAGGATTACACGGTGCCGCGCCATATCATGGTCAAGCTGTAGTGGGGATTGGTTAGCGGGTTGTCACAATTTATTTACAACTGTTTCAGGCTGCCGACTCATGGGTCGGCTGCTTTTTTTGTTGCCATTTCGTTACAGTGAAGCCGTGATGAAACGGCAAGGCGCCTGATGTGGCGCCAGAGGATGGAACCGCTATGGCAACCTTCTACACCGCCCACCAGCCGGATGCTGACGGGGTGATCCACTACAGCAACGAGGAGCATGGCACCTGGCAGATCCTGATCGAACGCCAGTTCGCCGCCCTCGATGGCAAGGGGTGTAACGAATATCTGGCCGGTCTCGACAGACTGGGGCTGCCCCGTGATCGCATCCCCCAGCTGGCCGAGATCAACGCCGTCTTGCAGCCTGCGACCGGCTGGTCGGTGGCGGCGGTGCCCGCGCTTATCTCGTTCGATCGCTTCTTCGCCCTGCTGGCCAATCGCCAGTTTCCGGTGGCCACCTTTATCCGGCGCCGGGACGAGCTCGACTACCTGCAAGAGCCGGATATCTTTCACGAGATCTTCGGCCACTGCGCCATGCTGACCAATCCGGCCTTTGCCCACTTCACCCACCTCTACGGTCAGTTGGGGCAGCAGGCGAGCAAGGAGCAGCGGGTTTTTCTGGCGCGGCTCTACTGGTTCACCGTGGAGTTTGGCCTCTTGGCGACACCTGGCGGGCTGCGTATCTACGGTGGCGGCATTCTCTCCTCCATCGGCGAGACAGCTTATGCCCTTTCCGGCAAGCCGCTGCTGCAACCCTTCGATCTACTGACTATGCTGCGCACCCCGTATCGCATCGACATCATGCAGCCCACCTATTTTGTGCTGCCGAGTCTCGATCATCTCTACCAGCTGACCGGGGAGGAGATCATGGCTGCTCTGGCCGAGGCCAGTCGGCTTGGCCTCTATCCGCCACGTTTTGAGGTTGCCGCTGGCAAACAGGCGAGCTGACCAAAAGCAAACAACCCTATTTCATTTTCATTAATTTTTCATTAATTCAAGCAGGAGTAACCCATGTCCGAACTGGCCAGCCAACAGTGTGAAGCGTGTCGCGCCGATGCCCCCAAGGTGAGCGATGAGGAGCTGCGCGAGCTGATGCAGCTTATTCCCGACTGGCAGCCGCTGGTGGAGGAGGGGGCGCTGCAACTGCGACGGGAATTTACGTTTCGCAACTTCAAGGAGGCGCTGGCCTTTACCAACCGCCTGGGCGAGCTGGCGGAGGCGGAGTTCCACCATCCGGCCATTCTGACCGAGTGGGGTAAGGTGACCGTCAGCTGGTGGACCCACAAGATCGGCGGCTTGCACCGCAACGACTTCATCATGGCTGCACGCACGGATGAGCTGCTGAAGTGAACGCCACCACTCATCCAGTGAGCGATATGGTGATCGTCAGCTGGTGGATGCATAAGATCGGCGGTTTGCATCGCAACGACTTCATCATGGCGGCGCGTACCGATCAGTTGCTCCGGTAATGGCGCCCCACACCAGCGTCATCGGTTGACCCGGGCCTGCCTGCGAAAGCGGGGCGGGCCCGCATTTTTATGGGCTGGCGCTCGCACTGGGGGGATCGAGACTGTATTATCCGCTCATTCATAGAGTTAGCTAGGAAGTGTGTCCCGAATGCGTCTTGAAGTCAGCTGTGAAGACCGCCTGGGCCTGACCCGGGAACTGCTCGACCGCCTGGTGGAGCACAATATCGATCTGCGCGGCATCGAAATCGATACCTCAGGCATCATCTATCTCAACTTTCCCGAGCTGGAGTTCAGTGATTTTCAGCACCTGATGCCGGAGATCCGCCGCATTCCCGGCGTCTACGACGTCAAGACCATCCCTTACATGCCTTCCGAGCGAGAGCACCACGAAATCGAGGCGCTGCTCAAGGCGCTGCCGGACCTGGTCTTCTCCCTCGACAGCAAGGGCAAGGTGACCCAGGCCAACCAGTCGGCCCTCACCACCCTCGGCTTGCCGGTGGAGGAGGTGCGCGGCGTGGCGCTCGGTTCGCTGGTTAAGGGTTTCTCCTTCACCCGCTGGCTGGAGGCGAGCGAGATCAAGCCGCAGACCTGCAAGCTCAGTTTCAATGGCGAAGAGTATCTGGCAGATCTGATGCCGCTGTTCGTGGCAGAAGCCCGCGGCAAGCAGGCGCTGGCCGGTGCCGTGGTGGTGCTCAAATCTGCCCGGCGGGTCGGCCTGCACTTCAGCGCGCTTCATGCGGTGGAAGTGGGGGGCTTCGAGCATCTGCAGGCCGAGAGCCCCAAGATGAAAGAGGTACTGTCGCAAGCGCGAAAACTGGCGATGCAGGACGCGCCGCTGCTGATTGTCGGTGAGACCGGTACCGGCAAGGAGCTGCTGGCCCGTGCTTGTCACGGTGCCAGCCTGCGCTCCAGCCACCCCTTTATGGCCCTCAACTGCGCCGCCATGCCCGATAACGTGGCCGAGAGCGAGCTGTTTGGTTATGCCCCCGGCGCCTTTGGCAACAACACCGAGGGCAAGCGCGGCGTGCTGGAGCTGGCGAGCGGCGGCACCCTGATGCTGGACGAGATCGGCGACATGTCTCCCCATCTGCAGACCAAGTTCCTGCGGGTGTTGCAGGATGGGGTGTTCCGCCGGGTCGGTGACGAGCAGGAGGTGAAGGTCAACGTGCGTTTCATCTGCACCACCCAGAAGCAGTTGCTGGATCTGGTGCACGAAGGAACCTTCCGCGAGGATCTCTACTATCGCCTCAACGTGCTCAGTCTGGCGCTGCCCCCCTTGCGCGAGCGCAAGGCTGACATCATGGTGCTGGCCCAGCAGTTTGTCTCCCGCTTTGCCAGCGAGTTGCAGCGACCCCGTCCGCGCTTTACCCGCAACATGGCCGACTACCTGACCGCCTATCGCTGGCCGGGCAACGTGCGTCAGCTGCGCAACTGTCTCTACCGTGCCATGACCCTGCTGGAAGGGGATGAGCTGGGGCCCGAGCAGATCGACCTGCCGGTGGCGGCCGATACCATGCCGCTGATCGACGAGTGGTTTGAGGGGAATCTCGACGATGCGGTGAAGCGCTTCGAGAGCCAGCTGCTGGCCCGGCTCTATCCCGCCTTCCCGTCGACGCGCCAGCTGGCCAAACGCCTGGGCGTGTCGCATACCGCCATCGCCAACAAGCTGCGGGAATATGGCATCAGCAAGAAGTAAGTTGTTCCGGATGCCAGCCAACAGAGAGCCCGTCACCAGACGGGCTCTCTGTTTTCTTTACACGGCTTCCGGGCGGGAGGGCTTCGGGAGACTTGTCAGGCCAGTGTCCACCAACTTACTATCTGGATACATGTACCCGAACCGCTATGCCACTGCAGCGGTGTTGTCAAGGCGGCCACTTCCCGATCATGCTGTTACTCTTTTCTCCCCGTTTCGCCGCTCGCCTGGCGCCCTTGCTGTTAGGGTTTGGTCTGCTGTTGCCTCACGCGCTGGCGGAAACGGCCGCAGAGAGCCGGGCGACGGCGGTCAGAGAGCTGGTGCTCGATATCCTGAGTTACACTCGCTGGCCCACCGAGCCTGCGGTGCTGCGCCTGTGTGTGGCGGCGCCGACGGAGTATGCCGGAGCCCTCTTTACCATCGATCGTCAGGCCAATGGCCGTGCCGTGCAGGTCAATCGCTACGACGCGAGTGATCCGGCCATCAGTGATAATTGCGATGTGCTCTATCTCGGCGTCGTCGACGAGCCGACCCGGATTGCGTTGTTTGCGCGCTTGCAGGGTCATTCAGTGCTCAGCATCAGCGAATACAACCACGACTGTTCCACCAGCTCGGTGTTCTGTCTGCAGACCGAGCCACAGAGTGTGCGAGTGCGGTTTAAAGTGAACCTCGATGCCCTGGCCCTGAGCGGCGTACGAGTACATCCCGCTGTGCTCAAGCTGGCCCGTGCCGACAAGGGGGTCCCATGAGGCGACAGGTCAGCGCGGATCCCCGTCTTCCGACCCTGCGTCAGAGCCTGGGGCGAACCCATCTGGTGGCCGCCATCACGGCCGTCAGCGTGGCGGGACTCTTTTTTACTCTGATTGCCTTGCTGGTAGTACGCTTCTACGCCGATCACAATCTGGAGCTGGTGGCCCGCGCAATCAGCTACAGCGCCGAGGCGGCGGTGGTGTTCCACGATGAAGAGGCAGCGAGCGAGGCGCTTGGCGGTATTGTCGCCCATGAGGAGGTGGCCGAAGCCAGTATCGTGCTGGCCAATGGTCAACAGCTCGCTAAATGGGTTCGTCCCGTCAGCAATCCGCTGGCCACAGTCGAAGATTATCTTGCCCGCCTGCTGTTACCGGGGCCGGTCACCTATCCCATGCTGCGGGGAGGTGATCAGATTGCCACCATAGAGCTGCGCGGTCATGGCGAGTATCTGTTGCTGTTCTTGCTCTCGGTGCTGCTGGTGATGGTGATTTGCCTGGTGTTGAGTGTGATGGGCGCCTTCTATGTCGCCGGGCGGATGCAGGTCGCGATCACCTCGCCACTGCGACAACTGGCACAGGTCGCCCACTCGGTGCGTCGACAACGCACTCTGGGGATGCGGGCGCCACCGGCCGATATCGTCGAGCTCAATGAACTGGGAGAGGATTTCAACGCCCTGCTGGATGAGCTGCAAGCCTGGCAGGCTCATCAGGCGCGGGAGAACGCCAGTCTGCTCCACCAGGCGACCCATGATGCGTTGACCGGGTTGCCCAACCGGGCGTTATTCGAAGCTCGCCTCGAGCATGCCATTGGCGAGGTAAGCGAGGGGGGGGCCCCGTTCGCCCTGCTTTATCTCGATTGCGATCGTTTCAAACAGATTAACGACACCCTGGGGCACAACGCCGGTGACGATGTGCTGGTGACCCTCTCCCGGCGGGTACAGCATCAGCTGCGCCCCGGAGATCTGGTCTGCCGGCTGGGGGGGGATGAGTTCGCCATACTGCTGACACCTGTGCATCTGGGGCAGGATGTGGAAGAGGTGATCGACCGCATTCAGCAGGCGATGAGTGATCCTGTGGTATTGCGGGATGGACAGCAACTGGTGGCAGGGATCAGCATCGGTTTTGCCATCCATCAACCCGGGACCCGCGCCAGCGAGCTGTGCGAGCTGGCAGACAAAGCCATGTATTTGGCAAAACGTACACGCCGTGAGGAGGTTGAGGCCGCCAAATCGGCGTGAGTCAAGGTGTAAAGGAGTCATAACAATGAAACTATCCCTCTCCATCAAGGCGGTCGTGCTGGGCCTGTTGTTCTCTCTGCTGGCGGGTTGTCAGAGCACCCCCAGGGGGTTGACCCCGGAACAGCTGGCAGTATTGAAGGAGCAAGGTTTCTATCTGACCGATGAGGGCTGGACACTGGATCTGGCCAACCGGGTGCTGTTTGCCAACAATGTGGGTGAACTCAATCCGCAGACCCGGCTGATAGTGGAAAAACTGGGCAAGGCCCTGCTTGGGGTCGGGCTCGACAAGGCGAGGGTGGATGGCCATACCGACAATACGGGCGAGAGCAGCTACAACCAGCAGCTCTCTCTGAAACGAGCCCAATCGGTGGCAGATGTGCTGATCTCGGTGGGGATGATGCCCGCCAATCTTGAGATCCGTGGCCGCGGTGAGACGGCCCCGGTTGCGGACAACAAGAGCGCAGCCGGACGAGCAGAAAACCGCCGGGTTGCCATTGTGATTGCCAACCAGTGATCTCTATCCGGCAGCATGCCGTGTGCATAACAAAAGAGCGCCCCGAGAGGCGCTCTTTTTGATCCGGCGACACTACTTCCCTGTGTCGACCTCGCTGTGCTTGCGCAAGCGGATGTTGATCATCTCCACCACCAGCGAGAAGGCCATGGCGAAGTAGATGTAGCCTTTCGGTATGTGCAGATCCATCCCCTCCGCCATCAGGGCAAACCCCACCAGGGTGAGGAAGGAGAGGGCCAGCATCTTGATGGTGGGGTGGTCATCGACGAAATCGCCAATAGACTTGGCGGCAAACATCATGATGAAGACGGCAATCATGATGGCCAGCACCATCACCGGCACGTGATCGGCCATGCCGACCGCGGTGATCACCGAGTCCAGGCTGAACACTATGTCCAGAATGGCGATCTGGATCAGGGTGCTGATAAAGCCCGAGGCCGCTTTGCTGACGCTCTGTGGCTCGGCGGCGCCTTCCAGAGTGGCGTGGATCTCGTGGGTACTCTTGCCGATAAGGAACAGACCACCCAGCAGCAGGATGAGATCGCGGCCCGAGATAGCCTCGTTCAGCACGGTGAAGAGCGGTTCGGTGAGACGCATCACCCAGGCGAGCGAGAGCAGCAACAGGATCCGGGTGCCCATGGCGAGCCCCAGACCCAGAATGCGCGCTTTTTGGCGCTGAGCCTCCGGCAGGCGACCTACCAGGATGGAGATAAAGATGATGTTGTCGATGCCCAGCACGATTTCGAGCAGGGTAAGGGTAGCGAGAGCGACCCAGGCGGAGGGATCAAGAACCCATTCCAGCATGATTGAACCTTGATTGAACATTGGTTGGAAAATTGAAGATGCGAATTCTAGCAGGGGTGCCACTGCTTGTCCCAGAGGGGCGAAAAGATAAAAATGGGGGCCATCGCAAGGGAGGCAGGCATGTTTCGATTAGGGTTCATTATTAATCCGGTCGCCGGGATTGGCGGCGCAGTGGGGCTCAAGGGGAGTGACGGCGTGGTGGATGAGGCGCTTGCTCGTGGTGCCGTGCCCAGAGCACAAGATCGAGCGCGGCAAGCCTTGTTGCCACTGTGCGAGCTGAGCATCCCGTTCGAACTGCTGACGGTGGCGGGAGAGATGGGGGAGGCGGTGGCCCGCGAGCTGGGGTTGCCCTGTCGGGTCATCTATCAACCGGTCGGGGAGAGCACCTCGGCCGATGATACCCGCCACGCCGCCGAGTTGATGCGCGAAGCCGGGGTCGATCTGCTGCTGTTTGCCGGTGGCGATGGCACGGCGCGGGATATCTGCGCCGCGGTGGGGGAGTCTTGCCATGTGCTCGGCATTCCGGCGGGGTGCAAGATCCACTCCGGCGTCTACGGGGTGACGCCCGCTGCCAGCGGGCGGGTGGTAGCGCGGATGATCGCAGGGGAACTGCTCAGCCTGATCGATGCCGAGGTGCGCGACATCGACGAGGAGGCGTTTCGCGTGGGCAAGGTACGGGCCCGCCACTACGGCCAGCTGAAGGTGCCCGGCGATCTGCGTTACGTACAGGCGGTCAAGCAGGGGGGCAAGGAGTCCGAAGAGCTGGTGTTGGCGGATCTCGCCGCCGGTGTGGTGGAGCAGATGGAGCCCGATACCCTCTATCTGATGGGCTCCGGCAGCACGGTGGCAGCCTGTATGGCTGAGCTCGGTCTGGAAAATACTTTGCTCGGTGTGGATCTGGTGGAAAATAGCCGACTTATCGGGCAGGATCTCAGCGCCGCCGAGATCCTGACCCGGATCCGCGGCCGTCGCTGCCGACTGATCATTACCCTGATAGGCGGACAGGGACATCTGTTCGGGCGCGGAAATCAGCAATTGAGTCCTGAGGTGATTCGGTGTGTCGGGCTGGAGAATATCCAGGTGCTGGCAACCAAAGCCAAGCTTGCCGCCCTTGCGGGCAGGCCGCTGCTGGTGGACACCGATGATCCCGAATTAAACCGGGCGTTGCGTGGTTATCTGCGAATAACCACGGGATACAAGGATCAGGTCATCTACCCGGTGGCCAACCCGGAATAGGACGCCAAGGACGCTGCTGGCCTGGCGCCAGAGAGCTGCAATCAACCGGATTGCGGTTCCATACCCCCGAATTTTTTGCCGCAAATGAGGCTGCGTTACATGACGATTCACGATTTTGAGCACAAGTTGTTGGGACTGATCGACAGCATGGTTGCCACCGCGACCGACGATGAGCTGTTTGCGGGGGGTTATCTGCGAGGTCATATCTCATTGGCCGTTGCCCGGGCCGAGCTGGAAGGCAAGACCCTGGTGCGGGACGTCAAGAGCTATGTGCTGCGCAGCCTCAACGAGGCGATCTTGCAAGGTGAGCTTTCTGAAGAGGATGAAAAACTGGTGCAGGCGATGTGGAGTCGTTTGCAACAAGACGCAGAAGCTTGATCGGATACACAATTCAAACTGAAGTTTGAGTTTATTCTTCCCCTGAAGTTAGTGAAAGGTTAATAATAAGTTTCGCCTTTTGTTTCAGGGATTAAACTATGGCCTCCTCCTCACGCATTGCCAATAAACTGCCGCTCGAGATGCTCTATCACTGGGAGCGGCAGTGTCCTGATCGAACCTACCTGCGTCAAACCATCAACCGCGAATATGTCGATTTCACCTGGGGTGAAGTGGCCGATGAAGCGCGGCGGATGGTGACGGCCTTGCGTCACCTTGGTCTGGTGGCGGGTGACAAGGTGGCGCTGCTCTCCAAGAACTGCGCCCAGTGGTTTATCGCCGATCTGGCGATGCAGATGGGGCAGTATGTGAGCGTGCCCATCTACCCGACTGCCAACGTCGACACCATCGAATATGTGCTGCGCCATAGCGAGGCCAAGGCGATCTTCGTCGGCAAGCTGGATGACTGGAAGAGTCAGGAGGCGGGCGTACCCGCCGATCTGCTGCGCATCGCCTTCCCCTATGACACCATGCCGGCCAGCCACCAGTGGGACGATCTGCTGGAGGCGCATGAGCCGATCCCTGACAGCCCGGTGCAGGCCCCTGACTCCCTGCTGAGTCTGGTCTACACCTCTGGCAGTACCGGCAAGCCGAAAGGGGCCATGCTGAGCGTTGAGCGTTACGCCTGGTCGTGCGAGAAGCTGGTGGAAACGGTGAGCCTGAGCCAGGCCGATCGGGGCTTCTCCTACCTGCCGCTGGCCCATATTACCGAGCGGGTCTACATCTACGGCGGCAGCCTCTATGGCGGTGCTACTATCGCTTTCCCCGAATCTCTCGACACCTTTATCGAAGATGTCAAACGCTGCCGTCCCACCGTCTTTATCTCGGTGCCGCGGCTGTGGGCCATGTTCCGCATCAAGATCCACGAGAAGCTGCCCCAGAACAAACTGGCGTTGCTGCTCAAGATCCCGCTTATCTCAGGCCTTATCAAACGCAAGCTGCAAAAGGGGTTGGGACTGGATCAGGCCCGGGTACTCGGCTGCGGCTCCGCGCCTGTCTCTCCTGCGCTGCTTGAGTGGTATCTGAGCATCGGCCTCAAGGTGACTGAAGCTTGGGGCATGACCGAGAACCACGCCTACTCCACCATCAACTACCCGTTCCGCGCCGACAAGATCGGCACCGTCGGCAAGGCGGGGATCGGAGTGACCATCAAGATCTCCGACGAGGGGGAGATCCTCTGCCGCTGCGAAGGGATGATGCTGGGTTACTACAAGGATCCCGAGCACAGCGCCGAGGCCATCGATGCCGAGGGGTGGCTGCACACCGGTGACATGGGCAAGCTGGACAAGGAGGGTTATCTCACCATCACCGGCCGGATGAAGGATGTGTTCAAGACCGCCAAGGGCAAGTATGTGGCGCCGGTGCCCATCGAGGGACTGCTGGGGCAGGAGCCCATCATCGAACAGCTCTGCGTGATTGGTTACGGCATGCCCCAGCCCATTGCGCTGGTGCAGCTGGCCGAGAGTGCCATGAAGGGCAATCGGGAGGAGGTCAACGCCAGACTGGAAGCGGCGCGGGTACGGGTCAACGATCAGCTGGAATCCCACGCCAAGATCCGCGGTATTCTGGTGGTGAAAACCCCTTGGAATATCGAAAACGGCGTGCTGACCCCCACCATGAAGATCAAGCGTCACCTGCTGGAGCAAAAGTACGCCCAGGTCGGGGATCGCTGGCCCTCATCCCAGGTGGTGGTGTGGGAGGAGTAAATCCCGTCTTTCCATAGCGCAACAAACAACAACGGCCCTTGATGGGCCGTTGTTGTGTTTGAGGCATATCACTCGCCGCTGTTTTGTCGGCGAGTAAAAGCGCGCCCGGTTAGATCTGCGCCAGCGCGGCGGCCAGATCGGCGATCAGATCGTCTGCATCTTCCACCCCGATGCTGAAGCGGATGAGGTCGTCATTGACTCCGGCAGCGAGGCGGCTCGCCTCGTCCATGGCGGCGTGGGTGGTACTGGCCGGATGGCAAGCCAGGCTCTCGAGATCCCCCAGACTCACCGCCTGCACGAACAGTTGCAGGTTATCGAGCAGGGTGGCACAGCGCTCAAACCCGCCTTCCAGTTCGATGCTCACCATGCCGCCAAAGCCGCTGGCGAAGGCGCCGAGGGCATCGTGGCCCGGATGGTTGGCAAGCCCCGGGTAGATCACCTTCTTCACCGCCGGATGTGCCGCCAGAAACTCGGCCACTTTCTGCGCATTGTGCAGGTGGGCATCCATCCGCAGCGGCAGAGTCTTGACCCCACGCTGCAGCAGGTAGGCCTCCTGCGGGCCGATGGGGGAGCCGATATGCTTGAGGGCCACGGTGCGGATCGACTTCATCAGGGCGTGGGAGCCCGCCGCCACCCCGGCGATGATGTCGCCGTGGCCGCCCAGATATTTGGTACCGCTGTGCATCACCACATCGACCCCGAGCTCCAGCGGACGCAGCAGGTAGGGGGTGAGGAAGGTGTTGTCACACACTGTGATGGCGCCCACCTTGCGGGCCGCTTCCACCACCAGCCGCGGATCCACCACCTTGAGGGTGGGGTTGGTCAGGGTTTCGAACAGTACCACCTTGGTGGCGGGGCGGATATTGGCCAGCAGATCCCGATCGCTCTCGTAGGCGGTGACCTTGATGCCGGCGCGGCTGAAGGTTTGCTTGAGGAAGGCATCGGTGCCGCCGTAGAGCGGGCCGATATAGGCCACCTCATCGCCGCTGTCGGCCAGCGCATACATGATGGCGCTCACTGCCGCCATGCCGCTCGCCACCACCAGCGCTTCGTCAGCACCTTCGAGGGCCGCCAGCTTCTGCTCCAGCTCGGCAGTGGTAGGGTTGCCAAAGCGGCTGTAGATAAAGCCGGGGGCTTGACCTGCAAAGCGCTCCTTGCCCGCCTGGGCGCTGAAGTAGCTGAAGGTGCTGCTCTGGTAGAGCGGGGTGGTGAGGGCGCCGGTCTGTGGGTCGATCCGCTGGCCGCTGTGTACGCTCATGGTCTTGAATTTCATCGTGTTGCTCCGTGATGACCAGGCTCTGGCCATGACTTGTTTTGTTGTTCGTTGCTTGTTGTTTTTGTCAGGGCGGGTATATCCATGCTGCTTGTGGCTTATGCATATACCCGCCTGCGGATCTTTGTGCTGCTTAGGCCGGTACCGCTTCGCTCTCTGTGCGTGGGAGGCGAGCGGGTTCCACCGGCCTATAGTGACGCGCCGCCACATCCGGGTGGGAGCGCAGCCGTCCTTTCAACACGTTCTCCCCCACCTGATAGAAGAGCGGGTTGGTCGGGTCACTCTCCGGCCCTTGCGCCTGCGCTGCCAGTTCGGGGGAGAGGCTGAGCAGGGGCACGGTGGCATCGAGCCGCGCCGCCATAAAGAAGGCGCAGGAGAGGCGCGAGACGCCGGGCGGCGGGCTCACCACCCGATGCAGGGTCGCCTTGAGATAGCCGTTGGAGGCCAGCTCCAACAGCTCGCCGATATTGACCACCAGCGCCCCCGGCAGGGGCGGCGCGGAGATCCAGCCGTCGACCGTCTCGACCTCAAGCCCCGAGTGATTGTCCTGCATCACCAGCGTCAGGTAGCCGGGATCCTTGTGGGCGCCGACCCCCTGACTGCCGCCACCCGTCTCTTGCCCCGGGTAGTGAATCAGCTTCATGTGCTGGTAGGGGGCGCCGCGAATGCTGTCGTCAAACACGTTGGCCGGTTGCTCCAGCACCTCGGCAAAAGCGGCCAGCAGGGTGAGGGTGATATCGCTCAGCCGCTCCTGCCACGCCAGCAGATGGCCTTTCATCTCGGGCAGGGCGGTCGGCCACTGGTTGGGGCCGATCAGCCGCTGCCAGGGTTCACGGATCAAGGCCGCAGGCAGGGCTTGCGCCTCATTCATGATATCGAACTGCTCTCGCAGATCCGGCCGCTGGCGGGTCAGCTCGGCACCGACCCGGTTGTAGCCGCGAAAGTGGGGGCTGTTGACCATCTGCACCGCCAACTTCTCCTGCTCCGGCAGGGCAAAGAAGCGCTCTGCCAGCGCCAGGGTCTCTAGCATCTCAACCTTGCTCAAGCCGTGGCCGACCAGATAGAAAAAGCCCACATCACGGGCGGCCGCGGCCAGCCTGGCCAGCATAGGGCGACGCACCTCGGGCGCCCCGTTGAGGGCAGCCAGATCGATGATCGGCAGTGGTGAATGTTCCATGTGCACCTCCTCACTCTTTCGTTATCTCTGGCGCCATCTCTTGCACTGCCTCCGCTGTTGGCAGACCTGATAAGCGGTAAACGGGATGGCGCGACAGTGTGGCGCCATCTGGGATAAAGGGGATGCTACTGTTCGGTGTTATAAGACGGAAACAACAAATTATTCTTATTTATATACAAAATTCGAAATGGAATTCGGCGCCTGATGGGCTGAAGGTTTTTTGCGCAGCCATTGCGGGGTAAAGGGGCAACGATGAGGGGGAGAGTGATAACCAGAGGCAAGCTGCCAGTGGCAAAAATGACCAAAACAGAAAATGGCCAAAACAGAAGGGAGGCGGATGCCTCCCTTCTGGTTGAGCGGGTGTTCACCTGACCGGGTGCGTAGGTGAGTGACTGTGCATTCTGGCCTTAACCGATTGCTGGCTCTCAGTAACTCAGGGTAAAGCGCTGGCGCTGGTGAGCCGGTTTTTCCACCTCGTTCAGCACACCGTCAGCCAGATCACCGGCGGTGATCCCGGCAGGCTGTTCGCCGCTGAACAGCACCTGATCGCCACCAATCCGATAGCCGCCGCGCTTCTCGCCCGGTTCGAGGAACACCGGGGGAGAGACAAAGCGCCAGTCGAGGGTGGTTTCGGGACGCAGGGCGGTGAGACCGTCGCGGGCCGCCAGTGCCCCCTGTTTCCACTCGGCCGGAAACTCCGGGGTATCCACCAGTTGCACGCCGGGAGCGACCTCCAGACTGCCGGCACCACCCACAACCAGCAGCCAGCTATTGGCCGCTTTGGCTGCTGCGACAATCGCGTTGGCGCCCTTGAGGTACTGGTCGTAGATATCCGGTGTGGTCCAGCCCGGGTTGTAGGCGCTGATCACCCGATCGTGCCCCTGGAGCACCTCGGCCAATGCCTGCGGGTTTTGGGCATCCACCGCCACGGCGGAGACCTGTGGATGGGCGGCCACCTTGCTGACATCGCGGACGATGGCGGTGACGTGATGGCCGCGGCTGATGGCCTCGTTCAGGATGGCTGAACCGACAAAACCGCTGGCACCGATCAGGGCAATCTTCATGGGGAACTCTCCTTCACTGTTGGAATGGGGCTATCCTACGCCGCCATTTATGATTTAATAATCACCTCAAAAATGCATTCACTTGTAAGCTGGATTTAATAATGGAACAGCTCAGACGTTACGCCATCTTCGCCGCCGTGGTGGAAGCGGGCAGCATGACAGGGGCGGCCAAATCCCTCGGCATGACCCCCTCTGCCGTCAGTCAGCATATCAGCCAGCTCGAAAGCCTGCTCGGGCTGCCCCTGCTCCATCGCTCCACCCGTCGCCTCAGTCTGACCGAGGCGGGAGAGGTGGTGTGGCAAGGGTGCCGGGCGTTGCAGCAGACCCTGAGCGAGACCGAACTGCGCCTCTCCGAGGTGCGCGACGCCCTGCTCGGTGAAGTGCGGATCACCGCCCCGGTGGGGATGGCGGGCCAGCCGCTGGCACTGGCCCTCTCACCGCTGCTGCAGGCCCACCCCGGCCTCACCATCCAGATCATCGCCGACGACGAGAAACGGGATCTCATTGCCGAGCGGATCGACGTGGCATTGCGGGTCGGCACCTTGCCCGACTCAACCCTGGTGGCCCGCAAGCTGGGCCAGACCCGGATGTTGCTCTGCGCCGCCCCCGCCTATCTGGCGCGCAAGGGAACACCACGCACCCCCACCGATCTGGCCACTCACGACTGGCTCTGTGGCGACATGCTGGGCAACGGTTTGCTGCTGCAGGATGAGAAGGGGGGCGAGCACAGGGTGAGGTTCAAGGCCAAGGTGCTCTGCAATAACGTGTTGCCCTTGCGCCAGTTTGCGCTGGCGGGGCAGGGGATCTCGCTACAACCGGAGGGGGAGATTGGCGAGGATCTGACGCAGGGGCGTCTGCTCGAACTGCTGCCCGGTTTTCGGGTGGCACCGATGGAGATCCACGCCATCACGCCGCAGCGGGAGATCCCGGAGAAGGTGCGGCGGGTGGTGGAGGCGCTGCGTAGCTACTTCGGAACGCTCTGAGCCATCATCAAGCCATGGTAGTCCGGATACGAGCCAAGAGGCTCTGCAGGCAGGCTTGATCCCGATCGGCGGCCCGCACCGCGCCGTACATATGGCGACGAATACCGCTCCCGAGGGGGCGGGCGCAGAGCATCCCCTGTCTGACAAACTCCTCGCTGGCCCAGCGCGGCAGGGCAGCGACCCCGAGCCCTGCGGCGGCCATCTGCAGCATCACTGAGGTGTTGTCCACCGGCTTGCAGCGGGCGGGCTCCACCCCGGCGGGTTGCAAAAAGCGGCTGAAGATATCCATGCGGCTGCGCTCCACCGGATAGACCAGCAGCACCTCCGCCTCCAGATCGCCCGGCTCGATGTGGCTCTGGTGGCAGAGGGGGTGATCCGGCGCCATCACCAGAGTCAGATCGAAGGCAAACAGCGGCTCGAAGTGGAGATCGCCACGGGCCTGCACATCGGAGGTGAGCAGCAGGTCGAGCTGGCCACCGAGCAGGGCATTGATGGCATCAAAGCCCGGCACCGACTCCACTTCCAGATCCACCCCGGGCCACTGGCGGCGAAATTCCGGCAACAGCGGCAGCAGCCACTGGATGCAGCTGTGGCAATCAAGCGCCAGATGCAGCCTGCCCGCATCGCCGCTCTGCAGGGCCTGCAGCTGTTTCTCGGTCTGGGCCAGAGCGGGCAGGACCTGACGGGCGAGGGCGAGCAGCTGGCTGCCGGCTGCGGTTAGCACCAGAGGGCGGCTTTTGCGCAGGTAAAGCTCCAGATTGAGGCGGGTCTCCAGCTCTTTGAGCTGGTGGGAGAGGGCGGACTGGGTGAGGTTGAGGGTCAGCGCCGCACCGGCCAGCGAGCCCTGCTCGGCCAGCGCGGTCAATGTTTTCAAGTGTTTGATCTCTATCCCTGCATTGCTTGGCACTGTCATAAGATGGCTCCTTGTGAGATTGCGTATGGCGCTGAGGTTGCGGCCGGCGGTTACCCTGTTGCGCTTCTTGACTCCGGCACCTCTTGCACCTGTAAACATCGGCCTCTGCATCCTCGCGGTGAACCTGACTGGCGGTCAGTTGAGGATTATTTGAGAGCCACTTGAAGAGGATTCAATAGCCAGCGTCACCTTATCTTGTCATTTTGGATGTGTAAACATCTGGATGGCCAAATCATCCAGTTTCCCATCAGATGAATGAGCATAAGGAAATGAACCTATGACACGAGCACACACCCTGGGCTTCCCCCGTATCGGCGCCAAGCGTGAGCTGAAATTTGCCCTCGAATCCTACTGGCGTGGCGAGACCACTCAGGCCGAACTCGTTGCCGTGGGCAAGACGCTGCGTGAACGCCACTGGCAGGCCCAGCACGGCGCCGGGGTCAATCTGCTGCCGGTGGGCGACTTTGCCTGGTACGATCAGGTGCTCGGTACCAGCCTGCTGGTGGATGCGGTGCCTGCCCGTCACCGTCATGGCGAGACCGATCTCGACACCCTGTTCCGGGTGGCCCGCGGCCGTGCGCCGACCGGCCCGGCGGCGGCCGCCGCCGAGATGACCAAGTGGTTCAACACCAACTATCACTATCTGGTGCCGGAGTTCAGCCGTGATCAGCGCTTCAAGCTGGGCTGGAGCCAGCTGTTTGACGAGGTCGAAGAGGCCAAAGCTCTGGGGCTGCCGGTCAAGGCGGTGCTGCTGGGACCGGTCTCTTATCTGTGGCTCGGCAAGGAGAAAGAGAGCGGCTTCTCGCGCCTTGAACTGCTCGATCGCCTGCTCATCGTCTATCAGGAGGTCCTGGCCAAGTTGGCCGCCCAAGGGGTGGAGTGGGTACAGATCGACGAACCGGCGCTGACGCTGGACTTGCCGGACGAGTGGCGGCTGGCTTACCTCAACGCCTACGAGCGCCTCGCGGGCCCCTGCAAGCTGCTGCTCACCACCTATTTCGGTTCGGTGGCTCATCAGCGCGACATCATCACCAGCCTCAAGGTAGATGGCCTGCATCTGGATCTGGTGGCCGCCCCCGAGCAACTGGAGACCCTGGTGCCGCATCTGCCCGCCCAGTGGGTCATCTCAGCCGGGGTGATCAACGGCCGTAACGTCTGGCGTGCCAATCTGGCCAAGCTGGCGCCGACTCTGAAGGCACTGAAAGCCAAACTCGGCGAGCGGCTCTGGGTGGCCTCATCCTGCTCATTGCTGCATAGCCCGGTGGATTTGACCCTGGAGCAGGAGCTGGATCCCCAGACCCGCAGCTGGTTCGCCTTCGCCTTGCAAAAATGTTTCGAGTTGGGGCTGCTCAGAGAGTATCTGGATGGGGGCGAGCTCGACAAAATCACCGCCTACAGCCAGCCCATCGTTGATCGGGAGTCCGACAGCCGGGTGCACAAAAAAGCGGTGCAGTCACGGCTCGCCAGCCTCACCAACAGCGATTTTGATCGCCACAGCCCCTATCCGGTCAGGGCCGAGCTGCAGCGCTCGGATCTCAAGCTGCCGCTGCTGCCCACCACCACCATCGGCTCTTTCCCGCAGACCTCGCAGATCCGGGTATTGCGGCAGGATTGGCGCGCCGGTCGCATCGACGACAGCGCCTACGAGGCGGGCATTAAGGCGGAGATCCGCGATGCCATCGCGCGTCAGGAGGCCATCGGGCTGGACGTGCTGGTACATGGCGAGGCCGAGCGCAATGACATGGTGGAGTATTTCGGTGAGCTGCTGGATGGCTTTGCCATCACCCGTTTCGGCTGGGTACAGAGCTATGGCTCCCGCTGCGTCAAGCCGCCGGTGATCACCCGCGATATTGACCGCCCGACTCCCATGACCCTAGCGTGGACAAAGTTTGCCCAGAGCCTGACCGACAAGCCGGTGAAGGGCATGCTGACCGGTCCTGTGACCATCCTCTGCTGGTCCTTCCCGCGGGAAGATGTGAGCCGCGAGCAATCCGCCCTGCAAATCGGCCTTGCCATTCGCGACGAGGTGGCAGATCTGGAAGCCGCTGGCATCAAGATCATCCAGATCGACGAACCGGCGATCCGCGAAGGCTTGCCCCTGCGCAAGCAAGATCATCAGGCCTATCTCGACTGGGCGGTGCGGGCCTTCCGTCTGAGTGCAAGCCCGGTGGCGGACAGCACCCAGATCCACACCCACATGTGTTACAGCGACTTCAACCTCATCATCGAGGCGGTGGCGGCGTTGGATGCGGATGTGATCACCATCGAGACCAGCCGCAGCCAGATGCAGCTGCTCGAAGCGTTCGAACGCTTCAACTACCCCAACGAGATTGGCCCGGGCGTCTACGACATCCACTCGCCGAACGTGCCGAGCCAGAGCTGGATTGAGGGGTTGCTGCGCAAGGCCGCCAAACAGATCCCGGCCGAGCGGCTCTGGGTCAACCCGGATTGCGGCCTCAAGACCCGCGGCTGGGAAGAGACAGAAGCCGCCCTCAAGGTGATGGTCGATGCCACCAGGGCGCTGCGCGCCGAGCTGGCGTGATCAGAAGGTCGTGACCGCCATCGATAAGGTGGCGTAATGAAAAACGAACGAGAGAGGGGAAGCCACTGCTTCCCCTCTCTTTTTCCGTTGGCCACTTTTTCCACTGGATCCTGAACCTTGCCGCAGCCCGCTTTGCACTAGGCTCAGAGGTGGCAGAAGTGGATGGAGTCGCGGCCATGAGAGTCAGTCTGGGGAGTGCAATCTTGTGGGGATTGCTGATGTGGCAGAGTGTCTGGGCGGCGCCAGCGGCCGAGTTGAAGCTGGTCTACTTTGACGACTTTGCCCCATATTCGTGGCGTGACGAACAGGGCAAGATGCGCGGGCTGATGATCGACGTGATGGAGCGGGTGGCAGCGCAGATGGGGCTGCGGGTGCGCCATGAAGGTTATCCGTGGCAACGGGCGCAAAAAATGGTGCGGATGGCGCAGGCCGATGGCTTTGTCACCATCGCAACCCGGGAGCGGCGCAGCTATACCTTGGTTGTGGAAGAGCCGGTCACTACCACTGTGCTAACCATTTTTACCCAGCGCGCCCATCCCCGAATGGCGGAATTTCAGCGAGCCAGCAGCTTGAGCGATTTCAAATCGCTTACCTTTCTCGACTATTTCGGTAACGGCTGGGGCAAGGAGAACCTGGCGGGTTTCACCGTTCATCACACCATCAATGTCGATAATGTCTTCAAAATGCTGGCGGCGGGTCGGGGGGATCTGATGGTGACCGACCCACTGGTGGCACGCTTCAAACTCAACCAGCTGGGTCTCTCCGGGTTGGTGGTCGAGGTGCCGCTGCAGCTTGCCTCTACCCCGTTCAATCTCTGCATCGGCAAGCACTCCCGCTTCAATACCCGGATAACCGAGTTCAACCGTGCCCTGCAACAGCTGCGACAAAGCGGCGAGTTGGCGCGTATCGTCGAACGCTATCGTTGATGCGCGGCCGCCATCTGCTGTTTGCCAACGGCGTGTCTATCTTGGCGTCATATCAGAAATGGTTGCCCAGAAGGCGTCGATCAAGGGCCCCTTGCTGTGGGGCGGACGGATAAGGCCAATGGTCCAGCAGGCTTCCCCGTCTCTCAAGGGGAGGGTGAGCACATCCGGGTGCTCGATGGTGGTGGAGGAGGGGACCAGGGTCCAGGCGATCTCTGCCGCCGCGGTGGCAACACCGGCGGCGAAGTCGTTGACGTACTGGATATCGCGAAAACGCAGCCCGCTCTGGGCCAGATAGTTCATCAGGTGATCGTAAAAGGACGGGGCCTTGTCCCGACGGAGGATCGCCAGCGGCTTGTCCACCAGATCCGCCAACTCCCTCACATCGCGGTAGCTGGCGGGCAGTACGGCGACAAAGTGGGCTTCGACCACCGGCAGGGCGTGCCACCCCTTGGGGGCGGGCAGGCGGCAAAAACCGAGATCCAGCTTGCCTTCACTGAGCGCCAGTAGCTGGTGGTGGGTGGAGAGATCGTTGAGCTCGATGGTCACTTGCGGCCGCTCGGCGCGAAAACGGGCGATGGCCGTGGGCACCAGGATTTTGGTGGCCACGCCAAAGCCGATGCGCAGGGTGCCGACATTGCCCGCCAGCACGTCGCGGGCGGTGCGCGAGAGCTGCTCGCTCTGGATGACCACAGCGCGGGCATCCTCATACAGCGCCCTGCCCAGTCCGGTGAGGCGAGTGGTACTGGCGTTGCGCTCGAACAGCTCGCCGCCCAGCTCCTCCTCCAGCCGCCTTATCTGTTTGCTCAGGGCCGACTGGGTAACGTGCTGACGTACCGCCGCCTGGCCGAAGTGCAGTACCTCCCCCAGAGTGACGAAGGCTTTCAGATCCCGTAGCTCCATCAGGGCTCCTTTCATTCCTGTTGGGAATGTTGAGTGGTCAAATTTGTCATTGGACGGAATTTTAGAAGTGAAGGATGCTTATGCCAATTCATTTCGGGTGCCCAGACAGGGGGCGCCGAGTTAACAGAGATGGCTGACACCATCAGCGCAGAAGGAGCAACACCAGATGCATCACCACAAGTTCAACGACTTCCCGAGCGATTTTCTGTGGGGCGCAGCCTCCGCCGCCTATCAGGTGGAGGGGGGCTGGAATGCCGATGGCAAGGGGCCCTCGGTGTGGGATCTCTTCACCAAGCTGCCGGGCAAGACCTTTGAGGGGAGCAACGGCGATGTGGCGGTGGATCACTACCACCGCATGGAAGAGGACGTGGCGCTGATGGCCGAGATGGGGCTCAAGGCTTACCGCTTCTCGGTGAGCTGGCCGCGCATCTATCCCACCGGTCGGGGGGAGGTGAACGAGGCGGGGCTGGCCTTCTACGAGAAGCTGATCGACACCCTCTTGGCCCACCAGATCGAACCGGTGCTGACCCTTTATCACTGGGATCTGCCGCAGGCGCTGCAAGATGAGTACGGCGGCTGGGAAGACCGACGCATTATCGAGGATTTCGAGCGCTACTGCGTGACCCTCTATCAGCGTTTTGCCGGCAAGGTGAAGTACTGGGTGTCGCTTAACGAGCAGAACTACAACCTGACTAACGCCTATCAGCTCGGCACCCATCCGCCCGCTGTGCAGGATCGCAAGCGCTTCTTCGCCGCCAACCATATCGCCTTTCTGGCTAACGCCCGGGTGATCAAGGCGTTTCGCCAGCATGTGCCAAATGGCCTCATCGGCCCGAGCTTTGCTTACTCCCCAGCCTATCCGGCGTCGTGCGATCCGAAAGATATGCTGGCCTACGAGAACGCCGAGGAGTTCAACAACCTCTGGTGGCTGGATGCCTACTGCTTCGGCCGCTATCCGCAGGCGGCGCTCGCTTACTTGCGGGAAAACGGCGAGGCGCCGGAGATCCTGCCGGGCGATATGGAGTTGCTGCGAGAGGGGACGCCCGACTACATCGGCGTCAACTACTACTACACCCTGACCTACACAGATAACCCCTTGGGCGGTCAGACCCTGCAGCGGATCAACACCACCGGCAAGAAGGGCACTACCCCGTCCAGCGGCATCCCGGGTCTTTACAAGACGGCGCCCAATCCGCACCTTGAGACCAGCAACTGGGACTGGGCCATCGACCCGACCGGGATGCGCATCGCGCTGCGTCGCCTCTCTTCCCGCTATGGCCTGCCGCTGATGATCACCGAGAACGGTCTTGGCGAGTTCGACAAGCTGGAGGCGGGCGACAAGGTGAACGATGAGTATCGCATCGATTACCTGCGCAGCCACGTCAAGGCGTGCCAGGAGGCGATGCAGGATGGGGTGGAATTGCTCGGCTACTGCGCCTGGTCGTTCACCGACATCCTGAGCTGGCTCAACGGCTACCAGAAGCGTTACGGCTTCGTCTATGTGGAGCGTGACGAGCAGGGGGGCTCCCTTCGCCGGATCAAGAAAGCGAGCTTCCACTGGTACAGCCAGGTGATTGCGAGCCAGGGTAAGCAGCTCTGACGGTTTATCGCGTCGCGTAACAAGCGGGCCCGGGCAATCCCCGGGCCCGCGCTTTTTTTGGCGGGGGAGCGGGGACAAGCCGGTTTCTCACCGTGCGACTCATCCCTGTTTACTGATTTTTGTCCTGCCAAAGCCGCCGACCCCTGCTATTATCTGCGGCCGAACATGAGCCAATAAAAATCAGGATATCGTGATGACTGACCACACTTTTATTCCCGGCAAGGACGCGGCGCTGGAAGACTCCATCGAACGCTTCCAGACCAAGCTGCAAGCCTTGGGCTTTGATATTGAAGAGGCCTCCTGGCTCAACCCCGTGCCGAACGTCTGGTCGGTGCATATTCGCGACAAAGAGTGCGCCCTCTGCTTTACCAACGGCAAGGGTGCCAGCAAGAAGGCGGCCCTCGCGTCTGCCCTTGGCGAATATTTCGAGCGTCTCTCCACCAACTACTTCTTCGCCGACTTCTATCTTGGCGAGCAGGTCGCCAACGGCGATTTCGTTCACTACCCGAACGAAAAGTGGTTCCCCATCGAGGGTGACCAGTTCCCGGCCGGTCTGCTAGACAGCTTCACCCGCAAGTTTTACAACCCGGATGGTGAAGTGACCGCCGACATGCTGGTGGATCTTCAGTCAAACAACGAAGAGCGCGGTATCGTCGCCCTGCCGTTCGAGCGCCAGTCCGATCACGAGACCGTCTACATCCCGATGAACATCATCGGCAACCTCTATGTCTCCAACGGCATGAGCGCTGGCAACACCAAGACCGAAGCGCGCACCCAGGCGCTCTCCGAGGTGTTCGAGCGCCACGTGAAGAACAAGATCATCGCCGAGGCTATCAGCTTGCCGCTGATCCCGGACGAGGTGATTGCCCGTTATCCGGGAATTGCAGCCTCCATCGCCGCCCTCGAAGCGGAAGGCTTCCCCATTTACAGCTTCGATGCCTCCCTGGGTGGCCGCTATCCGGTCATCTGTGTGGTGCTGCTTAACCCGAGCAATGGCACCTGCTTTGCCTCCTTCGGTGCCCACCCGCGCTTCGAAGTGGCCTTCGAGCGTACCGTCACCGAGCTGCTGCAGGGCCGCGGTCTCAAGGATCTCGACGTATTCGTGCCGCCGTCATTCGACAACGAGCAGGTGGCGGATCACCACAACCTCGAGACCCACTTCATCGACTCCTCGGGCCTTATCAGCTGGGATCTGTTCAAGCAAGATGCGGACTTCGAGTTTGCCGACTGGGACTTCCGTGGCACCTCGCAGGAGGAGTTCGACCACCTGATCGGCATCTTCCACGAGCTGGAGCAGCCGGTCTATATCGCCGACTACGAGCATCTGGGTGTCTACGCCTGCCGCATTCTGGTGCCCGGCATGTCCGACATCTATCCGGCCGAAGATCTGCTGCTGGCCAACAACAATATGGGAGCCAACCTGCGCGAAGTGATCCTGGCACTGCCATCACTTGATTGGGATGCCGAGCAGTACATGGCGTTGTTTGATCAACTGGATGAAGAGGGGCACGACGAGCGTACCCGTGTACGCGAGCTGCTGGGCATCGCCGCCGCCAAGGGGACCGCGCTGCACACCCTGCGCGTTGGCGAGCTGAAAGCCATGCTGGCGCTGGCCGCCGGTGAGCTGGAGACGGCGCTGGATCTCATCGACTGGACCATGGAGTTCAACCAGTCGGTGTTCACTGCCGAGCGTGCCAGCTACTACCGCGCCCTGCGCGCCTGCGTCGAGTTGTTCCTCGACGAGGAGCGGGATCCGGAGCAGTATCGCGCCGTCTTCACCCGCATGTATGGTGAAGAGACGCTGGCACAGGCATGGGCCAACGCCACTGGCGAAGCACGCTTCCACGGGCTGGAGGCGGCTGACCTGTCCCTCTCCCAGTTCCCGCTGCACCAGAAACTGCTGGCGGCTTACGAGAAGCTGCAGAAGGCCAAGCGAGCCCATCACTGGGCGTGATCGTTGCTGTAAAGGAAGGGGCCGTGTGGCCCCTTCTGTTTATCGTGCGACAAGGCACGGGATTGTTATTCAAAGATGAAATAAAAAACAAAAAATACCCCTAAGGGGGTTGATGGCAGGGCAGGGGATGTGCTGTCGATCTGCAAAGATATCTTGCCAATGCCACATTTCCATGCTCTAGAATAAATTCTTTAAAATCATTGCATTAAAAATGTGATATTTCTGTTTCAGCTGATACCTGGTGTAAAGTGGCGTAGCCATCACACTAAAATATTTGTAGTAAAATTACATTCGCACTCTGATAAACTTGATCAATGTCAATTTTGGCTATTTGGCCCTTTGTTATGATTTCAACAGGCAAAACATTCAGGTAGAAAATAATTGAAAGCTGAATCTCCATTCGATTGTCTCAAGCCCGAAGCCATCGCTGCACTGGCTGAAGACATCACCTATGCCAAGGCTACCAAGCCGGCATACAAGGTCATTCCACTGGCCATCACCGCAGGCGCTTTCATCGCCATCGCATTTATCTTCTACATCACAGTGACGACCGGAACCGGCTCCATGCCTTGGGGTATGGCCAAGTTGGTGGGCGGTCTCTGCTTCTCTCTCGGACTTATTCTCTGTGTGCTGCTCGGTGCCGAGCTGTTCACCTCCACCACCCTGACACTGGTGGCCAAGGCTGCCAATCGCATCAGCTGGGCTCAGCTGCTCAAGAATTGGGGTCTGGTCTACTTCGGTAACCTGATTGGCGGTCTGCTGATGGTGGCGCTGATCATCGTTTCTGCCGAGTACACGGCAGCAGACGGTCAGTGGGGCCTTAACGCCCTCAAAGTGGCCCAACACAAAATTCACCACACCTTCTTCGAAGCGGTGGCGCTGGGTATCCTCTGTAACCTGATGGTATGTCTTGCTGCATGGATGGCCTTTGGTGCCCGCAGCGCGACTGACAAGGTAGTGGTTATGCTGCTGCCGGTTGCCATGTTCGTTGCCTCAGGTTTCGAGCACAGCATCGCAAACATGTTTATGATTCCGGTTGGTATCGCTATCCACAGCGTGGCTAGTCCGGAATTTTGGCAGGCCATCGGCCAGGATCCGGCAACCTTTGCTGACCTGACCGTATCCAACTTCGTCCTACACAACCTCATCCCCGTGACCATCGGCAATATCATCGGTGGTGGCGTGATGGTTGGTCTGACTTACTGGTTTATCTTCCGTCGTCATCATTAAGGATGATTGCGGGATACTACATCAATACCGTGTGAGGTAATGAAAAATGGCAGAACTTAACGAACAGTTCCAAAAAGCATGGGAAGGCTTCGCGGCCGGTGAATGGCAGACCTCTGTCAACACCCGTGACTTCATCCAGAAGAACTACACCCCGTATGAAGGTGACGAGTCCTTCCTGGCTGGCGCGACCGAAGCGACCACCAAGCTGTGGGACAAGGTCATGGAAGGGATCAAAATCGAAAACCGCACTCATGCGCCGGTTGATTTTGATACTGACCTGCCCTCCACCATTACCGCACACGATGCCGGTTATATCGATCAGAGCCTGGAGCAGATCGTTGGTCTGCAGACTGACAAGCCGCTGAAGCGCGCCATCATCGCCAACGGCGGTATCAAGATGGTTAAAACTTCTTGCGAAGTGTACGGTCGTCAACTGGACCCGATGGTCGAGAAGATCTTCACCGAATACCGCAAGACTCACAACCAGGGCGTGTTTGACGTTTACACCAAAGACATCCTGAACTGCCGTAAGTCTGGTGTTATCACCGGTCTGCCGGATGCCTACGGCCGTGGCCGTATCATCGGTGACTACCGTCGTGTTGCTCTGTACGGTGTTGACTTCCTGATGGCCGACAAACTGGCCCAGTTCAAGTCCCTGCAAGCTGACCTGGAAAACGGTGTCAACCTGGAAGCTACCATCCGTCTGCGCGAAGAGATCTCCGAGCAGCACCGTGCCCTGGCACAGATGAAGGTGATGGCTGCCAAGTACGGTTGCGATATCTCCGTACCGGCCAAGAACGCTAAAGAAGCCGTACAGTGGACCTACTTCGCCTACCTGGCGGCAGTCAAGTCCCAGAACGGTGCAGCCATGTCCTTCGGTCGTACCTCCAGCTTCCTGGATATCTACATCGAGCGTGACCTGCAGAAAGGCCTGATCACCGAGCAAGAAGCCCAGGAGCTGATGGACCACATGGTCATGAAGCTGCGTATGGTTCGCTTCCTGCGTACTCCGGAATACGATTCACTGTTCTCCGGTGACCCGATGTGGGCGACCGAGACCCTGGCTGGTATGGGCGTTGACGGCCGTACTCTGGTCACCAAGAACAGCTTCCGTATGCTGAACACCCTGTACACCATGGGCCCGTCCCCTGAGCCGAACCTGACCATCCTGTGGTCCGAGAAGCTGCCGGTCGGTTTCAAAAAGTACTGTGCCAAGGTATCCATCGAGACCTCTTCCGTTCAGTACGAGAACGACGATCTGATGCGTCCGGATTTCAACAACGATGACTACGCCATCGCTTGCTGTGTATCCCCGATGATCGTTGGTAAGCAGATGCAGTTCTTCGGTGCTCGTGCCAACCTGGCCAAGACCATGCTGTATGCAATCAACGGTGGTATGGACGAGAAGCTCAAGATCCAGGTCGGTCCGAAAACCGAGATGGTCAAGTCCGAGTACCTCGACTACAACGACGTAATGGATCGTCTGGACCACTTCATGGATTGGCTGGCCAAGCAATACGTTGCTGCGCTGAACATCATCCACTACATGCACGACAAGTACAGCTACGAAGCCTCTCTGATGGCGCTGCACGACCGTGACGTATATCGCACCATGGCGTGTGGTATCGCTGGTCTGTCCGTAGCCGCTGACTCCCTGTCTGCCATCAAGTACGCCAAGGTCAAGCCGATTCGTGACGAAGATGGCGTTGCCATCGACTTCGAAATCGAAGGCGAATACCCGCAGTTCGGTAACAACGACGCTCGCGTCGATGATATCGCCTGTGACCTGGTTGAACGCTTCATGAAGAAGATTCAGAAGCTGAACACCTACCGTGGTGCTGTTGCTACCCAGTCTGTTCTGACCATCACCTCCAACGTGGTATATGGCAAGAAGACCGGTAACACCCCGGATGGCCGTCGTGCTGGTGCTCCGTTCGGCCCGGGTGCAAACCCGATGCACGGTCGTGACCAGAAAGGTGCTGTTGCTTCCCTGACTTCCGTAGCCAAGCTGCCGTTCGCTTACGCTAAAGATGGTATCTCCTATACCTTCTCCATCGTTCCGAACGCACTGGGTAAAGATATGGAAGCCCAGAAAGCCAACCTGGCTGGCCTGATGGACGGTTACTTCCACCACGAATCCAACGTAGAGGGTGGTCAGCACCTGAACGTTAACGTGATGAACCGTGAAATGCTGCTGGACGCCATGGAAAACCCGGAGAAATATCCGCAGTTGACCATCCGCGTATCTGGTTATGCCGTTCGCTTCAACTCTTTGACCAAAGAGCAACAGCAAGACGTCATCACCCGTACCTTCACTGCTTCTCTGTAATCGAGACATAGTGAGCAAAAACCGGCGCCAAGGCGCCGGTTTTTTTATGCGTGCGATTCAGGGGGAGTAATCATCCCCTGTGAATCGCCCCCAGTTCCATCGCAACCACAACAGTTGTTACTGGGGATTTGAAGAGGATCAAGGGGAGGGGCTCACCAGGATTGACCTGGGCCCCGTCTGTAATGCGATTATGCTTTATTCGCGCTCTAAGGGGATAGGCGGTTGCTCTGCCTGCCATTGCATCAGTGTTGCTATGGCTCGTGGAACAGCTGATCAGGTTTAAGGGGTGAACAGAGGCGCCATCGCGGGTATCAAGCAATACCCATAAGCCCTTGTCTTTGGAGAATAGCGGGTTGAGCGTGTCAGCTGGCCCAGGTGATGATGTGATCGATCCATTCACCCGCCTGATCCTCGTGAATGACTTTGCCACGGACGGAATGACCAGCCTGATGCATCGCGGAACGACTGCCGGTCAGCAGAGGATGCCATTCTGGAAGAGCGTCACCTTCAGACAGCAGGCGATATGCGCAGGTTGAGGGGAGCCAGTCATATTCGGTGATCTTGTCATGGGTGATCTGCAGACAGTCAGGCTCTTTTTTGAAACGATTGGCGTAATCAGAGCACTGACAGGTCTTGGTGTTAAGCAAATTGCAGGCGACATTGGTGAAAACCAGTTCGTCGGTATCTTCATCGATCAGCTTGTTGAGGCAGCATTTTCCGCAACCATCGCAGAGGGATTCCCATTCGGATTCAGTCATCTGCTGCAGACTCTTGGTCTGCCAAAAGGGGGCTTGCATCATACCGCTCACTTATTACACCTGATAAAACGCGTGGTTATACCCCTTGTTACCCGGTATTTCAAGGAGAGGGTCACTCCGGTGGGCAAATTGTCGTGATCAGCTCAAATGAATGCAATGACTTTCAGCCTCATCATATTGCTCAAACGGGTTCGCTGGTGGGCAGGAAGTCCCGCAGGTTTGAATACTTGGGCTGCATGATTGTCCAGTTCAGGTTTTATTTTCTGCTTCTTTATCCGTTACATCTTTTGATGTTTGTCTGCTTGCAGCAAGCAGGGTCAAATGATCTCCGATGCCTACCGTCAGGCTGTTGCAAGCTTGTCTTTCAAATAAAGCCGCTGGTCACATATTGTTTGCGCCCTTCTGTCACTGCGACCCGCGGGAGAGCCTGCGTAGGCGTTCGTTTTTTGTCTTAATGATTGAGATAGATATCTTGCTCTGAATAAGCCAGCAGAGGTGTGCCGAGGTTAGTCCGTTTCGCGCCAAAGAAGCGGGTGAGTACGCCAGATTGCTGTCCCAGTCGCTGCAGCTTGACGTGATCCAGCTCGATCTGCTCGGGTAGCCAGGTAAATACGGCGGCGCAGTGACCATTGCCCAGACTGCGCTCCAGGGTTTGCTGCCAGTTCTTGATTTTGGGGCTATGTACCACCAGCACTCTCTTGGGATCGATACCTCGCTCTTCCAGACAGCTGACTGTGGGGCGTCCCGGCGGGGCGATCAACAAGATCCAGCCGGTATGAGAGTCACCTAACTTGCTCAGTTCGCTCAGAAACTGATCATCAGACTGGATAGTCACACCATCATGAGCCAACTCCGCTTTGCAGGCGGTTCTGGTTGGCCAGGGCTTGCTCATGACACGATTCATCGCAAAGGGCAGTGAGTGCAGGGGCTGGTTCATATATGGGATTCCTGTATGAATATCCAAGCTGTATGTGTATACAGTAGTTATATCCTGTGGCAGTGACAAGGTGTTTTTGCTGAAAAATGTGATGGTGTTAGCATGTGACGTTAGTAAGACTATGTTTTTAAAAGTTATTTAATATAAAACTGGCTGGGTGTTTTTCGTACTATGGACAAACCTTGCGTAACCACCCATGGTTATACAGGTCATTTACAGGAGGTGCCGCCATGGATATCAGTACCTTGCAACGTCTTGATGCCAACATCTTGCTGGGCATCATCAATGAGAAGCTAAGGCTTGAGTGTGACGGGTTGGAGGAGTTGCTGGCCTATTACGATATGAGTGAAGAGCAGTTGGCAGGGCGTCTGGATCAGATTGGGTACCATTACGATCCATTGAGCAATCAGTTCAAAGCACATCTTTAAGGATGCAATGATTGCTTCATATTTATACGGTAATTTTTCAGGCACATTGAAACCGGTTTCAATGTGCCGTCTTGCTGCCTATTTTCAGGGATTTTCAAGGCTTGGCAATCTCTGAAAACCTATTCATGCCAGAATATTTTTATTTTTTCATTAAGCTTATGATAATAAAGGGAATGTTTGTTTTTGTGCGATCAATTTAAGGAAAGGGTTTTCAAGCTTTTCAGGCTGTTTTTATCGGTTAAAGTGTGACTTGCGTTAACTTTTAATTCTGCCGCTTTAGTTAGTATTCTCACGCCGGTACATATTTTGAGATAACAACAGCGCCGGTCCCGCAAGCGGGATAACAATTTTATTTGTAACGAAGGAATATGGTTTATGGCTACCAAGAAGAAGACAGACCAGGATCTCCAACTGGATAAAGATCAGCTCAAGGCGAGTATCGTGCGTCACCTGCGTTCTACCTTGGGAACAAGCGAACAGAAAGCCTCTCCCGAAGCGTGGTGGAAAGCCACTGCGGCGGCCGTCAATGAACAGGTGTACGAGCGCCTGACCCGCACTCAGCAGACTCATTTCAAGAAAGATACTCGTGCGATTCACTACCTCTCTGCTGAATTCCTGATGGGAAGATTGACCTCCAACAACCTGCACAACCTCTCCCTCTACAAGACTTGCGAAGAGGCGCTGGGCGAACTCGGCCTGGAACTGACCGACCTGTGCGAACAAGAGCCGGATATGGCACTTGGCAACGGCGGCCTGGGTCGTCTGGCTGCCTGCTTTATCGACTCGCTGGCCACCCTGAACTATCCGGCGGTTGGTTACGGTATCCACTACGAACACGGTCTGTTCCGTCAGGAAATTCAGGATGGTCGCCAGATTGAGCGCCCAGACTCCTGGCGTGAATATGGCAACCCCTGGGAGATCTGCCGTCCCGAGTCGGTGCAAGAAGTGCCGCTCTATGGCTACGTCGAGACCGTGTTTGGTGACAATGGCGGCCTGAAGAAGGTGTGGCACGCCGGTCGCAAGATTAAAGGGGTGCCTTGGGATATTCCGGTGGTCGGTTTTGGCGGTCACACCGTCAACATCCTGCGTTTGTGGGAATCCCGCGCCTCCGAGTTTTTCGACTGGGACGTATTCAACGCCGGTGGTTATATCGACTCCCAGGCTGAGAAAGCCCAGGCCGAGACCATATCCAAGGTACTCTATCCGAACGATGAGACCGATGCCGGTAAAGAGCTGCGTCTGATCCAGCAGTACTTCTTCTGTGCTTGCTCCATCAAGGACATCATGCGCCGCTACAAGCGGGTGCATGGCGCCGACTTCAGCAACTTTGCCGCGCAAATTGCCATTCAGCTCAACGATACTCACCCGACTGTCGCCATCCCGGAACTGATGCGGGTACTGGTTGACGAGGAAGATCTGAACTGGGATGCCGCTTGGGCCATCTGCTATCAGGTCTTCTCTTATACCAACCACACTCTGCTGCCGGAAGCGCTGGAGAAGTGGTCGGTCAGCCTGTTCGAGAAAGTACTGCCTCGCCATCTGGAGGTGATTTACGAGATCAACGCCCGCTTCCTGAACGAGTTGGTGGAGCCCAAGTGGCCGGGCAACGACGCCATCAAGGCCAAGCTCTCCATCATCGAAGAGGGGGCCGTGCGCAAGGTTCGCATGGGCAACCTGTGCGTGATCGGTTCGTCCAAGGTGAACGGTGTGGCCGAGATCCACTCCAAGCTGGTGAAGGAAGATCTCTTCCCCGAGTATGCCGAGCTGTGGCCGGAAAAAATGTGCAACGTGACCAACGGGGTAACCCCGCGTCGCTGGCTGCTGGCCTGCAACCCGGAGCTGGCGGGTCTCTACAACGAAGTGGTGGGCAAGGAGTGGCCGCTGCAACTGGACAAACTGCGTGGCGTGGTGAAATTTGCCGACGACAAGGCGTTCCAGCAGCAGTTCATGACCATCAAACGTCATAACAAAGAGAAGCTGGTCAAGGTCATCAAAGACGAAACCGGTATCGATGTCAGTGCCGAGGCGATCTTTGACGTTCAGATCAAGCGTCTGCACGAGTACAAGCGCCAGCAACTGAACCTTATTCACATCATGGCACTCTATCGTCGTCTGCTGGCCAACCCGGACTATGACATGCATCCGCGTGTGTTTATCTTCGGCTCCAAAGCGGCGCCCGGTTACAAGCTGGCCAAAGACATCATCTATGCCATCAACAAGCTGGCGGATCGGGTCAACAACGATGCTCGTATCCAGGGCAAGCTGAAAGTGGTGTTCATGCCGAACTACCGCGTGAGTCTGGCCGAGAAGTTGATCCCGGCGGCAGATGTCTCCGAGCAGATCTCTACTGCTGGTTACGAAGCATCCGGTACCGGCAACATGAAGATGGCACTCAACGGTGCAATCACCATCGGGACGCTGGATGGAGCCAACATCGAGATCGCCGAAGAGGCGGGGGCCGAAAACTGTGCCATCTTCGGTCTGAACGTGGACGAAGTGAAGTCGCTGAAGGCGCGCGGTTATAATCCGTACGACTTCTACTATGCCAACTCCGAGCTCAAGGCCGTGCTGGACTGGTTTGATACCGACTACTTCACGCCGGGTCGTCCGGGTGAGCTGGCCTCCATCAAGCGCTCTTTGCTGGAAGGGGGAGACCCTTACCTGACCTTGGCGGACTTCCAGTCCTACTCGGATGCACACAAGCTGATCGATACCTGGTATCGGGATCCGGCGCTGTGGGCGAAGAAGGCTATCATCAACTCGGCCACCATGGGTAAGTTCAACTCAGACCGTTCCATCCAGGACTATGTGGATCGTATCTGGAAGCTGAAACCCTGCAACATCGGTTGATCACCTCTTAATATGAGAACCCCGCTATGCGGGGTTTTTTTATAGCTGCTTGGATTCGTAAATATTTGTACACCATTTGCAAAAAGCTTGATCATCTGTGATAGATGTACAGGGCATCACATATTATTTTAATGTCGTTATTACCAGCCTTTCCCGGGAACACCTCATCTCATGGCACCCGTATCGCTCATAAGTCTGAAGTCATCATCATGTGTACTCTCGCTGCTGTCGCATGGCACAAGCTGACGATGGTCAGGGATGTGACAGATGGCCGTTGGGGTGCAGGAAAAGAGAAAGCCCCGATGATACGGGGCTTTGTTGGAACCTGGTGTTGATTGAGGAGCCCGGCGAGCGAGCCACCAGCCATCAATGCAGTATGTCGCCCATAAAATAGGCAAGCAGGGTCAAAATGACGGTGAAGACCAGGTTCAGCACCAGGCCGGCCCGCATCATTTCACGCTGCTGGATATGGCCGCTGGCGAAGACAATGGCGTTGGGCGGGGTAGCCACTGGCAGCATGAAAGCGCAGGAGGCACCGACAGCGATCAGCACGGATACGACAATGGGAGAGACTCCCAGTGCCTCTGCGACTCCGGCAAACAGTGGAACCAGCAGAGCGGCGGTAGCGGTGTTGGATACCAGCTCGGTCAGGAACACCACGAAGGTGGCAAGACAGAGCAGGATGACGAAGATCGGCATGGTGGCCAGACCGTTGGATAGGTGCTCCGCCAGGAAGGCGTTGGCCCCGGTCTGCTTAAGGATGGCGCTCAGGGTCAAGCCGCCACCAAACAGCATCAGTACTCCCCAGTCGGTGTTCTGGTTGATGTCATCCCAGCTAGCTACCCGGCTGACGGCGATGGCGATGATGGCTCCCATGGCGATCAGTGTATCAAATTGAGGTATTCCTCCCAGCGCCTGGGCAATAGGCTGGGAGCCAATCCACAACAGCACTGTGGTCAGAAATATCAGCATGGTCACCTTGCGTTGGCCGGTCCACTCTATGGTCACTCGCTCTGTGCTGACCTGATGTGAGAGGTTGGGGCGGGTTACCAGATAGAGCAGCCCGATGCCTACTGGCATGAAGATGAGGACAACAGGAATGCCAAATTTCAGCCAGTCAGTGAAGCCCAGCCCCATCTGGGCGGCCGCAATGGCATTGGGCGGGCTGCCTACCAGGGTGCCGATGCCGCCAATACTGGCGCTGTAGGCAACACCAAGCAATACGAAGACCAGTGTGCGGCGCTCCTTGTGAATGTCGAGACCTTTGAGCATGCCAAGGGCCAGCGGCATCATCATGGCGGCGGTAGCGGTATTGCTGATCCACATGGAGAGTGCCGCAGTAATACTGAAGAGTACGATGGCAGCCCAGCCGAGGTGTCCCTTGGCGAGCTGCATCACCTTACCGGCAATCTGGGTGTCTAGCCCCTGTTTGGATAGCGCTGCCGCCAGGGCAAAACCGCCAAAGAAGAGGAACAACACCGGGTTTGCGAAGTCGGTCAACGACTTGCTCATATCAAACACCCCGAGCAGGGTGGCAAGTACCGGGATGGAGATCGCGGTGATAGTGATGTTGACCGCTTCGGTCAGCCAGAGAATAGCTATAAAGACCAGAATGCCCAGCCCCTTGTTGACCATAGGATCAAAAGGGAGCCAAGCGAGCATGATGCATAGCAGGAGCAGATCCAGGATCACGATCCCGGTCTTGATATCCAGCCAGCGAGATGGAGCAGAGGGTACAGCTGATGTGTGCATAATGTTCTCTCGGTTAATTTATGGTTGTTTTTGTGTTGCCGAGATTACATCCATTCACTTGTTTGAAACAGACTCACATGTTGAAAATCAGCCTCTACTCACATACTCATTGATAAAAATGAGGAAATGAACACATAAATAAAACATGTGCGAAATATAAATCAAACATCCATGAACGGTTCCAGCCACTGCTTGAACATGTTCTTGGGCAGGGATCCATTTATCTGGTTCACCACTTTACCCTGTTTGAAGACCATCAGGGTGGGGATGCTGCGAATGGCGTAACGGGCGGCAATGGTGCTCTGCTGCTCGGTATCGACTTTGACAAAGCGCATCCGTGGTTCGAGTTCATGGGCAACATCATGAAATACTGGAGCAAACTGCTGGCAAGGGCCGCACCAGCTGGCCCAAAAATCGACAACGACCGGAATATCGGAGTTGATCAGGGTATCGAAGTTATCCGCCTTCCCGAGGCAAGGGGTTTGGCTGAACAGGGACGCCTTGCAGTGCCCACATTTGGCGGAGTGGGTTACATGGGTGGAGGGCAGGCGGTTTCTTGTAAAGCAGTGGCTACAATAAGTAGTGATAAATGACATAATAGTCTCCTTGAAGATCGGTTCTGGTGGCTGTGATGAAAATAGTGCCAGAGTTAAAATAGTGAAATAACGTTAACACAGCGCTCGGCTGGGATGGACACTTCCACTCCGAGCTCTGCTCAAGCCGGACAATTCAGCGGCCATTATAAGTAGAGAGTCAAAACGGGATGAATAAAGGATCACGGAAGAGCCCTGTGGTACTGCTGCTTGTTGCTGCCTTGTTGCTCGGCTTCTCGGTTCTTTGCTGGCAACTGCTTAGTCAACAGCAGCGTGCATACAGCCTGAATCAGGCAGCGGAGGCAGTGCTGAACCGGATCAACACCGACAGTGTTTACCTGCTTGGTCGTGAGAGTGCCAATGATAGCAATGTTCAGCAACGGCTCGTCCAGTTATCCGGTATCCTCGATAGCTTTGTTCACAGGGTTCGTAGTGATGCTGAGGTTGAGCAAACGCCTCTTTCACAGAGGTTGCTGCAGGATTTGGATCTCTACCAGATGGAGCTGGCCAGACTGTACAGCATGGAAAAGGCGGTGGAATATATCGTGCAACCCTTTCAGCATCAGCTTGAGAAGGTACGCGCTATCACGCCGGCAGAGAGCCTCTTGCATCGTGATCTCAATGAGTTGGCCCAACTCAGCCATTTTTTGCAACACAGCGCCGATAACCAGTATCAGCAACAGCTGAGCTTGTTGCAGCGTGCTCTTGCTTCCCATTACGGCTCGCAACCCGAGGTGATCACCTTGGTTAACCTGAGCAAGGATTTGAGTCGTCAGGTGATGGCTTATCATACCCTGCGCCATCGTCTCATCGATATGCAGGTGAGCGATAACCTGGTGCGCTGGAAGATGGATAAGCTGGAGCGGGCTTCATCATTGCTGAACCGCTTCTATTTAATGGTGCTTGGCGGTGCCTTGATCAGTTTTGTGCTGGTGGCCTATACCCTATGGCGTCGTAATCAGAAGTTGAGCGAGTTGTCCCGTCAGACGGCCTTGCTGGCACAGGCCAAAAGCGATTTTCTGGCCAATATGAGCCACGAGATCCGCACCCCCATGAATGCCATCATCGGTTTCAGCTCACTGGCACTGCAGACAGAGCTGGATCAGCAACAACGGGACTATCTGGGCAAGATAAAGTCTTCATCAGATACCTTGCTGCTGCTTATCAACGACATTCTCGATCTGACCAAGGTGGAGTCCGGCAAGCTGACGTTGGAGGAGATCGACTTCGATCTCAGCGAGCAGCTCGACTCGCTGGCGGGCATGTTTGCCGATCTGGCGGAGCGCAAACATGTGGAGGTGATCATTCGCAAATCGCCGGAGGTGCCTGTCTTCTTGCGTGGGGATCCTCTGCGGCTGGGGCAGGTTCTGGTCAATCTGGTGAACAATGCCATCAAATTCACCGAACGTGGTGAGGTCGAAGTCTCCATCGATCTGGCCAACTCCCATCCAATGCGGATCCGCTTCAGTGTGCGCGATACCGGCATCGGCATTGCCGAAGAGAAGCAGACCCAACTGTTTCAGGCGTTTACCCAGCTGGAGGCGGGCAATACCCGCAAATATGGCGGCTCGGGTCTTGGGCTCAATATTTCCCAGCGGCTGGTGGAGCTGATGGGGGGGCGGATCACCGTAGAGAGCAAGCCTGGCGTCGGCTCTCTGTTCAAGTTCGATATCCCGATGGCGCAGGCGGTCTACGGTGTGGCTGGACGGAAAGTTTTCTTCGAAAACCAGCCGCTGGTGATGGTGATGGATGACAACGAACTGGTGCTGGATCTGGCTCGGGACATCCTGACTCGGGCGGGTGTGCGAGTGCTGCCGGTCAACTCCCTTTCCCGTGCCCGTCAATTATTGCGTGAAGAGGGGCCCAATCTGCGGTTGGCAATCCTCGACTGGCGCATGGGGCAGGAGGATGGGCTCGATCTGGCGCTGGAGATGTATCAGCACAGCCAGTGGCGGCGGATACCCATCCTGATGATCAGCGCCTGGGCCAGAGAGGGGCTGCACGCCCGGATGGACAGCATGGGGCTGACCCATTTTCTGCCCAAGCCGATGACCGAGAATGCCCTGCTGGCCAAGGTGGACGAGTTGCTCAATGGCAGCTCTTATGAACTCAATCTGCGCAAGGCAGAGGCTCAGGGGGATCAGCAGCACTTCAAATCCCTGTTGCAGGGTACCCGAGTGCTGTTGGCCGAAGACAACCGGGTCAATCAGCAGCTCATCATCGAATATCTACGTCGGGTCGATGCGGTAGTGTGCGTGGTTAACAATGGTCGCGAGGCGGTGGAGCGGGTTGCCGAGCAGCCTTTTGACGTGATCCTGATGGACCTGCAGATGCCGGTGCTGGACGGACTCGATGCCACCCGCCAGATCCGCAAAATGGTCGACAAGCACGATGTGCCCATCATAGCCCTCACTGCCAGCGCCATGCATGGAGACAAGGAGCGCTGCCTGGGGGTGGGGATGAATGGTTACGTCACCAAGCCGGTGAGCAAGCTGGATCTTTACAACAACCTGCTGCAGTGGGTGAAGCCGCAAGGGGTGGAGCAGGCGGGGATCATGGAGGTGAAACCGCCGGATATGATGGGGATCCTCGATCTGCAGGATGCCCTCAAGCGGCTGGAGCAGGACAAGGAGGCATTGCAGATCCTGTTCAAGCTGTTTATGTCGGAGCACAAGGACGATCTGTGGGAGATCCGTTCCGCCTTGCGCCGTCAGCAGCCCGAGGTGGCCAGCAAGCTACTGCACACCCTCAAGGGGGTGTCTGCCAATATCTCGGCGGCCCGTCTGCAATTGGTGGCTGGCGAGCTGGAGTGGCGCCTGCGGCAAAACGAGGTGCTGAGCGAGGCGGATCTGGAGCAGTTGCAACAGGTCTTCAGCCAGACCCGGGAAGAGGTGTCACACTTCCTGTTGACCGGTGAGCAGCATGAAAATTCGTATAATCCCTATTCATCAGGGGATGATCGCATGTCACAGTGAATTAAATAGTAATTATTCTCAACCATCCCAGTTCGGGATATGATGAGCTTTCGTTCAAATCGCCTCCAGCCGGAGGCGATTGTTTTCATTGTTCTATTTCTGCGTGGCTTCTCTGATGGCCGCTCCTTGGAGCGGTCACGGGCAGAGAGCGCTAAAGGTTGGTGGTGTGAGCGTATTTCTACGATTGAGCTGGTTTTTCAAGGAGCAGTGGCCCCGTTATCTGGCTGCCATCTCCCTGCTGCTGATGGTGGCCCTGTTGACCGTTATTCCGCCCAAAGTGGTGGGCTGGGTGGTTGATGGCATCACCAAGGGCGGTCTCGACAATGGTACCCTGATGCGCTATCTGGCGGGGCTGTTTGGTCTGGGTGTGCTGATTTATCTGCTGCGCTACGTCTGGCGGGTGATGCTGTTCGGTGCCTCTTACCGTCTGGCCTATGTGTTGCGCAATCGCCTTTTCTGCCATTTCACCCGGATGAGCCCCGATTTTTATCAGCGCCACCGTACCGGCGATTTGATGGCCCATGCCACCAATGACATTCAGGCTGTGGAGATGACCGCTGGCGAAGGGGTACTGACTCTGGTGGACTCCATCATGGTCGGGGTATTGGTGCTCTCCATCATGTGCAGCCAGTACTCTTGGCAGTTGACGCTGGTCTCCTTGCTGCCGCTGCCGGTGATGGCCTATTTCATGAACCGCTTCGGCACCCAGATCTACACCCAGTTCAAGGCGGCGCAAGGGGCCTTCTCCAGGCTCAACAACAAGACCCAGGAGGCTCTTTCCGGCGTGCGGGTGTTGAAATCCTATGCGGTTGAATCGCTGGAAGATGAAGGCTTTGCCGAGCTGACCAAACAGGCGGGGGAGCGCAATATGGCGGTGGCCCGCATCGATGCCAAGTTCGATCCGGTCATCTACCTCTGTATCGGTTGCTCCTACTTCCTCGCGGTGGCGGGGGGCAGTGTGCTGGTGCTGCGCGATGAGCTGACTCTGGGTGAGCTCACCAGCTTCACCATGTACCTCGGCCAGCTGATCTGGCCGATGTTTGCCATCGCCTGGCTGTTCAACATCATCGAGCGGGGCAGCGCCGCCTACTCCCGTATCGAAAGCCTGCTGGGGGAGCGCAGCGATATCGAAGAGCCCGCCCAGCCGGCCGCGTTTACCTCTGCCTTTCCTTTGCAGATCAAAGGGGTGAGCTATCAACTTGAGCAGCGCACCCTGCTTGCGGATATCGACGTTACCCTCAAGCAAGGGGGGATGCTCGGGGTGGTGGGGCGCACCGGGGCAGGCAAGAGCTCCCTGCTCAAGCTGTTGATGCGCCTTGCCAATCCGACTCACGGTTCGATTGTCATGGGTGGCGTTCCGATTGACCAGTTGCCGCTCGCCACACTGCGCAGCCAGTTTGCCTATGTACCGCAGGAGCCATTCCTGTTTTCCACCACCATCGCTGCCAATATTGCCCTCGGCAAACCCGATGCGAGCCGCGAGGAGGTCGAACGGGTGGCACGCATTGCCTGTGTCCACGATGATATCGTGCGTTTCCCCAAGGGTTATGAGACCGAGGTCGGGGAGAAAGGGGTGACCCTCTCCGGCGGCCAGAAACAGCGGCTGGCCATTGCCCGCGCCCTGCTGCTGGATGCACCCATTCTGGTGCTCGATGATGCGCTCTCGGCGGTGGATGCCCACACCGAGCAGCAAATTCTGCATTCCCTCAAGGCCCATCGTCGCACCCTGATCCTGGTCAGCCATCGCATGACGGCGGTGGAGCAGGCCGACGAGATCCTGGTGCTGGAGCAGGGGGCCGTCAGCGAGCGGGGTCATCACGGTGCCCTGATGGCGCACAATGGTTGGTATGCAGATATGGTGCGTTATCAGCGACTCGAAGAAGCGGTGGAGGAGAGCCTGTGAATCCGACCATTAAAAGACTGCTCGCCTACTGCGCCCGCTATCCTCGCTGGCTGATCCAGGCGGGGATTTGCCTGCTGCTTGCCACCGGCGCCGAAGTGGCCGGGCCGCTGCTGATCAAGCTTTTTATCGATGACTATCTGGCGCCACGCAATATCGTGCTGCCCACCATTGCTTTGATTGCAGCGGGCTATCTGGGTTTGCAGGTGCTTTCGGCGGCGGGTTTCTATTTGCAATCCCTGCGCTTCAATCGCATCGCTCAGGCGGTGGTGCAAACTTTGCGCGAGCAGGTATTTGCTACCGCCATCCGCTTGCCGGCCCGCTACTTTGACAAGCATCGATCCGGCTCGCTGATTTCCCGCATCACCAACGACACCGAAGCGATCATGAACCTCTATGTGCAGGTGATCGGCTTGCTGGTGCAAAAAGTGGTGCTGTTGTGCGGCATCCTCATCTCCATGGCGCTGCTGGATCTGCGGCTGATGCTGGTCTGCTCCCTGTTGCTGCCCGCAGTGGGCGGGGTGATGTGGCTCTACCAGAAACTGAGCGTGCCAGTGGTGCGAGCGACCCGCAGTCTGCTCTCCGACATCAACAGCCGCCTCAACGAGTCGCTGCAGGGGATGCCGGTTATTCAGGCGATGGTGCAGGAGCGCCACTTTGCCAACGCCTTTGCCGAGGTGAACCAGCAACACTGGTCGGCACGGATCAAGAGCCTCAAGATCAACGGCATTTTGCTGCGTCCGCTCATCGATCTCTTCTACATGATGGTGCTGATCGGCCTGTTGGCGCTGTTTGCCCATGAGGGGGAGAGCCACGCGGGTGCTATCCAGGTAGGGGTGCTCTACGCCTTTATCAGCTATCTGGGCCGGATGATCGAGCCGCTCATCGAGATGACCAACCAGCTTAACCAGTTGCAGCAGGCGATGGTGGCGGGGGAGCGGGTCTTTGCCCTGCTCGATGAAACCCGCGAAAGCACCGAGGGCGAGATGATCCCGCTGGAAGGGCGGGTCAGTTTCGAGCGGGTGAGCTTCTCCTACGATGGTGAGCAGCAGGTGCTGCGGGAGGTCAGTTTTGCCGCAAAACCGGGCCAGATGCTGGCGCTGGTGGGCCATACCGGCAGCGGCAAGTCCACCATTATCAGCTTGCTGATGGGCTTCTATCCGCTGGGTCAGGGGCAGATCCGCTTCGATGATCACGCACTGGATACCCTGTCGCTGGCAGCGGTACGCCGTAGCATCGGGCTGGTGCAGCAAGATCCCTTTATCTTCGTCGGCACTCTGGCGGAAAACCTGCGTCTCGGTCGGGCCGGAATAGACGAAGCGCGGCTCTGGCAGGCGCTGAGCGAGGTGCAGCTGGCCGAGTTTGTGCGCAGCCTGCCACAGGGGATCAACACCCTGATGGAGGAGGGAGGCAAGAACCTCTCCGCCGGCCAGCGGCAACTGCTCTCCTTTGCCCGGGCGCTGGTGGGGGATCCGCGTATCCTCATTCTGGATGAAGCGACGGCCAGCGTGGACTCCCAGACCGAGTTGGCGCTGTCGCAGGCGATCTCTGCCGCCCGTCGTGGCCGCACCACCATCGCCATCGCCCACCGCCTCTCGACCATCGTCGATGCGGACGAGATCCTGCTGCTCTCCCGCGGTCAGGTGAGCGAGCGGGGTAGCCACAGCGAGCTGATGGCCCTCGGCGGTCACTATGCCCAGCTGTTCGAGATGCAGAGTCAGGGGGCCTGGCTCGAAGAGAAGCGCGCCTGATCGGCACATTTGCTGTAACAGCGACATGAACGAAAAGAGGGAACCGGTGCGGTTTCCTCTGTTTTTTTGGGTTGGGCAAAAGGTCGTAAGCGTGATCCCTGTACTTGTCGAATGGCGCAGATGCAGGCAACATGTTGTTTACATTAACTCATCGGATCAGTTCGCATATGGATTTGCAACGCTTCAAAGCCAATCTGGCGCTTCGGCTGTTTGCCTGGCGCTACATTCCCGTCATCGGGTTTTGTGCCCCGATCATCGAAGAGATGAACGCCAAGGCGCTGCGCATTCGCATTCCCCTTGGTTGGCGTACCCGCAACCACCTGGGCAGCATGTATTTTGGCGCGCTGGCGACCGGCGCCGATCTGGTAGGTGGTCTACTGGTGATGGAGAAGGGGCGGCAGCGGCGCAAGAAGGTGCACTTCGCCTTCAAGGATGTGCAGGGGGAGTTTTTGAAACGACCGGAGGGGGATGTGCAGTTCGACTGCGTAGCGGGGGAGGAGATTGACGCCATGATCGACGAATCGCTGGCAAGCGGTCAGCGCATCAATCGCCCCATCCAGGTGGTAGCCACCTGTCCGTCATTGAACGGGGATGAGGCGATGGCGCGTTTTGTGCTGACCCTGTCGATCAAGGCCAGCTAGCGGGTTGCCGGAGAGTGGCTCCCCGAAACGGGTTTAGCCAATCTCCGGGCTGACGCCCTCTTTCACCACGACCTTCATGCCGTTGAAGTTGACCACCTGTTCGGCCACGATCTTGCAGCGCTTGCGGGTCTCGACCTGACCGTCCACCTCGACCAGCCCTTCGGCAACGAGGGCTTTGGCGGCGCCGCCACAATCGGCCCACCCCTGATGTTTGATAAGGTCACACAAGGCAACGAAGGGGTGACCTTCGAGCAGAAACGTCTCCATGGGAAATCCTCTAGATGGATGAATGCCGGATACAGCAGGGCGACTATTTTAGGCAGTTCGCTCAGGCAAAGAAAGGAAGAGGGGGCACTCGCTGCGAAAAAGTGGCCGATTGTCCTTGAGGTGGCGCTTTCGCAAGACCTGATGGAGAGGTGAGAGGGCCAACCGTGACGTATCGTGACGCACCTCGTCCCTGCTGGTGTGCCCACACTCGCCCCTGACTGTTAGGATCGGGCCACTCTCAATGGCCCAAGGAACTTTCCATGACACTCTCCCGCCTGCTGCTGGCATGCAGCGCCCTTGCTCTGTGCGGTGTCGCGCAGGCCAGTACTCCGGTGCAGGTCTCGCTGCCCGGGGTCAATTTGCCCGCGTCCCATCAGGTGGAAGGGGCGCGTGCCTCGCTGCTCTACGGTCGGACCGGTCAGGTGAAGGGTATTGATCTGCCGATCTTCGCCCTCTCCGATGTGGATCAGTTCAGCGGACTGCAGCTCGGGATCTTCCTGGGGGCCGGTCGGGTGCGCCACCAGTTTGGCGGGGTCGCCATCAATGCCATCAACTGGCATGAAGGGCAGGATACCGGCGTCAATCTGGGGCTGGTCAACCTGACCAACAATGTACAGGGGCTCAACTGGGGGGCGGTCAATATCGCCAAGGGCAATGCGCTGGCCAACGTTGGCTTCGTCAACTATGCCGAGCGTACCACTTTCCAGATTGGCTTTATCAATGCGACCAAGCACCTCGATGGCTTGCAGATCGGGCTGGCCAACTATGCCGCCAACGGCGTGTTCCCCATTCTGCCGCTGGTGAACTTCCAGAAATCGTTCTGAGTGGGCGGTTCGCTTTGCGTTAAGGCCCTCTGCTGATTACCCTGTGCCTCTTGCAACTTGTGACAGGCGAACAGAGGTGATTGATGACGGCAGGGCAGATGAGTGCAATCGGGATCGGCTGGGATGTGCGGGGCTGGCAGGGCAGCGCCCAGGCGGTGGCCGTGGTGGGCTGGCAGGCCGACTCCAACCGCCTGCACTGGATCGGGGTGTCGCCGCTGTTTCGTCTGAGCTCGCGGGTGGCGCCGGATCTGGCCGCTCTGCTGCGTCCCGCCCTGCAAAACGAGCTGACCCTGATGCAGGTAGAAGCCTGCCCGCAACTGGCGCTCGGTATCGATGCGCCGCTCGCTTTTCCCCGCGCCTTGAGGGATCTGCTCAACGGCCAGCCACACAGCTGCGCCGCTCCCGAGCGGGAGATAGATAACCCCTATGCCTATCGCGACTGCGAGCGCTGGTTGTATCAGCAGTACGGCAAGAAGCCGCTGTCGGCCACCTTCGACCGGCTCGGCAACAACGCTACCCTGGCGCTCTCCATGCTGCCGCGGCTCTCGGATCTGCAACTGGTGCCGACCGTTGCCCCGAAGGCCAGTCGCGCCGTGCTGGAGGTCTATCCGGCATTGGCCAAAGTGGGCGGCAAGGCATCCTCGGCACGGCCCGAGCTGGCGGCGCTGCTGCCTGCGGATGTGCAGGTCGGCACCGATCGCTACGATGCGGCGCTCTGCGCCCTGATGGCGCTGCAGTATGCCGCTGGTGGCAAGGTGGCGGTGTTGCCTGAGCTGATTCAGCCCCCCAGCGACATGCCTTGTGATGAGGGATGGGTCTATCACTTTGCCCCTCATGCTGTTGAACGCAACGGGATGTGACGGACGCGGCGCATCATGGCTCCGCTCACCTTGTCGGCGTGGGCCAAATGGCGTAAAAAACCTGTCTTTAGTCAGGAGATTGCCTGTTCATCCCGCGCCAAGGTGGCGCATCGTTATCTTCATCCGATATATTGCCCACCTTGCTGATCCTTTGCTGTGGTATTCCCGATGAAATCCGTTCTCTCTATTCAGTCCCACGTGGTCTTTGGTTGTGCCGGCAACAGCGCGGCCGTCTTCCCCATGCGTCGCCTCGGCATGGATGTATGGCCCATCAACACGGTGCAGTTTTCCAACCACACCCAATATGCCCAGGGGTGGCAGGGAATGGCGATGCCTGCGGGTCATATCAGTGCGCTGGTGAAAGGATTGGGCAATATCGAGGTGTTGAGCCAGTGTGACGCCGTGCTGAGCGGCTACCTTGGTTCTGCCGAGCAGGGGGACGAGATCCTGACCGTGGTCAACGCCGTCAAGGCGGCCAACCCTGATGCCATCTACTTCTGCGACCCCGTGATGGGTCACCCGGAGAAGGGGTGTATCGTCGCTCCTGGCGTCACCCGTTTCCTGACCGAGCAGGCGCTGCCGGTGGCCGACATGATGGCCCCCAACCTGCTGGAGTTGGAGACCCTCTGCGATACCCATCTGGCAGATCTGGATCAGACCCGCTCGGCTGCCCATCAGCTGCTGGCCCGCGGCGTCAAGCTGGTGCTGGTCAAGCATCTCGGTCGTGCGGCGCAGGACTCCAGCCGCTTCGAGATGCTGCTGGCAACGCCGCAAGGGGATTATCTGATTGCCCGTCCGCTCTATGACTTTGCCCGCCAGCCGGTGGGGGTTGGCGATCTTATCAGCGCCCTGATGCTGGCGAATTTGCTTGCTGGTCACGATGCGGTCAGCGCGTTCGAACGCACCAACGCCTCGGTGGATGCGGTGCTGCAGGAGACCTGGCGCCAGCAGGCTTACGAGCTGCAACTCATCGCCGCGCAAGATGCCTTCGCCCTGCCAGAGGTTGAAGTGCGAGCGGTGAAACTCCCCTGAGTCAACGCGGACTTTCGTCTATCCCGACAAGGGGGGGGGGATGCAGATGAAAAAGGCTTGCCAATGGGCAAGCCTTTTTACTGTTTGCTTATTTAGTGCGGCAAGCAATCAGATGCGGGGATGGCGGAGGCGATAACGCTCAGCCATGGCATTGGCCGCTACCATGGCGGCGTAGACATCCTGTTCACTCACTGTCATCGGCATGTTGCCCATGGTATCGAGGGGATCGCAGGCCAGCTGCGCCACCTTGCGCCACTCGCTTTCATCAAAGTGGGTGAGCCCCAGCTCTTGCAGCGTCATGGGCAGACCTGCACAGTCGATGATGCGAAACACCTCATCAAGTTCGTGTTGCGGGGCGCGCTCAAGCACGAGTTGGGTCAGCAGGCCGAAGACTACCTTCTCGCCATGCTGGGCACGATGGAGCTCCGGGATCAGTGACATGCCGTTGTTGACGGCATGAGCGGCGGCCAGTCCACCGGCTTCTGCGCCGACCCCGCTGAGGTAGATGGTGGCCTCGATAACCTGCTCAAGCGCCGGGGTCGGGACATGGTGGCGTATCGCATCCATGGCCAGCTCGATGTTCTCACCAAGCAGCTCGTAACAGAGCTTTGCCAGACCAAGGCCAGTGCGTGAAGGGCGCTTGCCGACCAGATTGAGCCCGTCCGCCCGATAGCAGGCGCGCGCCTCGAAATAGGTGGCCAGGGCATCGCCAACGCCTGCGGAAAAGAAGCGGGGAGGGGCGGCGGCAATGATGGCCGTGTCAGCCAGCACCACGTCCGGATTTTGCGGCAGGAACAGATAGCGCTCAAATTCCCCCGTCTGGTTGTAGATCACCGCCAGCGCCGTGCAGGGGGCATCCGTGGAGGCAATCGTCGGGAACAGCACAACCGGACGGCGCAGATAGAAGGCCACGGCCTTGGCGACATCCAGCGTCTTGCCGCCGCCGATCCCGACAATCACGTTCGCACCATATTGCTCTGCAAGGTGGGTCAGGCGGTGGATCTCCTGTTCGGTGCATTCATAGCGAAACTTGTCGACCACTCCCCTGAGGCCTGCCTGCAGGAGCCCCGCCAAAGCTTCTTCCCGTACCCGCTCCAGAATGAACTCATCGCTGATGAGCAACGCATAGTCACCAAAATCTTTAACGTGCTCATGGAGTTGCGGGAGAAGGTGCTGACCGATGATGAACTTTTTGGGGGAGGTAACTGTACGGGGCAAAGTGGGCATCCATTATTCCTCAAGGCAGTGAACAACATAGATTTGATTATCAAATGGGTCTCTCACGATACGCCTGATGAAGCAATAGATGAAGCAGAAAAGGGGGGTGTTTTAATCATTAATTAATCTTTCTGTTTATTTGGTTGTATTTTGGGGCGAGCGATTGGCGGTGTTGAGGCATACAGGAGCACTGGCCGTATCGTGGCAATCCGTCGCAAGCCAAATTGCTGCAACAAACAGTCACGCGGGCAACAAGCAAGGCCGCTTGGTGCGGCCCTGCTGTATGTGGATAAGAGATAGGGGATGGTTAGAGCGGTTTATAGAAGATGACGGTCGCAGCAAGAGTGCCATCTGCGTTGCGCGCAAAGATCGGGATCTGGCCCGCCTCCAGATAGCCGAGTTGACGATAGAGGTGGGAGGCCACATCACCGGCGCGAGTATCGAGCACCAGCAGCGAACGGCCCGCGGCATGGGCGCCTTGTTCCATTGCCTGCATCAGCGCATGACCGACACCTTTGCCTCTCGCCGTTTGCAGTACCATCAGTTTTTCCACCTCGGCCCGGTGGCGACCGTTGGCCTTGCCACAGAGCGCGAGCTGAACCGCTCCCACGAGCTGTTGTTGCTCAAGGGCAAGCCACAGCTTTCGGTGACCTGCCACAAGATCCGCTTCAACTCCTTGCCAGTAGCGGGTAGATTCCTCCGTGGTCAGCGGCGGTAAAAATCCGACCGAGGCGCCGCTATCGACACAATCTTGCAGCAGGGTGATGAGCGCACTTTGGTAGGTTGCTGCGCTATTAACTTCCACAATGTCCATCTGACATCCTTGTCGTTGCGTTGCTATGTGGCTGATTGCCACCGTTGGTTCATATGAGGTGGGTACGTATGCTCGCCGCGAGTACGGCTTGTCAGCGGATCAGCCCCTGCTCAACCAGCCAGACAAACAGCAGGCAGGAGACGGGGGAGAGCTTATCGAGGTGAGAGCTGTCGAGCCAGCGCAGTTCGGCAACTTCTGCCGAGGCGATCGGGGTGCCGCTCGCTTCGCCGGTGTAACAGCGCAGTCGCACCTCGACTCCTGCCGGTTTGCCATCGGCCTGGGCGCTGAACTCGCAGGCAAAGCGCAGGGTATCGGGCTGCAGGGTGACAGCCAGCTCCTCCTCAATCTCGCGGATCAGCGCCACCTCGTCGCTCTCGCCCGGTTCCCGCTTGCCGCCCGGGATGTAATAGATGCCCTTGCCGTGGGAGCGGGCGCAGAGCAGTTGCTGATCTTTAAAGGTGAGCCAGGCGAGTTTGTCGATCATCTGTTTTCTCTCCAATGGGGTTGCCGTGATGAGCAGTGGCGCACTCAAGCGCACAGTTGTTTTGCATGCCGGCAGCCTAACAAAGATGAAGTTGAGTCCCAAGGAGAAAGAGGGGAGATGCCGGAAACGCACTGTTTCCAGCGCGGTGACCGCGTAGCTGAATGAGTGCGCAATGGCTGGTTCACCACAGCCTTCTCGTCCCTAAAAAAGCGGACTGGCGCACATCACTACAGGGCCGGACTGGGCGAAGGCGGGGTCCTTGTGGTTTAATCTTGCCACTTTAGCGGTAGTGGGCGACGAGCCTGCTACCTTGCGTTGGCAAGATGCAGGTGAGCAAGATGCAGATAGCAGCAGAGAGCAAGTTTATCGGACTCGGGGTCGCGGGCAATTTCGCCGGTCATCTGGAGCAGGCGGGTGAAGCGTCGGACTTCGTAGCGGTCGTGGTGCGCGATACCACGGCGCCCAAGGCGCTGTTCCCCTTCTTCGTGCCGGGCCATCCGGGTCAGCTTGGGGTATTCCCGTTGAGCGACAAGGCGATCTTCCTGCCGGAAGCGGCGGTCAGTGGTGACGAGAAGGTGCAGATCGAGCCGGAAGTAGCCCTCTGGTGCGAGCTGGAGTATGCCGGCAAGCAGGTGGTGGCGATCCATCCCCGCGCCTTTGGTGCCTATAACGACTGTTCCATCCGCCGTCCCAACGCCAAGAAGATCAGCGAGAAGAAGAACTGGGGCGAAGAGAGCAAGGGGTTGGCGGCCAACCTGCTGCCGCTTTCCGGTTTTGCCGCCGGTTGCGAGCTCGATGACTATCGTATCGCCTGCTATCTGGAGCGCGATGGCGAGCTGCACGCCTACGGGGTAGACAGCGCCGCCATCGACTACAGCTACTTCCACGGCAAGCTGCTCGACTGGGCCATCGACAAGTTCAATCATCAGCAGGATGAAGGGCCGGCGGAGCACATTCAGGGACTGCTGGCGCAGGCGGGACATCCTCCCCATGCGCTCATCAGTATCGGTGCCACCCGCTATACCCCGTTTGGCGAGACCCACTTCCTCAAACCGGGCGACACCTCCTGCGTGGTGGTGTACCCAGGCAGCCGTTATAGCGAAGCGGATATTCGCGAGGCGATCCGCAGCCGCAACTTTGGCGCTGATATGTCGGTGCTGCTGCAGGCGGTGCAGGCGCGCTAATCACCGTTGCCAGCGGGAAGGTGTCTCTTCCCGCTGGTTATCATATCGAGTTATTTCATGACGATTGTTCCGGTATCCCGGGCCGATTATCCGGCCCTGATCGCGCTGTGGGAGGCCTCGGTGCGGGCGACCCACCACTTCCTGCCCGAGGCCGAGATCCTGGCGCTTAAACCGCTTATTCTGGAGCACTACTTCGATGCGGTGACACTGCACAGTGCCCGCACAGAAGAGGGGCAGATTACGGGTTTTAGCGGAGTGTACGAGGGCAAGCTGGAGATGCTGTTTGTGGCTCCCGAGGCGCGCGGCAGTGGCGTGGGGCGTTTGCTGGTGGCCCATGCCATCACGCAGGGCGGCGCGACGCTGGTTGACGTCAACGAGCAGAACGAGCAGGCGGTGGGCTTCTATCTGAAGATGGGATTCACCGTGACGGGTCGCTCGCCGCTGGATGGTCAGGGTAAACCCTATCCCTTGCTGCATATGGCGCTGGCGCCGACCTGATCGTGCCTGATGAGGCGCAGTACCCATAAACCAACGGGGGATGGCATCAGCCATCCCCCGTTTTTTTGATCGTGTTTGTTACTTGCTGGCGACCTTGTTCACTACCTTGATCAGCTGATAGCGCACGGAGGGGGCATCGGCCGGCACATCGGTGAGCTGCTCCTTGCTGACAGTGAGCTGGTAGCGATAGCCAGGCTCGAACTGGAAACCTTCGATATTCTGGTAGAACAGCGTCCAGGGCTGCTGCTCATCACTGCGAACCTGCATGCACTGCATCGGGCCAACCCCGACGCAATCGACCAACTGGCTGTTGATATAGAGGGTCTCCCCCTGTGACGGGGCGGGGGTGCTCTGGCAGGCGGTCAGCAGCAAGGTTGCGCTGATAAACAGTGGTTTCATAATGGACTCCTTAACGCGAAAGGGGGCATTAGAGCGGCAAACAAAAAGGCGGTCAATGACCGCCTTTGTAACAAACCATATCAGCGCAGTGGTTAGCGCTGCTCGAGCGGAGTGAACTCGCGCAGCGGGTGACCTACGTAGAGCTGGCGTGGGCGACCAATCTTGCTGTCCGGGTCTGAGTGGAACTCGTTCCAGTGGGCAATCCAGCCGATGGTACGGGAGATGGCGAAGATCACGGTGAACATGTTCATCGGGATACCGATCGCCTTCATGATGATACCGGAGTAGAAGTCCACGTTCGGGTAGAGTTTCTTCTCGATGAAGTAGGGGTCGGAGAGCGCGATGCGCTCCAGCTCCATGGCCACGTCCAGCAGCGGATCCTTGATCTGCAGCTCGGTCAGTACTTCGTGGCAGGTTTCGCGCATCACGGTGGCACGAGGGTCATGGTTCTTGTAGACACGGTGACCGAAGCCCATCAGACGGAACGGATCGTTCTTGTCCTTGGCCTTGGCGATGTACTCGGGGATGCGATCCACCGAGCCTACTTCCTCCAGCATGCGCAGGCAGGCTTCGTTGGCACCACCATGGGCCGGACCCCACAGGGAGGCGATACCTGCGGCGATACAGGCAAACGGGTTGGCACCGGAGGAGCCAGCCAGACGGACGGTTGAGGTGGAGGCGTTCTGCTCGTGATCCGCATGCAGGGTAAAGATGCGGTCCATGGCGCGTTCGACCACCGGATTGACCTTGTACTCCTCGGTCGGTACCGCAAACATCATATGCAGGAAGTTGCCTGCATAGGAGAGGGCGTTGCGCGGATGCATGAACGGCTGGCCGATGGAGTACTTGTAACACATGGCCGCCAGGGTCGGCATCTTGGAGATGAGGCGGAAGGCGCAGATCTCGCGGTGCTGTTCGTTGTTGATGTCCAGGGCGTCGTGATAGAAGGCAGAGAGTGCGCCCACCACACCACACATGATGGCCATGGGGTGGGAGTCACGACGGAAGCCGCGGAAGAAAAAGGCAATCTGCTCGTGCACCATGGTATGGCGGGTCACGGTACGCTGGAAATCGGCAAACTGTGCCTTGGTGGGCGCCTCGCCGTAGAGCAGGATATAGCAGACTTCGAGGTAGTTGGACTCTTTGGCCAACTGGGCGATGGGGTAGCCACGGTGCAGCAAGACACCCTGATCCCCGTCAATGTAGGTGATGGCAGATTTGCAAGAACCGGTCGCCATAAAGCCCGGGTCAAAGGTGAAATACCCTTGCCCACCCAGCTTTCTAACATCGACAACATCCGGTCCAACGGTTCCAGAGAGGATCGGCAGTTCAACCGGATCTTTCCCGGGCAGGTGTAGGGTGGCTATCTTATCAGCCATAGCACGTCTCCTTTGCTCTTTATAATTTGGTTCCAGTCCTACTCTATTACGACTTTTATGACGCTGGCAAAGGTTGTTACCCATACCGAGGTGGCTGGAGCGCCTTATTTGAAACAGAGTTCCTTATCAATGTCAATTTTGCTGGAACCCCATTAATGGCATTAATGAAATGTTAAATTAAATATGCGATCGAGTTTGCGGTTTTGTGTTTTCTTTGTAGCTAATTGATTGTCTTCGGTTAAGGCCGCCGATATACTGCGCCACGTGGGTCATGGCTGCGGGTGTTTGAAACGCTTTGGCAAAGCCTGATGTGAAACCGAAAACTCGCGTTTTGGCTTTTTCAGAGTGTTTTGGTAACAAAAAACCAACAATCACCATTCCGTGCCCTCAAGTGTGAGTTAAAACAATAACTAACGTGCTCAATGGAGCTGAGTGGGCAAGCGTGAAAAACAAACAGAGACCGGTCAACCTCGACCTACAGACGATCAGCTTTCCTGTCACTGCCATTGCATCCATCCTGCACCGTGTTTCAGGGGTCATTACCTTTGTTGCACTGGGCATCTTGCTGTGGATGCTTGGTACTTCACTCGCCTCTCCCGAAGGGTTTGAAACCGTGGTTGCCATCATGGACAACTTCCTGGTCAAACTCGTGCTGTGGGGGATCCTGACTGCGCTGGCATACCACATTGTGGGCGGCTTGCGTCATCTGGTCATGGATATGGGCTATTGGGAAGAGCTGGAATCCGGCAATCAGAGCGCCCGCGTGGCCTTCGTGATCACCGCGATCCTGGCTGTATTGGCGGGAGTGCTTGTATGGTAACCAATTCTGCAACCTTCGGGCGCAGCGGCGTTCACGATTACATCCTGATCCGCGCCACCGCCCTCATCATGACCTGTTATGTCCTCTATCTGGTGGGCTTTGTCGCGTTCAACGACATCACCTACGAGGTGTGGGCAGGCTTCTTCGCCAAAACATTCACCAAGGTATTCACCCTGTTGACCCTGCTCTGCGTACTGATCCACGCCTGGATTGGTCTGTGGCAGGTGCTGACTGACTATATCAAGCCGGTAGGGCTGCGCGGGGCGCTGCAATTTGCCCTGGTCGTGGTGCTGTTTGTCTATCTGATGACGGGTTTCGTCGTGCTGTGGGGTGTGTAAGGTGACTATTCCAACTCGTGAATTTGATGCGGTGGTGATTGGTGCCGGTGGTGCCGGTATGCGCGCCGCGCTGCAGATTGCCCAGTCCGGCAAGAGCTGCGCTCTGTTGTCCAAGGTTTTTCCAACCCGTTCTCACACTGTTTCCGCCCAGGGCGGGATCACGGTTGCGCTGGGCAATGCCCACGATGACAACTGGCAGTGGCATATGTATGACACGGTAAAAGGTTCCGATTACATCGGTGATCAGGAAGCCATCGAGTACATGTGCAAAACCGGTCCCGAGGCTATCTATGAGCTGGAGAACATGGGGCTGCCCTTCTCCCGTTTCGATAACGGGTCTGTCTACCAGCGTCCGTTTGGTGGTCAGTCCAAGAATTTCGGTGGCGAGCAGGCCGCTCGTACCGCAGCGGCCGCCGACCGTACCGGTCACGCCCTGCTGCACACCCTTTACCAACAGAACGTCAAGAACAAGACCACCGTCTTCTCCGAGTGGTATGCGCTGGATCTGGTGAAAAACCAGGATGGCCACGTGGTGGGTTGTACCGCCATCGATATGGAGAGCGGTGAAGTGGTCTACTTCAAGGCCAAGGCCACCGTGCTGGCGACTGGCGGTGCCGGTCGTATCTACCAGTCCACCACCAATGCCCACATCAACACAGGTGACGGCGTCGGTATGGCGCTGCGTGCCGGCGTCGGCGTGCAGGATATGGAGATGTGGCAGTTCCACCCGACCGGCATCGCCGGGGCAGGGGTGCTGGTAACCGAAGGCTGCCGTGGTGAAGGTGGCTATCTGCTCAATAAAGATGGCGAGCGCTTCATGGAGCGTTACGCGCCAAATGCCAAGGACTTGGCCGGTCGCGACGTGGTGGCCCGCTCCATCATGATCGAGATCCGTGAAGGCCGTGGCTGCGATGGTCCCTGGGGCCCGCACATCAAGCTCAAGCTGGACCACCTCGGCAAAGAGGTGCTGGAATCCCGTCTGCCGGGCATCTGCGAACTCTCCCGCACCTTCGCCCACGTGGATCCGGTCAAAGAGCCGATCCCGATCATCCCGACCTGCCACTACATGATGGGCGGCGTGCCGACCAACGTGAATGGCCAGTGCCTGACCCAAGACAAGAACGGCAACGATGTGCCGGTGGTCGGTCTGTTTGCGGTGGGCGAGATTGCCTGCGTCTCGGTGCACGGCGCCAACCGTCTGGGTGGCAACTCCCTGCTGGATCTGGTGGTGTTCGGCCGCGCGGCCGGCATGCATCTGGTCAACACTCTGGGCGAGATGGAACATGGTCGCGATGCCTCTGAGTCGGATCTGGATGCCGCACTGGCCCGCTTCAACCGCTGGGAAAATTGCCGTGACGGGGAAGACCCGGTGCAGATCCGCAAAGACCTGCAGCGCTGCATGCAGAACAACTTCTCCGTGTTCCGCGAAGGGGCTGCGATGGCAGAGGGGCTGGCCGAGCTCAAGGTTATCCGCGAGCGCCTCAAGTCAGCCCGTCTGGATGACACCTCCAAAGAGTTCAACACCCAGCGCATCGAGTGCTTGGAGCTGGACAACCTGATGGAGACGGCGTTTGCCACGGCGGTTGCCGCCAACTTCCGTACCGAGAGTCGCGGTGCTCACTGCCGCTTCGACTTCCCGGATCGCGACGATGAGAACTGGCTGTGCCACAGCCTCTATCATCCGGACACCGAGTCCATGACCCGTCGTGCTGTCAACATGTCACCCAAGACCCGTGAGGCGTTCCCGCCCAAGGTTCGGACTTACTGATTGCGGAGCCAGCCCTATGAACGTCACATTCTCTGTCTACAGATACAATCCGGATGTTGATAACGTCCCCCATATGAAGGATTATCATCTTGATATTCCTGAAGGTTCCGACATGATGGTGCTCGATGCACTGATCCAGTTGAAAGAGCTGGATCCCACGCTCGCCTTCCGCCGCTCCTGCCGCGAAGGGGTTTGTGGATCTGACGGTCTCAACATGAATGGCAAGAACGGTCTTGCCTGCATCACCCCGCTCTCCGATTTGCTGAAGAAGGGCAACAAGGTCGTTATCCGCCCCTTGCCCGGCCTGCCGGTGATCCGTGATCTGGTGATCGACATGACCCAGTTCTACACCCAGTGGGAGAAGGTCAAACCCTTCCTCATCAATGAAGACAAGTTGCCGCCGGTGCGTGAGCACCTGCAATCCCCCGAAGAGCGTGCCAAGCTGGATGGCCTGTACGAGTGTATTCTTTGTGCCTGCTGCTCCACCTCTTGCCCCTCCTTCTGGTGGAACCCCGACAAGTTCATCGGTCCGGCCGGGCTGCTTGCCGCCTACCGCTGGCTGGCTGACAGCCGCGACACCGCGACCACCGAACGGCTGGGTAATCTGGACGACGCCTTCAGCGTGTTCCGCTGCCACGGCATCATGAACTGCGTGAACGTCTGTCCGAAAGGCTTGAACCCGACCAAGGCGATTGGCCAGATCAAGTCGATGTTGCTCAATCGGGCTGTTTAGTATTTGGGCCGGCCCTGTGCTGGCCCGACTTCCGGATAGCCATCCCACCCGTGGCAGGATGGCTGTTTGAACCCTACAAGCTGCGTAGCAGTAACAAGAAGTACAAGGGATAGAAATGCATAACGGCGTGATGAAGGCCTGGTTGGAGTCATCTCACCTGGCTGGTGCGAATGCAAGCTATATCGAGGATTTGTACGAATCCTTCCTGGAAAATCCTGACTCCGTGTCCGACGAGTGGCGCAGCCTGTTTAGCGAGCTGCCCCAGGTCAATGGCCATGCGGTTGAACAACCCCACTCCCAGGTCCGCGATTATTTCCGTCGTCTGGCCAAGGATCCCTCTCGCTACAGTGCCCCCGTCTCCGATCCGCAAGTGGATGCCAAGCAGGTGCGGGTATTGCAGCTGATCAACGCCTTCCGTTTCCGTGGTCACCAGAATGCCAATCTGGACCCGCTGGGCCTGTGGCAGCGTGAAACCGTTGCCGAACTGGATCCTGCGTTTCACAACCTGCAGGGCGCAGATATGGAGGCCACCTTCAATGTGGGCTCCTACGCCATCGGTCGCGAGACCATGGTGCTCTCCGACCTCTACGCCTCGCTGAAGAAGACCTATTGCGGCTCCATCGGCGCCGACTACATGCACCTCACCTCCACGGAAGAGAAGCGCTGGCTGCAACAGCGTCTCGAATCCATTGAAGGGAAGGGGAGCTACACCCTCGAAGAGAAGACCCGTTTCCTCGAGAGCCTGACCGCTGCCGAAGGGCTGGAGAAATATCTGGGCGCCAAGTTCCCGGGAGCCAAGCGCTTCTCGCTGGAAGGTGGCGACGCCATGATCCCCATGCTCAAGGAGCTGATCCGTCGCGCCGGTGAGCAGGGCTGCAAAGAGGCCGTTATCGGTATGGCCCACCGCGGTCGCCTCAACGTGCTGATCAACGTGCTGGGCAAGCGCGCTCAGGATCTGTTCGACGAGTTTGCCGGCAAGCATGGCGAATCCTGGGGTACCGGTGATGTGAAGTACCACATGGGCTTCTCCTCCGACTTCGCCACCCCGGGTGGCAACGTCCACCTGGCGCTGGCGTTCAACCCCTCTCACCTCGAGATCGTCAACCCTGTGGTCATCGGCTCGGTCCGTGCCCGGATGGATCGTCGCGGTGACAAGGATGGCTCCAGCGTGTTGCCCATCACCATTCACGGTGACTCGGCCATGGCCGGTCAGGGCGTGGTGGCCGAGACCTTCAACATGTCCCAGACCCGTGCCTATGGTGTCGGCGGGACGGTGCGCATCGTCATCAACAACCAGGTTGGTTTCACCACCTCCTATATCCGTGACCTGCGTTCCACCGAATATTGCACCGACATCGCCAAGGCGGTGCAGGCGCCGGTGCTGCACGTCAACGGGGATGATCCGGAAGCCGTGGTGCTGGTGACCCAGATTGCACTGGATTACCGCAACACCTTCAAACGCGACGTGGTGATCGAGCTGGTCTGCTACCGTCGTCACGGTCACAACGAAGCGGACGAGCCGAGCGCCACCCAGCCGCTGATGTACCAGAAGATCAAGCAGCACCCGACCCCGCGCAAGATCTACGCCGATCAGCTGGTGGCCGAGGGGAGCCTCGCTCAGGAGCGGGCGACCGAACTGGTCAACGAGTATCGCGAAGCGCTGGATCGCGGTGAGCGGGTGAGCAAAGAGTGGCGGCCGATGGAGCTGCACTCCGTCGACTGGACCCCTTATCTGGGCCACGACTGGAACATGGCCTATGAGAGTGCCGTGCCGATGGATCACCTCAAGAGCCTCGGCGAGCGGGTGAGCCAGTATCCGGCGACCCACGTGCTGCAGCGTCAGGTCGAGAAAATTTATGAAGACCGCCGTCTGATGGCCGCTGGCGAGAAGCTGGTGGATTGGGGCTTTGCCGAGACCCTGGCCTACGCCACTCTGGTGGACAAGGGGTCCCGCATCCGCTTTACCGGTGAAGATTCCGGCCGTGGCACCTTCTTCCACCGCCACGCCGTGCTGCACAGCCAGACCGATGCCAGCACCTACACTCCGCTGTGCAACCTGCACGACGAGCAAGGCCCGTTCGAGGTATATGACTCTGTGCTGACCGAGAACGCGGTACTGGCCTTTGAATATGGTTACGCCAGCGCCGAGCCGGCTGGCCTCACCATCTGGGAAGCCCAGTTCGGCGATTTCGCCAACTGTGCCCAGGTAGTGGTGGATCAGTTCCTCTCCTCTGGTGAGCAGAAGTGGGGCCGGATGTGCGGCCTGACCATGTTGCTGCCGCACGGTTACGAGGGGCAGGGGCCGGAGCACTCCTCCGCCCGTCTGGAGCGTTATCTGCAGATGTGCGCTCAGCACAACATGCAGGTGTGCGTACCCTCAACCCCGGCTCAGGTATTCCACATGCTGCGCCGTCAGGTCGTGCGCCCGATGCGCCGTCCGCTTATCGTGATGACGCCCAAATCCCTGCTGCGCCACCCGCTGGCGGTCAGCAAGCTCGAAGAGCTGGCAGAAGGCACCTTCCAGAACGCCATTGGCGAGATCGACGCGCTGGATCCGAAAGCGGTCAAGCGGGTGGTCTTCTGCTCCGGCAAGGTTTACTACGACCTGCTCGAAGCCCGTCGCAAGGCGGAGCAGCAAGATGTGGCACTGGTGCGAATTGAGCAGCTCTACCCCTTCCCGGAAGAGGAAGTGCGAGCCATTCTGGCCGATTACAGCCACGTCACCGATTTTGTCTGGTGTCAGGAAGAGCCGCAAAACCAGGGCGCCTGGTACTGCACCCGTCACAACTACGATGACGTGCTGCCGACCGGAGCCACCCTGCGTTATGCCGGTCGTCCGGCGTCCGCCTCGCCGGCGGTTGGTTACATGTCTGTCCACGCCAAGCAGCAGAAAGCCTTGGTGGAAGATGCCCTTACTCTGGCCTAAGCCCTGAACAAGAAGTAACAAGGAACTGATTAGATGACTATCGAGATCAAGGTACCGGACCTGCCGGAATCAGTGGCGGATGCCACTATCGCCACCTGGCACAAGAAGCCGGGTGATCTGGTTGCCCGTGATGAAGTGCTGGTCGACATCGAAACCGACAAGGTGGTGCTGGAAGTGCCGGCACCGCAAGCTGGCGTGCTGGGCGACATCCTGCAGGCAGAGGGGGCAACCGTCCTCTCCCGCCAGCTGATCGCCACCATCAAGGCGGCTGCCGTGGCCGGTGAAGAGACCAAGGAGAAGCCGGCCGAAGCGGTTGCCGATGATGGTGCCGATGGCCTGAGCCCCTCCGTGCGCCGTCTGATTGGCGAGCACGACATCGACGTGGCCAAGCTGACCGGCACCGGCAAGGGCGGTCGCATTACCAAGGATGATGTGGAAGCCTTCATCAAGGCCAAGAGCCAGCCGGCCGCAGCCGCTCCGGTAGCTGCTGCCCCGGTCGCGCCGGTTGCCGCTCTGGCCGGTCGCAGCGAGAAGCGGGTACCGATGACCCGTCTGCGCAAGCGCATTGCCGAGCGTCTGCTGGAAGCGAAAAACACCACCGCCATGCTGACCACCTTCAACGAGGTCAACATGAAGCCCATCATGGATCTGCGCAAGCAGTACGGCGAGATCTTCGAGAAGAAGCACGGCATCAAGCTCGGCTTTATGTCCTTCTACGTGAAGGCGGTGGTGGAGTCCCTCAAGCGCTATCCGGAAGTGAACGCGGCGCTCGATGGTGATGACGTGGTTTACCACAACTACTTCGACGTCAGCATCGCCGTCTCTACCCCCCGTGGTCTGGTGACGCCGGTGCTGCGCGACTGCGACAACATGAGCCTGGCGGACATCGAGAAGGCCATCAAGGATCTGGCGGGCAAGGGCCGTGACGGCAAGCTGACGGTGGATGAACTGACTGGCGGCAACTTCACCATCACCAACGGTGGCGTGTTCGGCTCCCTGATGTCCACCCCGATCATCAACCCGCCCCAGAGCGCCATTCTGGGCATGCACAAGATCCAGGATCGCCCGATGGCCGTTGACGGCAAGGTCGAGATCCTGCCGATGATGTATCTGGCGCTCTCCTACGATCACCGTCTCATCGACGGACGCGAATCGGTAGGCTTCCTGGTCTCCGTCAAGGAGCTGCTGGAAGACCCGACCCGTCTGTTGCTGGACGTCTAAGCCAGTGGCACCCGGGCAAGGGGTTTGCGCCCCGAGCCGAATGTGCTGCTGGACGTTTGAGTAATACCCGAGCGATTGAAAGATAACGAGGGGCCGCCCAGGCCCCCATTCACAGGGGATTGAGAAACACCAGCCCCGGACGGAAATACCTACAACACGGATAGAGCATCTATGAATCTGCATGAATATCAGGCAAAACAGCTGTTTGCCGAGTATGGCCTGCCGGTCTCCGAAGGTTATGCCTGTGCTACCCCACAAGAAGCGGCCGAAGCGGCCGACAAGATTGGCGGCAATACCTGGGTCGTCAAATGCCAGGTACACGCCGGTGGCCGCGGTAAAGCGGGCGGCGTGAAAGTGGCCAAGAGCAAGGATGAGATCCGTGCTTTTGCCCAAAACTGGCTTGGCAAAAATCTGGTGACCTACCAGACCGACGCCAACGGCCAGCCGGTCACCAAGATCCTGGTGGAATCTTGCACCGACATCGCCAAAGAGCTCTACCTGGGCGCCGTAGTTGACCGTGGCTCTCGCCGCGTGGTCTTCATGGCCTCGACCGAAGGTGGCGTGGATATCGAGAAGATCGCCCACGAAACCCCCCATCTGATCCACAAGGCGGCCATCGATCCGCTGGTGGGTCCGCAGGCTTATCAGGCCCGCGAACTGGCCTTCAAACTGGGTCTGGTCGGCGATCAGATCAAACAGTTCACCAAGATCTTCATGGGTCTGGGCCAGATGTTCCTGGATTGCGATTTCGCGCTGCTGGAGATCAACCCGCTGGTGATCACCGCGCAGGGCAACCTGCACTGCCTGGATGGCAAGATCAACATCGACGCCAACGCACTGTATCGTCAGCCCAAGCTGCGCGAGATGCACGACCCGTCACAAGATGACCCCCGCGAAGCGCACGCCGCTCAGTGGGAGCTCAACTATGTGGCCCTCGATGGCAACATCGGCTGCATGGTCAACGGCGCGGGTCTGGCCATGGGCACCATGGACATCGTCAACCTGCACGGCGGCAAGCCGGCCAACTTCCTTGACGTCGGCGGCGGCGCCACCAAGGAGCGCGTAACCGAGGCGTTCAAGATCATCCTCTCCGACAGCAACGTCAAAGCGGTGCTGGTCAACATCTTCGGCGGCATCGTGCGCTGCGACATGATCGCGGAAGGCATCATAGGTGCGGTCAAGGAAGTGGGGGTCAAGGTGCCCGTCGTGGTCCGTCTGGAAGGCAACAACGCCGAGCTGGGTGGTATCAAGCTGGCCGAGAGCGGCCTCAACATCATTGCGGCCAAGAGTCTGACCGATGCCGCGCAGCAAGTCGTCAAAGCAGCGGAGGCCAACTGATGAGCGTACTGATCAACAAGGACACCCGAGTCATCTGCCAGGGCTTTACCGGCGGTCAGGGTACTTTCCACTCCGAGCAGGCGCTCTCCTACGGCACCCAGCTGGTGGGCGGCGTCTCCCCGGGCAAAGGCGGCACCACCCATCTGGGCCTGCCGGTGTTCAACACCGTCCGTGACGCGGTCGAAGCGACCGGCGCCACCGCCTCCGTCATCTATGTGCCGGCGCCGTTCTGCAAGGATGCGATCCTGGAAGCGATCGACGCGGGCATCAAGCTGATTGTCACCATCACCGAAGGCATCCCGACGCTGGATATGCTGGACGTCAAAGTGAAGCTGCAAGAGACCGGCGTGCGGATGATCGGCCCCAACTGCCCGGGCGTGATCACTCCGGGTGAGTGCAAGATCGGCATCATGCCGGGCCACATTCACAAGCCGGGCAAGGTGGGCATCGTCTCCCGCTCCGGCACCCTGACCTACGAAGCGGTCAAGCAGACCACTGACGAGGGCTTTGGCCAGTCCACCTGCGTCGGTATCGGTGGCGACCCCATCCCGGGCTCCAACTTTATCGACATTCTGGAGATGTTCCAGAACGACCCGCAGACCGAAGCGATCGTGATGATCGGCGAGATCGGCGGCAACGCCGAGGAAGACGCGGCCGCCTATATCAAGGCCCACGTCACCAAGCCGGTCGTCTCCTATATCGCGGGTGTTACTGCCCCTCCCGGCAAGCGGATGGGCCACGCTGGCGCCATCATCTCCGGTGGCAAGGGTACCGCCGCCGAGAAGTTTGCCGCGCTGGAAGATGCTGGCGTGAAAACCGTCCGCTCCTTGGCCGATATCGGCAAGGCCCTGCGCGAAGTGACCGGCTGGTAATTCCTGTTAGCCCGTTATCTCTAATAAAAGTGCCGCCCGATGGGCGGCATTTTTTATGGTTCTGTTCCGTAATTTATCGCGTACGTCCGAATACGCTTCGCTATTCGAACCTACGCCAGTTATGAATAAATCCTCACTAAAATAGTGTTCTGCCATACACTACATGATTGGTCATAACTAAATGGACTTTATTATGTCATAAATAAATGAACTTAAAACGGAGAGTGCGATAGTCGAAATAAGCAATCGATGCATTACGATAACACTATTTTTAGCTCTAAATTCAACAAGGGGAGATACCCATCTAAGATAATGAAACCAGAATCTAAATAAGAATAACACGCCTATAAAACAGTATAGATAAATAGCGCTAACTAAAAATTTAGATGTGTTGCTAAAAATGCTTTCAATATATCTGTCTAGTTTGTAGCAAACCCAAAAACCTAAAGGGAATCCTATAAACCAAAGTAATATGTCATAAATGCTATGTGTATGGACGATGGAAAGTGAGGATGATTTTGACTCGATGAAAGTTCTAATCTCTGCAAAAACCCCATTTACCCAAGTCGCATCATATCCTCTTACTTTTACATTTGATTCATTTGGGGTTTCTTGGCTAGGCAACAGAGTGAAATCTACAATCCGTGGCTTGTTAAAATCTAAAAAAATGACAAAATCATTTCTGACGTAATAGTTGTGCGAAATCTTTAATGATGAAGCACTGTCAATGAAAAGTGATCTAACATCGGATGGGAAATTGGGTGATGCAAAAACTTCATCTATTGTTCCCCAAATATTTTCCCCATTTTTACCTGCAATAGTAACACGGAGTTCAAAACCGCTACGGAGAGTTTCTATATTAACTTGATATTGTTCATCTGACATTTCACCTTTCTGATATTTTGCTATTTCAAGTTCCCCAGCTGCTCTTGCTCGTTCTTGAAGTATTTTACAAAACGATAAAAGGTCTTCTTTATCCAGAGTTAAGGATGATACCTTCATTGACTGTTCATTACGAATAATAGCGTCTTTGTTTACAATCATTGGATTACCCATTGCTACTTAACTCCTTTGTAACCAAAGATGATAATAATTTAATTCCATTAATTTAGTTGGGTGCGTTGATACATTTAACTGTTCTATAAAAATTACAATATATTATCAGGAATGTTCAATCATTCCATAGTGAGTGCTTTTTTGATGTGATCATTGTCAATGGATGTCTTTTAAATCTCGATTTTTCTTGATACTAAAGATTGCTTGTAGCTTCGCATAACGAAGCGTATTCGGACGACCGGGCGGTTAGTATGCCACAGCCTTCGCCTACGGCCAGAATCAAACGGCCCAAGATTGTTACGCTGCGTCAATATTGTCTGACGCTGTTCTGCTGATACAGGGGCCAATCAGTTGGTCACGTTGCTTGATAATGCTCCTCTGATTTCACCTGTAAAAATGCCGACCCTCGGGTCGGCATTTTCAAGAAATAGGGTGTGGGGCGAAACAGTATGAGAAATGGTTGCCCTCTATCGTCGGGCTATTTATCCGCCTTGCCCGCTGCATCGGCAAGTTTGGCAAGCTGTTTGTCATACCAGGCCACCGGGCGGTTCTCATCTTCCGCCCGCTCCTTGCGCCGTATGGCGTTGCGCACCGCCATGGCGCCCAGCCAGCGGAATGGCTCGGGCGGAAAATAGCCGCGCGGGCCGCTGACCAGCGCGCAGTCGCGCCACGGCTTGTCCTCCTCCCGCACCTCGTCTCTCACTAGGGCTGCCAGGATCTGGCCACCCATCCAGCTCTGGGCCACTCCGTTGCCGGAGTAGCCGAGGCCATAGACGATATTGGGCTGCCCTCGCCAGTGGCCGAAGAAGGGGAGGCCATCTACCGAGCGGTCGGAGGCGCCGCACCAGCTGGCGGCGATGGGCACCTCTTTGAGTGCCGGAAAGAAGCGGCGCAGGGTGCGGGTGAGAGGGGCAAGATAACGGCTCGGTGCATCGAACTCGGCCAGATGGCGGTTGGCAAAGGCGAAGGTATTGCCCCCCTTGCCCAGCATCAGCCGCCCTTGCGGGGTGGAGCGGTAGTAATGCACAAAGGTGCGGCCATCCACCACGCTGCGGCCGTGCTCAAGCTGCTGGGCGGCCAGTGCATCCGGCGCGGGGTCGGTTATCACCATATCGGAGGAGACCAGCACTATGCTGCGGCGAAACTCGCGAAAGTGCTGCACCATGGCGCTGTTGAGGGCCAGTACCACCTTGCGGGCACGTACCTCACCCTGCGGCGTTGGCACCCGCGCTGGCTGGCCCGCCTCAAGGCGCTGCATGGGGGAGTGCTCATAAACCTCGACCCCCAGTTCCCGCGCTACCCGCAGCAGGCCGCGCACCAAGAGCGCCGGTTGCACCGAGCCCGCGTGGGGGCTGTAGAGCCCCTCCAGATGAACGTGGGAACCGCACTGGCTCGCCAGCTCACCCTCTTCAATAGCCTGCCACTGGTTAAGACTGGCTCGCTTGAGTTCCTGCAATACCGGCTCCATCAGGCCGCGCTGGGCCTCGCTGGTGGCGGTGTAGCAGGTGCCCTCGACCCTCAGCTGCGCCTCAATGTGGTGCTGTTCGCAGAAGTGGGCGATCTCGTGTACCGCCTGCTCGGATCTTTGTACCAGCCAGGCGGCCTGCTGCTCGCCAAAGAGGCGCCTTAACGTCAAATACTTCGCCGACCAGGTGAGCAGGCAGCCGCCGTTGCGCCCGGAGGCACCGCTGCCGCAGCGATCTTTCTCCAGCACAATGACGTGCAGGTGGGGCTCGGCCTGTTTAAGGGCGATGGCGCTCCACAGTCCGGTAAAGCCGCCGCCGACGATGCAGACATCGGCCTCGTGGTTGCCGACTAGGGGCGTGGGCGGTGCGGGTTGTTCGGCGGCGAGCGCTTCGGCCAGCCAGAAGGGGAGAGTGGACATGATGACTCCTCGATAAGGTTATTGGTGGCGCCAGCGCTGGGTGCGATCCAGCAGGGCGCGGCTCAAAAAGAGCTGGAGTAGCTTGACGGTGGCGGCGGCCAGCAGGATCAGGGTGGCCATGGCGGCGGCCGCGGCGGTGTCGCCGGAATCCTCCATATTGAGCACGGCGATGGAGGCGAGCACGCTGTCGCTCGAGTAGAGGAAGATCACCGCCGAGGTGGTGGTCATGGCGTTGACGAACAGATAGATAAAGATTTCCAGCAGTGCGGGCAGGGAGGCGGGCAGGGTGACTCGCCAGAACGCCTTCCAGAGCGGAATGCGCAATGAGATGGCCACCAGCTCCAGCTCCTTGGGCAGCTGCTTGAGGCTGGTCAGCGCCGTCATATGACCCACCGTGTAGTAGTGGATGACGCAAGAGAGCACCATTAGTGGCAGGGTGCCGTATAGGCCGCCAAAGAGCGGATTGCCGTTGAAAAAGAAGATGTAACCCAGTCCCAGCACCATGCCGGGCACCGCCAGCGACAGCATGGCAAGCAGATGCAACAGCTGGCGCAGCGGCGCGAAGTGGCGCCCCTTCTCCTGCGCCCAGGCCAGCACCATCACCAGCACGGTGCCGATCAGCGCGGTATAGAGGCCCAGCTGCAAGGTGTTGGTAAAGGGCTGCCAGCCATAGACGCTGTTGCTGTCAAAGGCGTAGTGATCCAGCGTCAGAGTGAGGTTGTAGGGCCAGAACTGTACCAAGGATCCGTAAACGGCCATCCCCACCAGCGCCAGAAACAGCAGGGCCCAGAGCGTGCACCAGCCGAGCGCCAGCAGATCCCGCAGCCGATGGGGTTTGGGTTGATAGGGCACCGCCTTGGTGCTGCTCTGCTCCTGCATCTTGCTGCGCACCCTGTGCTCCAGGGCAAAGCTCAACAGTGCCGGCAGCAGCAGGGTGACGCTGGCAACGGCGCCTAGCGAGAAGTTCTGCATCCCGATCACCTGCCGGTAGATGTCGGTGGCCAGCACGCTGTACTGGCCGCCAATCACCTTGGCCACCCCGAAGTCGCAGATGGTGAGGGTGAAGATGGCGATGGCGGCGCTGAGCAGGCCATAACGGGCGGTAGGCAGGGTGACGGTGACAAAGGTGCGCCAGCCGCTGCTGCCCAGCACCCGGGAGGCTTCATAGAGGCGGGCATCGCTTTGGCCGAGCGCCGTGATAAGGATCATCAGGGCGTGGGGGAAGCACCAGAAGCCCAGACCAATGACGATGCCGATAGGGCCGTAGATGCTCTCGCCGCCGAGCAGCCCTTTGGCGATCCCCTGATTGCCAAACCAGTAGACCAGACTGATGGCGGGCAACAGGGAGGGCATCAACAGCGGAATAAGGCCGATGAGACGAAACAGGGGCTTGCCCGGCATGCAGGTGCGGGTGAGGGCATAGGCGTAGCCAAAGGCGATGGTCACTACCAGCGCGGTGATCAGCACCCCGAGCCAGAGGGTGTTGCCGATGGTGCGCCCCAGATGAGGGGAGTCGAAGTAGGCGCTGAAGTTGGCAAGGCCTATCCAGAGGCCGTTCTCATCCTGCAGACTCGTTTGCAGCATGGTCAGCAGCGGCAGCAGCAAACCGCCGGTGAGCAGGGCAATGCCGAGCACAAGCAGGATCAGTTGCAGCAGCTGATCCCGGCTCCAGCCACGGCAGAGTCGCTGCCAGCGGGCGTCTTGCCGGGCTGTCGTGGGCGGCAACAGGGAGGAGTTCGTGAAGGGGGCTGTCATGGGCGATCTCCTTCAAACAGTTGCATCGCCGCGGCGGGCCAGTGCAGCGAGCAGTGCATGCCGCTGCGCCAGCCACCCTGTTCGTGGCGGGGCAGCTCGTGGGTCGGGCGCTCCACCAGAATTTGCTGTGGGCCCAGATAGGTGTCGGCGGTGCAGATCAGGCGCTGAGCGGCGCCGAGAAACTCCACCTGATCGATGGTTGCTTCAATGCCATGTTGCCCAAGGTGCGGCTCGTTCGGCGCGCTTAGCGTGATTGCCTCGGGGCGGATCGCCACCTGCAATTTGCTGCCGGCAGCGGCCTGGTTGGCAAGTGTCAGCGGTTGTTCGTTGAGGCGCACCTGATTGGGGCTCAGCACCAGGGTCTCGAGGAAGTTCATGGTACCGACAAAGCTTGCCACGAAACGGCTGGCAGGCTGGTGGTAGATCTCCTGCGGGGTGCCCACCTGTACGATGCGGCCGCCCTCCATCACCACGATGCGATCAGCCATGGTCAGCGCTTCTTCCTGATCGTGGGTCACCATGATGGTGGTGATGCCAAGGCGCTGCTGTAGGGCGCGGATCTCGCTGCGAAGATGGGTGCGCACCAGTGCATCCAGCGCGCTGAGCGGTTCGTCCAGCAACAGCAGGCCGGGGGAGAGGGCCAAGGCCCGGGCCAGCGCCACCCGCTGCTGCTGGCCGCCTGAGATCTGGCTCGGGTATTTGTGGGACTGGGCAGTGAGATCCACCAGCCCCAGCCAGTGATCGACCCGCTCCTTGATGAGATCCCGCGCCAGCCCCTGATTCTCAAGGCCGAAGGCGATGTTCTGGGCCACCGTCAAGTTGGGGAAGAGGGCATAGGACTGAAACACGATGCCAAAGTCGCGCTCCTGGGGCGGCAGGCGGGAGATATTGCGCCCTCCTTGCCAGATCTCGCCGTTGTCCGGTAGATCCAGCCCGGCGATGGCTCTGAGCAGGGTGGTTTTGCCGCAGCCGGAGGGGCCGAGAAAGCAGATAAACTCCCCCGACTCAATGGTCAGAGAGATCCCCTTGAGGGCCTGAAAAGCACCGAACTGCTTGTTGATATGTTGAATGTCCAGATAGGGCTGGGTCATGGTTCGACTCGCTACTGATTTGGTATATACCAGTTTGCGGGTGAAGTGTGACGGTCAGGTGATCGGGGGATGACAGCTTGATGACAGTCAAATGAGATCGGGCCGTCAACAAGTGGCTGGGCCCTGTGTGGATGGGCGAAGCGTCGCTAATTGAAGGCAATACAAACTCGGGAAGTTAAAACCAAAAAGCGAAGGCCAACAGCTGTTGGCCTTCGACTGGCAGTTTATTGGCAGCGGTGTGTCTGGCGTGAACAAACCGCCGCCCTTCACGCTTACTGCTTGGCTTCGGTCTTGCCGTCGAAGCTGGCACTCCACTGGGCCAGGATGGCGTTACGCTCGCGGGCTGCCCAGCTAAAGTCGTTGTCGATCATCTGGCCTTTGATATCCGCCGGATAGCCCGCTCTCGGTTGGGCCACATTGGGTATGGCGACCACGGCGAACGACTTGTTGTAGAGGGCGTTGGCCTGTTCGGTGGCGGCAAAGTCGAGCAGCTGTTTGGCGGCTTCCAGCTTGGGGGTGCCCTTGATGATGGCGGCAGCTTCCATATCCCAGCCCGACCCCTCTTTCGGGAACACCACCTCGATGGGGGCACCCTTGGCCTTGAGGCTGGTAGCCGGGAAGTCGAAGGAGATACCGATCACCGTCTCACCGCTTGCGGCCAGTTTGCAGGGGGCGGAGCCCGAGTGGGTGTAACGGTCGATGTTCTGGTGCAGGCCGTTCATAAATTGCCAGCCTTGCTGCTCGCCCATGGTCTGCAGCCAGCCCGCAACGCTCAGGTAACCGGTACCGGAGGAGCTGGGGTTGGGCATGATCACCTTGCCCTTGTAGATGGGCTTGGTGAGGTCGGCCCAGCTGGTGGGGGCCGGGATCCCCTGTTTTTCCGCCTCTACCTTGTTGAAGCAGATGGCGCTGAAGAAGGCGTCCAGACCGATCCAGTGCGGCTCGGCCTTGCTGTCGCGAAAGCGGCTGTCGAGCTTATCCAGCCCTTTCGGTGCATAGGCATTGAGCATCTGCTGCTGATCGAGCTGCATCAGGCTGGTGGCGGCCAGTCCCCACACCACATCCGCTTTGGGCTGGGCTTTTTCTGCCAGCAAGCGGGCGGTGACCACGCCGGTGGAGTCACGCACCCACTTGATGTTGATGTCCGGATGCTGGCGCTCGAACGCGGTTCTCAGCTCGTTGAGCTGCTCCGGTTCGAAGGCGGTGTAGACGGTGAGATCGGTCGCGGCCAGTGCCGGGGCGGTCATGGCAGCCAGCACGGCGGCGGCCAGCAGATGGGTTCCCTGTTTCATCCTCTTCTCCAGTTAAATTGGTTTGGTATAAACCAGATTGGTCGAGAGAGAGGCTAGGGGATCTTTATGACGTGACCGTGACAGCCCCGTGACGTTTTGCCGTTCCTGATTTATCCGTGACTAATCCTGGGTATCCACTTCGATCTCCAGGCTGTCGTGGCGCCAGTACTCCAGATCGAAGTCGAGCACCCGGCCGTGCTGATCGAAGTTGAGCCGCTCGAGGCGCAGGGCGGGCAGGCCGGCGGTGGCTCCCAGCGCCTTGGCCACCTCGTCCGGCAGGGCGGTGGGGAAGAAACGCACCTGCATGCGGGCGTAGTGAAGATCGTAATGGGCCTGATAGATCTCGGTCAGGCTGCCGTTGAGATCCAGCTCCAGCAGGCCCGGGACCCGCTCTGGCAGGCAGTGGTTCTCGCAGTAGCAGATGGCGCGCCCGTTGGCATAGCGCAGTCGCTTGAGCAAAAAGAGGCTGTCGAACGGCTTGAGCTGCAGTTGCGCCATCAACGCGGGCGGCACCGCCTGGCGGCTTTTCTCCAGCAGCTCGGTGTGCGGTTCACCCCCTTGCTCCCGCACTATCTGGTGAAAGTTGGAGGTGCGTCTGGGGTTCAAGCGAAAGCGCGGCGGGGTGACGAACCAGCCGCGGCGATCCTCCCGATAGATAAGGCCGTTCGCCTCCAGCTGCACCAGCGCCTCGCGGATGGTGACCCTTGTGGTGCCATAGAGTTCACCCAGCAGCCGCTCGGAGGGGAGCTTGTCGTTGGGGGCCAGACCCCCCGCCAGGATCTGGTTAGCGAGGGCATCCTTGATCTGCAGATATTGGGGTTTGCTCATGAAAATCCCTGGTTTTGCAATAAGTTGTGCAATGAGTTGGGCAATAGGCTGGGCACAGGGCAGGTCATCTGCTCGGTCGTTACACGGCAACATCAACATGCGTTGGTAGATACCAGAATCGCCCCTGTTGTTCAGGCTTCCTAGATTATCGCGATCCCGGCGCTGAAAATGAATTTTTTGTTGCACGTAGCGCCACCCCTTTGACCTTGGCGGGGCAGTTACCCACAATGCGCTCATTCTGGTGTATACCAAAAAGGAGCGAAGTCATGACCCATATTCCTGCGGCCCCTGCCGCCGTCGATTACCTGCTGCTGACCCCGGGCCCCCTCTCGACCACCGCCACTGTGCGTGCCGCCATGCTGCAAGACAGCTGTACCTGGGATGCGGACTATAACCAGGGGGTGGTGGAGCCCATCCGCCGCGAGCTGGTGCGCCTCGCCACTGGCCCGGAATATCAAAGTGACTACAGCGTCGTCTTACTGCAGGGGAGTGGCAGCTATGTGGTGGAGAGCGTGCTGGGCTCGGCGATAGGCGTCGATGAGTGTCTGCTGATCATCAACAACGGCGCTTACGGTGCCCGCATGGGGGAGATGGCACGCTGCCTTGGCCTGCGCCACCTCGAGTTGGACTGTGGCGAGACCACCCGCCCCGAACCCGCCACCATCGAGGCGATGCTGAGGCGCCACCCCGAGATCACCCACTTGGCCATGGTGCACTGCGAGACCACCACCGGCATGCTCAACCCGCTCGACGAGGTGGCCGAGCTCTGCCAGCGCCGCGGTATTCGCCTGATCGTCGATGCCATGAGCAGCTTTGGCGGTATCCCCATCGATATGGGACGCCTTGGCATCGAGTTTCTTATCAGCTCGGCCAACAAGTGCATTCAGGGGGTGCCGGGTTTTGGCTTTGTCATCGCCCGCCGCGCCGCACTGACGGCCTGCGCCGGTCGTGCTCGCTCGGTCTCCCTCGACCTGCACGCCCAGTGGCAGACCATGGAGTTGCAGGGGGGCAAGTGGCGCTTTACCTCGCCCACCCATACCGTGCTTGCCTTTGCCCAGGCCCTGCGCGAGCTGGAAGAGGAGGGGGGCATTGCCGCCCGCCATCAGCGCTACAGCGAGAATCAGCGCACCTTGGTGGATGGCATGGCTGCCCTCGGCTTTGCGCCGCTGCTGCCCGAGCAGTGGCAGTCTCCCATCATCACCGCCTTCTACTCTCCGACCCACCCTGACTACCGCTTCGCTGACTTCTACCAGCGGCTCAAGGCGCAGGGCTTTGTCATCTACCCGGGCAAGGTCTCCCAAGCCGATTGCTTCCGTATCGGCAATATCGGCGATGTGACCCCAGGGCGGGTACGCGCTCTGCTCGCCGCCATGGCCAGCGCCTGCTACTGGCAAGGGGACGCGCGATGACCAGCATGCTGGCTCAGGGTCGTGATCTGCGTGGCCGCGATTTGCATGACCATAAGCTGCACGGTAGCGGCCGCGCCGATAGCGAAGGGGATATCAACCTCGGCGAGGGGCGGGCGCGCTGGTGGGCTGACCAGAGCGAAGATGTACAGGCCGGATTGGCGGAGGATAGCCGCTATTTCCTCCATCAGGCGCTCTCCACCCCCTGTCTGGATCTGCTTGAGTGCGCGCAGGGGAGCTGGTTGACCAGTGTATCGGGCAAGCGTTACCTCGATTTTCACGGCAACAGCGTTCATCAGCTGGGTCACGGTCACCCCAGGGTGGTGGCCGCGGTGCAGCAGCAACTCGCCGATCTGCCGTTCGCGCCCCGCCGCTATACCCATCAGGTTGCCATTGACTGTGCCCGCACCCTGGCTGAACTGGCCCCGGGCGATCTCAACCGAGTGCTGTTTGCCCCCGGCGGCAGCGAGGTGGTGGGGATTGCCCTGAAGCTCGCCCGTTTCATCACCGGCAACAGCAAGGTGGTGTCCCTCTGGGATGCCTTTCATGGCGCCTCCCTCGATGCCATCTCGGTCGGCGGCGAGGCCTGTTTTCGCGCCGGCATGGGCCCCTTGATAGCCGGCGTGGAGCGCATCCCGCCGCCCACCCGATATCGCGGCGTCTGGTATCGCGGGGAGGGGGATGATGTGCACTACGCCGATTATCTGGAGTACGTCATCGAGAAGGAGGGAGGAATAGGCGCCTTTATCGCCGAACCTATCCGCAACACCGATGTGCAGGTGCCCTCGAAGGCCTACTGGCAGCGGGTGCGGGAGATCTGCGATCGCCACAAGGTGTTGTTGATCGTCGACGAGATCCCCAATGCCCTGGGGCGCACCGGCCACTGGTTCAGCTTTGAAGAGTTCGGCATCGAGCCCGACATCATCTGTCTGGGCAAGGGGCTGGGGGGCGGGGTGGTGCCGTTTGCAGCGCTCATCACCCGCGACCGGTTCAATCAGGCCGCAGCTATTTCACTCGGTCACTACACCCACGAGAAGAGCCCTATCGGCTGCGCGGCGGCGCTCGCGACCATCGCGACCATCCGCGAAGAGGGGTTGCTGGCAAAAGCGCAGGAGGATGGCCGTTTTATGGCGGCCGAGCTCGGCAAGTTGGCCGAACGTCACCCGCTGATCGGGCAGGTGCGCGGTATCGGTATGCTTTGGGCGCTCGATCTGGTGGTCGATCATCAGAGTCGCGCCCGCAATAGCCAAGCCGCCGAGCGGCTGCTCTACCGCTGTCTGGAGCTGGGGCTCAGCTTCAAGGTCTCCCAAGGGAACGTTATCCAGCTCTCGCCACCGCTCAATATCACCCGCGCCGATCTGGTGCGCGCCATCACCATTCTCGATCGCGCATTGGGCGAGATCGCACTTTCACCGAAACAGGAACACCACCATGACTGACTTGCAGATTGCCATTCACCCGACCACCGACGTGGAGGCGCTGATCCTCGACTGGGCCGGTACCGTCGTCGATTTCGGCTCCTTCGCCCCCACCTCCATCTTTGTCGAGGCCTTCGCCCGCGCCTATGACTTTGCTGTGACCCTGGACGAAGCACGCCAGCCCATGGGCCTTGGCAAGTGGGATCATATCTCTGCGTTAGGCCGTCTGCCTTCGGTGGATGCGCGCTGGCAGGTTCGCTTCGGCCACCCCATGAGCCACGCCGAGGTGGACCACCTTTATCACACCTTTATGCCGCTGCAGATTGCCGCCGTGACCCGCTTTGCCACACCCATCCCCGGTGTGCTGCCGGTGCTGGACGCTCTGCGGGGTCAGGGGCTGCGCATTGGCTCCTGCTCCGGTTACCCCCGTCCGGTAATGGAGGCGCTGGTACCTGCTGCGGCCGATCACGGCTATCGCCCGGATCACTGGGTCGCCACCGACGATCTCAAAGCCGGTGGTCGCCCCGGCCCCTGGATGGCGCTGGCCAACGTGATTGAGCTGGGAATAAGCGCCGTGCATCGCTGCATCAAGGTGGATGACGCCGTGCCGGGTATCAACGAAGGGCTTAACGCGGGCATGTGGACGGTGGGGCTGTCGGTTTCCGGCAACGAATTTGGTGCCACTTGGGACGAGTTTGCCGCCATGAGTGAGGCTGAGATCGCCGCTCGGCGCGCACCGGCCGAGGCCAAACTGCGGGCGGCGGGGGCACACTATGTGATTGATACCCTGGCCGACATCGCCCCGGTTATCGCCGATATCAACCGTCGTCTGGCCGCTGGCGAGCGGCCGTAGGCCATCTGCTTGGGCTAACAAAAGCACTTGGCTGGCTTTAGATACAACACGCCCCCATCCGGGGACGTGTTGCATTTACAGGGGGAAGTTGTGCGCAGTCAGCAGATATCGACCCGCATCAGGGGAGAGGGGGCGTTGTCGACAAAATGGTGCCAGATATGGTCGTAGAGTGCCTTCTGGCCGGGGAAACTCACCAGCGCCTTGGCCTCGGCCAGGGAACACCAGCGATAGTCTGTGTGCTCATCGTTGAGGGTCACCGCCTGATTGGCCGGGCAATAGACCACAAAGACCGGCACCACCTCTATCGTATTCAGGCTCGCCTCGTAAAACTGCTCCAGATACTGGCCGTTGTAGAGCTCGGTGACTCGGATACCCGTCTCTTCGCCAAACTCCCGAATAATGGTCTGCCAGCCGGTTTCACCCGCCTCCACCGTGCCCGCCACATGGCACCAGAAGCCTCCCTTGACCCGCTTCATCACCAGCAATTTTGTTTCGCCATCGACAGTGGTGAGGGCAACGCCAGAGACGGCCTTGCAGCGAATGGGGATCATGATCTTCTCTCCGGATTTGGGCTCTGTGATAGCCATGAACAGTGTGACGGCGTGTTAATTGAAATACGCCTCGGCGGGTAGGCCCATGACCTCTATTTCATTCAGGCCATTTTTGGCCAGATAGTTGGCCACCAGATTGAACCCCACCCAGTAACCGGCATATTTGGGAAATGGCCGGTTATCACGGCAGTAGAAAAAGTCTAAAAAGTTGAACTGCTTGCTGGATAGATGGGGCGTCATCTCTGCCAGGAGCGATTGCCAGTCATGGTGATGAGACTCCTTGAACAGCGAGGGGAGTGTGCCACCATTGAACCTCTGCTCAAAGTAGCAGGCCAGCCCTTCAAAAATCAGGTTTTCGGCCAGTGTTTCTGCTCCCACCTTGTTCTTCTTTTGCACGATATGGTGGACTTCGTGGGCCAGCACGGCAGGCAATTCGGTGATGATCACCTCTTTGATGTCGGGCCGTTCCAGATCAAGCTGGAGTTCTATCCGATACATGTTGATGGCCCAGCCACCGATACCCGAGTCGGGAGCATCCCCCTCGGCAAAAGGGCTGAAGGTGACATCCAGTTGGGAGAGATCGAACAAGGCATTCAATTTGTGCGCCGTCTCGGCAAAAACGTGCCTAATGGTGTCATCGAGTCCATCGAATTTACCCGAGTCGTTTAACAGGGTGAGTTGCATCCAGACATCCTTGTCTATTGAAAGAGAGTGCTGAGCCACTTGCGTGGTCGCGGCGCCATATCACCACGATTACCCTCCTTCAATCAAGGGGTTACCCGCCCATTATGCTTGCCGTCTGGATCGCCTCAATCAGCGCGGCCCGGTTGATGCGAGGGCGCTCGCCATCGAGCAGTTGCTGCCACAGGGCAATGGCCTGACTGTAGCGACCATGCAGGAAGTGATCGGAGGCGAGCAGCATCAGGGCGCTCACTTCCCCCGCGTCCTGCTTGAGGGCACTCTCCAGCAGGCGGGTTGCCTCGGGAGTCAGCTGCTGGCCCGCCTGATAGTAGAGCACGGTGGCTTGGGCGGCTTGAGTCGCCGCGCTGGCGCCCCCCTCCAGCAGAGCGAGACGTTGGTAGGCGAGCAGGGCGTTGTCATATTCACCCCGATAGAGATAGAGCTGGCCGAGCGCCGCCCAGCTGTCGAGATCGGCAGGATTGCGCTGAAGTTTCTGATGCAGACTCCCCAGCTCCTTGTCCTGCAGATCCCGCGGGCTCAACCCCGCCAGCGGATCGGGACGGGATGCATAATCCTGCCATGCCTGATAACGGCCGCTGCCGAGATACACAGCGGCAACGGCTACGCATGCCATGATGCCAAGCAGCAACAAGGTCCGCCCGTGCCGGTTATTGCGGCTGCGATTGTCATGCTGGTTGGCCAGTTGCGCGCGCAGGGCCAGCTCAGCCGCCGGGATGGCGCTGGCCAGGCGGGCGGCGCTCAGCTCCATGTAGAGTGGCTGGTCTGGGGAGAGGCCCACTTGTTCTCCACGCATGATCAACAGATTCAATTCGCTGCGCGGATCGGCCGCGGGTTGATGGATTGACTCATCGATTGCCTTAACGACAGGGATGGGTTGCGCCTTTGTGCGTGTCAGGCGGCGAAACAGGATCAACAGCGCCAGCCCCAACAGCAGCAGGGGACCGCCCCACAGCAGCGCCGTGCTGGCCTTTAAGGGGGGATCGTAGCGGACGAAATCGCCGAAGCGCTCCGTCATGCGGGCGATCACCTGCTCATCGCTCTGTCCCTCGTCCACCCAGCGGTAGACCTCTAGCCGCAGATCTCGGGCGATGGGGGAGTTGGACTCTACCAGATTCTGGTTCTGGCACTGGGGGCAGCGCAGGGCGCGGGCCAGCTCTTGCGCCCGATTTTGCAGCTCGGGGTGGCGAAACTGATAGGTATCGACCCCGCTGGCATATGCAGTGGCACTCAGCAGCATGCCGAGGGCCAGCAGGGCGCAGGCAAGAGAACGGCACGTCATGGCTGTGTCTCTCGAGCTGATATTGCAATAGACGGCGCAATAGATGGCGCAATTGCGGGTGCCGTTGTGGCGGCCTTCATTTGCGCGTCAGTTCGCGCCTTGTCGAGCAGAGGGGCAAACTGGCGTTGCCAGATCCCTCTGGTGAGTTCGCCGGTGTGGCGGGCGAGCAGGGCACCATCGGCATCAAACAGATAGGTCTCTGGCGTGCCGTAGACGCCGAGCTCCAGCGCCAGTTTGCCGTCGGGGTCGGCCAGCACAGCGCGATAGGGGTTGCCCGCCTGGATAAGCCAGGCGCGGGCGGCATCCCCCTTGTCCCGGTAGTTGAGACCGTAGAGGGGCACGGTGCCCGCGAGCTCGCTGAGCAACGGATGCTCGGCGCGGCAGTTGACGCACCAGCTGGCCCAGACGTTGAGCACGAAGGGCTCCCCCTTGAGGCTGGCGGTCTGGATCGGACGTCCGTCCAGCAGATTGTCGCTCTGCCACGCAGGCAGGGTGCGCCCGAGCGTCGCCTCATCCTGGCTGTAGGGATTGTTGCCAAGGCCGAGCCAGAGCAGGGCGCCGAGGCCCAGGGTCAGCAGCAAGGGAACAAAGAGGCGCAGGCGGGATCTCATAACGCCTCCTGTTCGAGCCGGGGACGGGAGGTGCCAACCGTAACGGAAAGGGAGGCAAGCAAGGGGCGACGGGCGAGCAGGCGCAGGGTGCCGCCCGCCATCATCAACAGGCCACCGAGCCAGATCCAGCGTACCAGCGGCTTGTAGTGCAGCCGCATGGCATAGGCATCTGGTCCCATCTTTTCACCCAGCACCACGTAGAGATCGCCAAACAGTCCCCACGCGATGCCCGGTTCGTTCATGTTCATGGTGCGCACGCTGTAGTGGCGCCGCTCAGGCGTCAGCCGCGCCACCTCTTTACCGTTCTTGTGCACGCTAAGCGTGATCCGCTCGGCGGTATAGTTGGGGCCGATCACCGGCTCGCGCCCCTCATAGCGAAACTCGAACGCGCCGAGCTGGTAGGGTTGGTTGGCACTTAACACAGTGCCCCCCTCCTGACTGTGGTGACTCACCTGCGCGATGCCAAGGGCGCACACCGCCACCCCGAGATGGGCCAGCAGGCTGCCGAACCGATGGAGGGTGAGCTCGCGCAGCGACGTCGGTTGCAAGAGCGGGAGCAACAGACTGGCCATCAGCCAGAGGCTCACCATATTGGCGAGGATGCCAATCCAGCTACCGGAAAACGATCCCTGTTCCAGATAGGCAAGGCTAAGCAGCCCGCCGCCAAGCAGGCCAAACAGCGGCGGTAACAGCGCGTTGAGTCGGGAACCTGCGGCAAGCTGCTGCCAGCGCAGGCGCGGCAGCTGGGTCATCAGCGTCATCAGGCAGAGGGCCAGCGGCACGAAGATGGTATTGAAATAGGGGGCGCCCACCGAGAGCGAACCCAGATGAAGCGACTGGAACACCATGGGGTAGAAGGTGCCGAGCAGCACGCTGGCGCAGGCCACGCAGAGCAGCAGGATGGCGGCGCCGAGCAGCCCCTCTTTTGACAGCAAGCCAAAGCGGGCATAGGGAGCGCGAATGTCTGCGCGCAGGGCAAACAGGGTGAGGGCGCAGGTCAATAGCAAACCGAGCAGCAACAAGAGGGTGAGGCCGCGGCTGGGGTCCACCGCAAAGGCGTGCACCGAGGTGAGTACCCCGGAGCGCACCACGAAGGTGCCGAGCAGGCTCAAGGCGAAGGTGAAGATGGAGAGTAACAGCACGGCGTGGCCGTAGGCGCCGCGCTTCTCGCAGACAATCAGGGCGTGCAGCAGGGCAGTGCCGAGCAGCCAGGGCAAGAGGGAGGCGTTTTCTACCGGATCCCAGAACCACCAGCCGCCCCAGCCGAGCTCGTAGTAGGCCCACCATGAGCCCAGCACGATGCCGGCGGTGAGAAATACCCAGGAGCCGAGCGCCCAGGGGCGGCTCCAGTGAGCCACGGCGCCATCGAGCCGACCCGAGTGCAGCGCCGCCATGGCGAAAGCGAAGTTGACCGCAAAGCCGACGTAACCGAGATAGAGCAGGGGCGGGTGGATGATAAGGCCGATATCCTGCAGCATGGGGTTGAGGTCGCGCCCCTCCAGTGGTCCCGGGAATTGGCGGTCAAACGGGCTGGAGAAGATCAGGGTATAGAGGCCGAACAGGCCGACGATCAGCCCCATGATGGCCAATACCCGGGTTGTAATAAGCGGATCGACCCGCCTGGAGCAAAGGGCCACCAGAGCGCCCCACAGCCCCAGCGCAAAGACGAAAAAGAGCATGGAGCCTTCATGGCCGCCCCACACCGCCGCCAGCTTGAAGCCCAGGGGCAGGGCACTGTTGGCGTGCTGGGCCACATAGACCAGGGTAAAGTCATCGAGGCCAAAACAGCCGGCGAGCAGCAGCAGGGCGGCCAACAGCAGGAGCGCGACCAGGAGGGCCAGCGGTGTTGCGCAGCCGAGCAGCGGCCGTGAGGCGAGCCGCAGCCCCAGCCAGGGCAGCAGCCCTTGCAGCAGGGCGAGCCCGGTCGCCAGCAACAGTGAGAGATAGCCGAGCTCCGCCAGCACACAACCTCCAAATGCAATTAGAAATTAATTGAATTAATTACAAATTTCAGTCTTTCAACTCAGGCTCAGAAGGCGCTTCTGAGTAGACGTGGAACGTTTCCACAATGGTGCTTTGAGGAAACTCGCCTTTGAAATAGATCCAATGTTCGTCATCCGAAGGGACTGAGGGGGTATCAAGGCAATCATTGACTCGATAGATGGTTACGCCAGCTTTCTTTAATTCTGGGATGGACATTCGGATGACATGGCCGTTGGCAAACCTTCCATTTCCCAAGGCATAGCGTTTGGCTACTTCAAAATGCGGGGTTGTCGATATCCCTCCAGTTGGTTCACCATTCCCACCGTATTCGTGTGAGTGAATGCTATTGGTGATAGAGAGTCCGCATGTGAAATCTGAGTCTCCGCATTGAACTCTGTCATCACCAAACTCAGCGCCTTGCTCTGGATCATCCGATAGCGATTTGGGAACCATGGCATCGGTCACTGTCATATGGCAGTTGAACCCTCGATAAAGAAATTCCAACGTTGTTATCCCCATTTAGATTTCACTTGCGAATCAACGAGCCAGCGCCAGTCACCCGAAGGTGGCTGGCGCTGGTGATCATACCGTTATACGACTGTCATTTGACCGGCATAGAGCACGAAGTAGCGGAGCAGCAGGATCCCCACCAGGGTCAGGCTGCAGACCAGCACCAGATGGCCGTTTCGCACCCGCAGGGGCGCCGGGGTCAGCAGAGCCAGCAGCTGGGGCAGCAGCATGCCGATGCCCACCACCCCGAGCCAGAACACCTGAGCCCAGAAACCGCTGCCGATGGCCGCCCACATGGCAGCCTCTTTCTGGCCGCCACCGAAGTAGAGGCCGGTAAAGAAGCAGACCAGCAGCAGCACCTCCACCGCCAGCACCGGCCGCTCGAAACGATGCACAAAGCTCACCCCCTGGCTGTGATGGTTCTCCTTGAAGATTGTCACCGCCAGCAAGATGGTGGAGGCGATGCCGGAGCTGATGCCCGAGACCAGAAACAACACCGGCAACACAGGGTTGTTCAAAAGCGGATAAGTCTTGAGCGCCGAGAGCAGAAAGCCGGTGTAGGCCCCCAGCAGCACGGCGAGCAGCAACAACAGCGGGGCCAGCAGCCGCTCGATGCGGGCAAGCCAGCCAATCAGCCCATCCACAAAAGCGAACTTCTCTTGCAGCAGGTGACGACGCAAGGTCTCAATCTCGGCGCGAAACACCACCGCCAGCCAGACGAACAGCACCGCCATATAGAGCTGAAACAGCATGACCCCCATCGCCATCACGGAGTCGAACTGGTAGTGGAACATCAGCTTCCAGAAGGTCCAGGGGCGGGCCAGATGGAAGATAAGGATCAGCAGCCCCAATATCACGCTCGCTGGCGCCAGAATGGCGGTCGCCTTGATGATGCCGCTCTCGCTGCCGGCCCCCTTGCGGCGCAGCAGCACCGAAAGGGTGGTGGCCCCGGCGGAGATGCCGAGCAGAAAGAGATAGATGGCGATGGGCCAGTCCCACACCAGTGAAGGGAAGTGAAATGCGTCATGCAACATGATCCATTCCTCCTTCTGTTACTGCGGTAGATGGCGATCGGACAAATTCCCAGACAAGGGAAGGGAAGTGAAACGCCTCTTGCATCGTCATGACTTTATCTCCCCTTTGGGCACGCGGTACATCTTGGGCGAGGTGCCGAGCGCCTGCTTGTAGCGATAGGTGGTCTCCTTCACCAGCCGTTGGGCGATGGGGCTGTCCGGGTCATCCAGATTGCCGAACACCAGCGCCTTGGTGGGGCAGGATTCCACGCAGGCCGGCTCCTTGCCCGCCGTCAGGTTGGTCTTGCGGCAAAAGTCGCATTTGTCCGCCACTCGGGTGACCGGGTTGATAAAGCGCACCTGATAGGGGCAGGCGGCGAGGCAATACATGCAGCCGACGCAGAGATCCGCGTCGACATCGACGATGCCATCCTCCTTGCGAATATGGGAGGCGCCGGTGGGGCAGACGTGCACGCAGGGGGCGTTGTCGCAGTGCTGGCAGGACTTGCGAAAGAAGCGGTACTCGGCGTCGGGAAATTCACCGATTGGGCCTGAACGGATGATCTCGAGGCGCGAGACGCCTTCCGGCACTTTGTTCACTTCCCGGCAGGCATCCATGCAGGCGGTGCAGCCGATGCAGGCCGTCTCATCGTGGAGCATGCCATAGCGGATCCCGTCGATGGTCTGGCTGTGGGCGAGGGGGGGGGCAAGGGAGCGGGTGTTGGCACTAGCAGTCCCCGTCATCATGATAAGGGCCCCTGCGCCCATGCCCGCCATAAAGTCACGGCGAGAGCAGCTCATGATGCCTCCTTGCCGGTAGCCGGTTTGGACTGCTCCTGCCGTGCCTTGCTGGCCTCATGCTGCTTGCTGTGGCAGTCGACGCAGAGCTTGATGCGGGATTTTTCCGGGATCCCCACCATGGGCTCCTTGGCCGGATGCAACTGGTGGCAGCTGGTGCAGGTGAGCTTGGTCGCGTGCACGTCGTGGGCCCAGAGCGCCTCGCGCAGCTCTTTAGGCTCGTGGCAGCTCATGCAGACTCCATTCTGCTCGCTGATGGGATAAAGCTTGATGCTCTCTTTATCCTTCAGGCTGTGGCTGAAGCGCATCACATCCTTGACCCCTTCCCGGTGCTGGGGGGAGGGCTGGCCGTGGCAGTTGGTGCAGGTCACCGGCTTGAGGTTGTTGGGATTGGTCGCCTGACCATGCTTGCCGTGCATCCCTTCGCTCTGCTCCTTGTGACAGTCGGTGCAGGCTTTGTCGGGATTGCGTAAAAATTCCACCTCATGTGTAGCTGGAACAGGGGCTGCTGCCGGCTCGGCCGCCTGACCCTGCAGGCTGGTGAGCAGCATGGCTGCCATCAGCATCAGTCGTAAGAAATCCATCGTTAAATCACCCATAGGAAGCCTCCATCCGCTGCGGGCCCGACTTGGCACCGGGCCCGCAGGCGCCGTTACTGTGCCAGCCGTCCGGCTGCTTTGGCCTCGGCATCCCAGGCGGGGACCGTGGTCTTGAGGAATTGGGCCTTGTCGCTGTTGAACTGCTTCATATCCATGCCAAGGGCGGCTTGCGCTTTCTCCTTGGTGGAGATGTCGGGGATGGCGATCTCGTGGCTGATCCCCTTGCTGGCCAACAGGCGCGCCAGCTTGGTGCGGGCGTCAGCGGCTTTATCCAGCGCGCTGCCAAGTACCTTGAGGGCCACTTCGGGGGCGTGCATCTGCACCCCGTGGGATGCGATGGCGTAGTCCCAGCGCCACTGGGCGTGACGGATGTCCTGCAGAATATCCTTCATCTCAGCCTCGGTGGCGCCGGCATCCCAGGCCGCCTTGGCTTCAAAGTGGGCGTGTACCAGCTGCTTCTCGACCTTCAGCTTGGTTTCGATTACCGCCTCTTTGCGCTGCTTGACGATCCCCTGCAGCATCTCCTTGCTCTGGGTATGACAGTTGCGGCAGGTCTGCTCGAAACGATCGAAGGGGTTCCCCACTTTGTGATCCGTGTAGACCTTGCCCTGCTCGTTCTGCACCTTGGGCATGTGGCAATCGACACAGGCGACGTAGTTCTGGCCGTGAATGCCGGCGCGCCAGGTTTCGTACTCGGGGTGCTGGGCTTTCAGCATGGGGGTTTTGGAGAGGGCATGGGTCCAGTCGGCAAAGCCGATTTCATCGTAATAGGCCTCCATCTGCTCCACAGTGGTGCCCTTGTCCCAGGGGAATTTGACCGCCTTGGTGGGGCCGCTGAAGTAATACTCCACGTGGCACTGGCCGCACACCTGGGACTGCTGATCAAAGCGCCCCTGCTCCTTGAACGGCTTGCCGATGGCGGTCATGGCCCGATCGGCATAGGGACGGGAGAGGTGCAGGGCCGGTTTACCCTCCTTGAACTCCTTCGAGGCGGTGTCGTGGCAGTCGGCGCAGCCGATGGTGTTGACTACTTCCGGCCCACCCTTGGCCCACATCCCTTTGAAGTAGCCATCCTCACCCTGCTCGTCGATGACGCGGGCCACATCCGGGCCTTTGCAGCTCCAGCAGGCCATCGGCAGCGGACCATCTTCGGCGGTCTTGGGGGCGCCGGTGCGCAGGGTTTCCCGCACGTCGGTCAGGGCATAGAAGTGACCGCGTGGCTTGTTGTAATCCTTGGCGAAGGGGTAACCGCCCCACAGCACCACCATGTTGGGATCTTCCGCCAGCGCATCGGTGCGTTCCTTGCTTTCGCTGGTGGCTTGCCAGCTGGTGAACTGATCGGCGTGATCCTTGGCGAACAGCTCGCTGCGCGCCTCGATCTTGCCTTTGGGTTGCGTGTCATCGGCTGCCTGTGCCCAGCCGCTGGTGCCAAGGCTGGTAGTCAGCAGCAGGGCGGCGAGGCCCAGCTTGATCTGTCTGTTGCGTGAACTCACGATCATCACTCCCTAATCGATCTCATTGCCAGACCTGACAGTTCCATCCTGGATGTGGGCATTGGTTCGCCCCCGCCAAGCAGGAGCAGGCAGGCCGCTTCATTGTTATTAGTGAATAAAACCCATGTTTTTATGCGATTGCTCGAGTTGGATATTACCAAATGGGTAAAAAGAATGATGATTTATCAGAGGGGGGCTTGCGCTAGATCAATTACCGAGAGCACCAACAGACAGAAATGAGATCCCGGTTAAATTATTAAGAAAGTCAGAATATTGGAAGTGTAATGAGTCTCTGTGGCGGGACGGAGCGACACCTGAGGTATGCCTGTGTTATTTGGCAAGGCATGCAGGGTTATCTGTCATATCAATTATCTATTTATGGGTATAAAAATAATAAATGAATAAATATTCTTTTTTGAGAGGGCTGTCGGTTACAGTCTGTACGGGCCGGGCGTTCCGCCGATGGGCGAGATGGTCGGCAACATCAATGAGAGAAGCCGGCAATGCCGGCTCCTCTCAGGTCTTATCGTGATCAGATACTGTTTGGGTTGCAGCCCCAAAGGCATGGTGGTGAACCAACGAATACCCCGGCTTCGGGGTTTACACCAGCGGATATGGTCACGCTCATCTTATGCCAGAGCCTGGGCCAGCAGATGAATGGGATGCTCGCAGCGGAAGCTGGTGCTCATCTCGATCTGCCATTTGCAGGTCTCGCAATCGGTGATCACCAGATCGGGGGAGAGGCGGTTGATCTGATCAAACAGCCCCTCGCCGATGGTCTGGCTGGTCTGGTAGTTCTCCGACTTGAAGCCGTAGGTGCCGGCGATACCGCAGCACTGGGACTCCAGTACCGTCACCTTGACCCCGGGAATGGCGCGCAGCAATTCGAGGGTGTAGATGACGCCCCCCATTTTTTCCATGTGGCAGGGGGTGTGGTAGGCGATGTGCAGATTGAGCGGCTTCATCGCCGGTTTGTTGCCCTTGTAGAACTCGTTCCACAGGAAGCGGGTCACCAGCGAGATGCGATCCCGCACCTTATGGTTGTCCTGCTCCAGCAGGTGGGGATATTCATCGCGCAGGGTAAAGCCGCAGGTGGAGGAGGTAGCCAGCAGTGGCATCTCGTTACCCAGCAGGGAGTTCTCCATCTGCTTGATGTTGAAGGCCGCCTGTTGCTTGGCCTTGTCCATGAAGCCGTTGGCAATCAGCGGCACGCCGCAGCACTTCTCTCGCTCCAGCAGCTGCACACCGATGTTCATGGCGTTGAGCACCTGCACCAGCTCCTTGCCAAGCTGCGGGTGGTTGTAGTTGACATAGCAGCCGTGGAAGTAGGCGATCTGCCGCGCAAAGCGGGACTGAGATTCTTTTTGCTTCTTGTACCAGCCGCGGAAGGTGCCCTGGGAGTATTTGGGCAGGTCGCGGTGGGAGGAGACCCCCAGCGCCTTGTCCAGCACCAGCTTCATCGGCTTGAGGCCGGTGGTGAAGTTGACCACCGGGGCCATCAGGGTAGACATGCTGCCCATCAGATCGGTGTGAGAGAGCACGAACTCGCGGATCCCCGGTTTGAAACCGCTGTACTGGTGTTTGGCCTTGGCGATGATGTCGCCGATGCGCACCCCGCTCGGGCAGGCTACTTCGCAGCGTTTGCAGTTGGTGCAGTGCTTGAGGGCGCTGTCAAACAGCTCGGGGCTCTTGATGCGCAGCCGCTCGCCATCCGGGCCCGCCTGTTTCGGGCCGGGGTAGGCGGGGTTGGCCTTGGCCACCGGGCAGTAGGCGGTACAGACGGTGCATTTGATGCACTGATCGAAAGTTTGGTTGGCGTGATCCAGTAGCATGTCAGTTCTCCTCCCGGCGATGATGAAGACACGGGATATGGGACGTAGTAATCATTGGGCCGCGCCCAGAATATGGCCGGCAGCCTGCCAGCCGGTGGCAACGGCAACGCCGGAGCCGGAACCTTCACGAATTGGGTCGTAATGGGCCAAGACACTGCCCGCGCCATAGAGGTTGGTGAGCGGCTTGCCGCCACGCAGCACTTTGAGTTTGTCGTCGGTCTTGACCCCGAAGCCCATGAAAGGGTGGTGGTCGAACAGCCGACGACCGGCCCAGGCATCACGTTCCTCCAGACTCAACACATCGGCATCGAAGATGGGTTCGCGAATGCCACGCAGACGGGATTCCAGCCCACGGCTGAAGAAGCTGCCGGAGGCAAGCACGAAGTTGTCCGCTTCAAACAGCTGATCATCGCCATTCTGGGTATGTACGCCGACCACCCGGTCACCGTCGTAACGGGCGCCCAGCACCCGCTCGCTGGTGAGGAAGGTGCCACCAAGGGCCATAAAGCGGCGCTTGAGCGCCTCCTGCATCCGCATCCCGATCAGTGATGGCGGCATGGTGGCCACCTCCTTGATGGTGCAGCCGGTACGCTGCTCCAGCTCCGTCAGACGCGGGCCTACCAGCCCCAGCGAAAGACAGGCGGGCAGCACGATATGGCGGCAACCGGGTACACCGCTCTCCTGCACCATGCGGCTGATCTCGCGGGCCAGATCGGCCACCAGATGGTGCTTGTCACACAGGCGCGCGATATCGGCTGAGCGAAACTCGTGGGGATTGCGGCTGAATTCCGCCAGCTGGGGCGGGCGGATTTCGCCGGTCAGAATGCGGCAGTGGGCAAAACGCGGATGGGTCGCCAGATTGGCGGCAGCCAGTGCCGGATGAAAGTCGCGAAAGCCCTCGAGGGTGGCCAGCAGTAGCACGTCCGGGATCGGTGCATCGGTGACACAGGCGCAGGTATCGGGGGAGAGCCAGGTGCGCTTGAGGGTACCGATGGGGGTCAGACGCTGGTGATTGGTCTCGTGGCGAACCAGCGGCAATCCCTGTTCGGCGCAGTGGCGCTGCAGATCGGCCAGACTTGCCTCGATATTTTGCATTCCGACTTTGCTGTAGGGGTGATCCGGATGGGCAGCCATAAAGGCGGGCAGGGCGGCGCGGGGATCTCCCTCGCTTTCGAGCAGATCGACCGAGCCGGAGGAGAAGTGCAGGGCACTCTGGCCGGAGGCCATCAGCAGGGTCTTCTGGCCCGCCTCTACCAGCCGCAGGGCGGCCGAGAGTCCCGCCATGCCACCGCCGATAACGATATTGTCAAACTTCATGACGGCTCTCCTTGTGAGTGGTCTCGCTGGTTGGGTCGCGTGGGGTATCGGCGACCAGCTGTGGCGCCGTCCATTCCCCCAGGCCAAACAGCCCTTCGTAGATCCAGTAGGTGAACTCGGCCTCGCGCAGGGCATCGCCCCACAGAACGGGGCGGGTTCCCTTGTAACGCTCCTCAAGGAACTGGCGCAGCATGACGCAGGCCTGACGGCCATCGGCCTTGCCGTACTCCTGCATCAGACCGGCGGCGCGGTAGGCGCAGAGCTCGCCCTGACAGGGGCCCATGCCCAGACGGGTGCGGCGGCGCAGATCGATGAGGTTGTCCACATCCAGCTCGCGCAGGGCGTATTCGATTTCACCTGCGGTGACCATTTCGCACTCGCAGATCAGGGCGTTGGCCTTGGGATTGTCACGGAAGAAGGCGATGACCCGCTCGCCGTGGCGGTATTGGGCGGAGCCTTCGACCGGCACCGAGAGACCGGGGGCGGAGACCTTCTCCGGATCCCGCGAGCCGGGCAGGCTCAGTTCGGCTGTCTGGCAGGGCTTGCTGTTGCCGAGTTTCTTGGCCAGCAGATCGGTGGCCCACTCCGCCATCAGGCGGTAGGTCATCAGCTTGCCGCCGGTGATGGTGTTGAAGCCCTTGAGGCCATCGCGCTCGGCGTGATCCAGCAGCACGATACCGCGGCTGATGTTGCGGCCGGTGTCGTCACCGTCCACCGCCACCAGCGGGCGCACCCCGGCGTAGGCGCGCAGCAGACGGGTGCGCGCCATGATGGGGGCGAGCTTGATCCCCTCGCGCAGCAGCACTTCGACCTCTTCGGGTTCGACGGTGAGCTGGTCAATCTTGTTGTAATCGATGCGACTGGAGGTGGTACCGATGAGGGAGATGGTATCGCCCGGCACCAGAATGTCCGCATCCGCCGGTTTGCGGGCGCGGTTGAGCACCAGCTGGTTGATGCGGTAATCCATGATGAGCAGGGAGCCCTTGGCCGGGAACATGCGGATGCCGAGATCGGCGTATTCGCAAATTTGCTGGCCCCAGATGCCAGCGGCGTTGATCACCTCCTGACACTCCACCTCGAACGCTTCGCCGGTGCGGGTGTTGATGGCCTTGACCCCGTGCACCCGATCTTGCGTGCGCAAGAGTCCCAGTACCTTGCTGTGGGTGAAAATGCGTGCGCCATGCTCTTTGGCGTCCAGCACGTTGGCTGCGGCGAGGCGGAACGGGTCGACCGTACCGTCCGGTACATGGATGGCGCCGATCATCGCCGGGTTGGCGTTGGGCTCCATGCGCAGGGCTTCACCGGGATCGAGCTGGCGGGTTTCGATACCGGCCAGGGCGCAGGCATCCATAAAGGTGGTTTGGAAATTGATGTCATCTTCCGGCAGGGTGAGGAAGAGGCCGCCCGTGTCCTCGACACAGTGGCTGGCAATCCGCTTGAGGATGCGGTTTTCCTGGATGCATTCGCGGGCGGACTCCTGATCCGTCACCGCGTAGCGGGCACCGGAGTGGAGCAGGCCGTGGTTGCGGCCGGTGGTGCCGGCGGCGATATCATCGCGCTCGAGCAGGATGCAGTCGATGCCGCGCAGTGCGCAATCGCGCATGATACCGGCCCCTGTGGCACCGCCGCCTATGATGACGACTTGTGTAGTTATTCTTTTCATTGTTGCCCGTCTCATCTCTTCCAGATGAGGCCAGTGTGGCCTACTTCTGAGTGGAAATGTTTGATATGGGCCAAATTTGCGCTCGCAAACGCTCATTTGCTCGCGCGTTAATGAGCATTATGTGACATTTGTCACGCTTGTTATCGCATCGGTTTGTGGGCTGCTGGCGAATAACAGACACAAAAAAGGGGCATCGGATGCCCCTTGTCACTGTTTGACGAGTCTGGTGGGTGTGTTATGGGTCAGCCGCAGCACTTCTTGTGTTTTTTTCCGCTGCCACAGGGGCAGGGATCGTTGCGTCCCGCCTTGAGGGGCGCCGGATCCTGCTCTCCCTCGGTGTAGACCCAGCGCCCCTGATAACGCACGAAGCGGGAGCGCTCATGGAGGCAGTGGCGCTCATCCCCCTCCAGAAACCAGGCTTTGAACTCCACCATTCCGGTTTCATCCTCCGGGCCGCCCTGGCTGGCGATGATCTCGAGACCGTCCCAGCGGGTGTCGATGCGAGAGAGCTCTTTGGCGGTGAGGCCGCCAAGGTGGGCCGGGTGCCAGCTATAGACCAGATACTCCCCCAGACCAAGCACAAAAGCACTGTAGCGCGAGCGCATCAGCTGCTCCGGGGTGTCAGCCACCGCGCCACTGTGACGTAAGCCACAGCACAATTCGAGTGAAAGGGTTGAGCCGCAAGGACAAAGATTCATGATTTTCAGGTTCTGGCCGATTTGTTTAAGGGAATTGTAACGAAAGCTGGGCTCGCCCTGCCAGCACCTATACTGATGGGTAAGCAAGGAATTCCAATAAAAACAGCTGCAAGGATGTGAAAGATGACGCTAAAACAGAAAATCCTGTTATTGGGTGCAGTACCCGTGCTGCTGATGGCCCTGGTGGTCAATCTCAGTAACTACATGGTCTCCAAGAGCGACCTGGAGTCTGAGCTGGTGGTGGCGAGGGAGAATGCCATCAAGGAGCGTAAAGCGCTGCTCAGCAGTTACATCATGATGGCCAAAACCGCCGTCGATGCCGTTTATGCACAGCCGGATTCTCCGGAAAATCGTCAGAAGGTCAAAGAGCTGCTCAGGCCGTTGCGTTACGGCAGCGATGGCTATTTCTTTGTCTATGACTTCGAGGGCAACACTATATTGCTGCCTACCCGTGCCGAGCTGGAGGGAAAAAATCGCTGGAACGACAAGGATGCCAAGGGCAAGTTGCTGATCCAGGACATTATCAAGGTGGCCCGTCAGGGGGATGGCTTTGCCGAGTACTGGACGGCCAAACCTTCCATTGGTCGTGATGCTCCCAAGCTCGCCTACAACATTGCGCTCGACAAATACCAGTGGGTTATCGGTACCGGTTTCTATATCGATGACATCGACAACGAGCTGGCGGCCCTGCGCGCCGAGCGCGAAAGCAATATGCACGAGTCGCTGCAGAGCAGTGTGCTGGTGATCTTGCTGATCCTGGGTGTCACCCTGGCGGCGACCGTGATCGTGGGGAATCGGGTTACCAAGCCGCTGGCTGATGCCGTGCTGGCATTGAACGATATTGCCAATGGTGACGGGGATCTCACCCAGCGCCTCAAGGTGCAGAGCGACGATGAGATTGGCCAGCTGGCCAGCGCCTTCAACCGCTTTGTCGAGCGGATCCAGTCGGTGGTGAGTCAGGTTGGCGAGACCAGTAACCATCTCTTCACCGCTGTTGACAAGCTGCACCATCTGAGCGAGCACTATGACCAGCAGATGCATGGCCATAGCCGGGAAACCGATCAGGTGGTGACTGCGGTGACCGAGATGAGCTCCACTGCCCAGGAGGTGGCGGCCAGTGCTTCCAATGCCGCGACGGCAACCAGCGATGCGGCCCGTGAATCGGACGCCGCCCGGGGGGTGGTGAGCGGGGCCATCAACAGTATCAACCGGCTGGTGGGGGAGGTGCATACCGCCTCCGGCGTCATCGCACAGTTGGCCCAAGAGACCGCCAAGATTGGCTCGGTGGTGGAGGTCATTCGCGGCATTGCCGAGCAGACTAACCTGTTGGCGCTGAATGCCGCTATCGAGGCGGCCCGTGCCGGTGAGCAGGGTCGCGGCTTTGCGGTGGTGGCGGATGAAGTGCGTTCGCTGGCCGGTCGTACCCAACAGAGCACCAAAGAGATCAATGAGATGCTCCAGCGCTTGCAAGGGGGGGTGAAGCAGGCGGTGGATGTGATGCAGGCGAGCGAGGATCGCAGTCAGGAGACGGTGCAGGAGGCAAGCCATATTGCCAGCTCCCTCGACAGCATGGTGATGGCGGTCAGTACCATCAACGATATGAATATCCAGATCGCTACCGCCGCCGAAGAGCAGCATGCGGTGTCGGAGGAGATCAACAAGAACCTGGTAGCGATCCAGCAGATCGTCAGCGAGCTGACCGACGCAGCCATGGAGTCCAACAGCACCACCCGCGATCTGGCCAATACCGGTGACAAATTGCGCAAACTGGTCTCCCAGTTCCGTTATTGAGCCCGACCATCTCGGTGATATTGACTCAACAATGCGGTCTGAACCTCGGTTCAGACCGCGCTTTATTTGGGGATCGAGCAATAATGTGTGAAAATCGGTGGCCCCAGTTTCAGCCCTTAATCCATACCCTATGAATGAGATCGTGAAAGGCAGTATCGATTTGATCCGTCAGCTCAACTATGGCCTGGTCTATGCCAGTCTGGAGGAGCACAAGGAGCTGTCGCGCACCGATCTCTCCCGCCTGACCGGCCTCTCGCCTGCCAGCATCACCAAGATCACTCGTGAACTGCTCGATGGTGGTCTGGTGGTGACCTGTGGCGAAAGTTCGGTGGGGCGCGGTCGTCGTCAGACCCTGCTGCGCATCAACGAGCGCCGCTTCCAGTTTCTCTCCATGCGTCTTGGTCGTGGTTACGTGGATATGGCGCTGTTCGACTTTTCAGGCCGCTCCCTGGCCCGCCATCGCCACCTCTTTACCGAGCTTGAGCGTAACGACCTGCTGGGCAGCTTAGTACATGCGATCCAGGGGTTCTTGCCGAGAAAGTCCCTCAATCTGGCCTGTATCGCTCTCTGTCTACCCGGACAGGTAGAGCGTCACTCCGGTATGGTCAAACATTTCCCCTTCTATGATCTGCGCAACTGGCCGCTTGGGCCGACCTTGCAGGAGGTGTTCTCGGTACCTGTGCTGGTGAGTGGTGATGTGCGCACCTGGATCCAGGCAGAGCGGGAGTGGGGGGCCGCCAAAAATTGCGCCGATGCGGTGCTGGTGTTTGTCCACAACGACATCGGGGTTGGCATGGTGGTCAATGGCCAGCTCATCGAGAGCGAGAATGCGCTGCTCGGGGATCTCAGCCACCTGCAGCTCGAGCCCTATGGCCAGCGCTGCTACTGCGGCGGCTTTGGTTGTGCCTGCACCCTAGTGACCAATCAGGCGCTGGAGGCGCAATACCGGGATCTGCGCGAACGGATGCAGGAGCACGACTTGCCCGAGAGCGTCACCATCCGCGAGCTGTGCGAGCTGGCGCTGGCGGGCAACGGCCTCTGTCAGGATATTCTCCATCAGGCGGCGGGCCGCCTCTCCAAGGTACTCTCCAATCTCATCTGCCTGCTTAATCCGGGCAAGCTGCTGCTGGGGGGCGAGATCACCCGTGCCGATCGGCTGCTGTTCCCCATGCTGCACCAGTCGCTGGCCAGCCAGTTGCCCGCCGAATATCTGGTTCGGCTGCAGATTGAATCCACCCACTTCTACGAAGATCCCACCAAGCCCACCTCGGTGCAGGTGCACAAGGCGCTGCGCGATGGCAGCCTGTTGCTGGAGCTGCTGCGCAGCTGTCAGGAGTCGTAAGACAAGAGGAGTTGGCGCAGTGTCTGGCGAAAAGGGCAGGGATTGCTGTTCCGCCAGCGCGTAACTCGGTACAATCTTGCGCTTTTCCGGCAGTCCCCCTGTTATCGCGCCCTGTGGCGCCGTGACATGTTGGCACCGCTGCCGTTCCTGTTTTGACTCCAGTTGTGAACCTAGATGAAGCCTGTTCCTGATCACGCCGTCAACCGCCTGCGGGCCTGGCGCAAGAGTATCTCTACCCGACCGTTTCTTGCCCGTGGCGGCACTCTGGCCCGCTGTCCGGCCTGTCAGCTGCGCGAGGATTGGTGTGCCTGCGAGTGGCGCCCCGAACTCAAAGCAGAGGCAGGTTTCTGCCTGCTGATGTATGACAGTGAGCCGATGAAACCCTCCAACACCGGTCGCCTCATTGCCGATGTGTTGCCGGACACTACCTGGGCGTTTCTCTGGTCACGTACCCAGCCCCATCCCGAGCTGCTGGCCCTGCTGGCCGATCCAGCCTGGCAGCCCTATGTGGTCTTTCCCGCTTGCGAGAAGGAGCCTGCCCGCCTGACCGGCGAGGTGACGCTGACACCGGGTAAAAAACCGCTCTTTATCCTGCTCGATGGCACCTGGCCGGAGGCGCGCAAGATGTTCAACAAGAGCCCCTATCTCGACGGATTTCCGGTGCTGGCCATCAAGCCCGATGCGCTCTCGACCTATGGGATGCGGGTGGCCAACTGCGACGAGCACCTCTGCACCGCCGAAGTGGCGGCCTGCGTGCTGGAAGTGGCGGGGGAGCTCAAGGCGGGGCAGGCATTGCAGCACTGGTTCAATCTGTTCAGCAGACGCTACATGGCCGGTCGGGTCAGCCGTTTCCCCGGTGCCGATGAGGATCATCTATGTGAGGCGCTGGCGGCCATCAAGGAAGCGGAAGTCCCGTCACCCGCGCTGTAACGGGCCCTCTGAGGGTTGGGGCAGGGGCGTGGCCGCTCAAATTAATGAAAATCAGGAATCAATTGGCTGCCACTGTTTCGTTAGATTCATGGTCAGTGGCCCGCTAGGATAGCGGACAGCCTGTGCTCCCCGCACAACGTCGTTTTGGTGTTCTCCGGTTGCCCAACCCCTTAGGGCAACCCACTCTCGTGAGGTCTATGGATGGAATTGGAACTGGTTACCCTGTTTGCCCTGTTCGGTGTAGCGCTTGTCGCCGGCTTTATCGATGCCATCGCCGGTGGCGGCGGTCTGCTGACGGTGCCAGCGTTGCTCGCCACCGGCATGCCGCCCGCGCTGGTGCTCGGCACCAACAAGCTGCAGAGCAGTTTTGGCTCCTTCTCCGCCACCTGGTTCTATGCCCGCAAGGGGCTGCTGGAGTGGGCCATGATCTGGCCTGCGGTGATCTGCACTTTTATCGGTGCGGCTATCGGCACGCTGGCGGTGCAGACCATAGACGCCGCCATTCTCGAGCGCCTGCTCCCTTTTCTGCTGATGGCCTTTGCCTGCTACTTCTACTTCTCGCCGCGGGTAAGCGATGCCGAGAGCTCCCGCCGTCTGACTCCCATGCTGTTTGCGCTGCTGGTGGGGGGCGGTGTCGGCTTTTATGACGGCTTCTTCGGGCCGGGCACAGGTTCGTTTTTTGCCATTGGTTTCGTGGCGCTGGCGGGCTTTGGCATGGCGCGCGCCACCGCCCATACCAAGCTGCTCAACTTCACCTCGAATATCGCCTCCCTGCTGTTCTTTGCGCTCGGTGGCAAGGTGGTGTGGAGTGTGGGTTTTTGCATGGCGCTGGGGCAGTTTATCGGCGCCCGCTTTGGCTCCAAGATGGTGCTGAAAAAAGGGGTGAAGCTGATCAAGCCGCTGCTGGTGACCGTCTCCTTGCTGATGTCTGCCAAGCTGGTCTGGAGCCAGTATCCGGAGCTGTTTGCCTGGATCTGATGTGCGCCTTGCTTGCCGCATCGCAATTGTTAACGGGGCCCAAGGGCCCCGTTGTCACATCTGGTGTTTTACAGCGCTAGCTCGGCGTGTCGCTGCGGTGGCTAAAGTGTTGGTGCAGGGTGCTCACCAGCTGGGCAATGCGCTCGCGCTTTAGGCTGTTTGGTCGGTAGACCAGATGGAGGGGGCGGCCCAGCCCGGGCAGTGGGCGCGCCATCTCCCCCTGCTCTCCCACCAGCCCCAGCAGGCCAGCGGGGAGCAGCACAGGGCCAATGCCTGCCTTGGCGAGTTCGATGAGCGCCAGATAGGAGTCGAGCTCCATGGTGGGCTCCAATCCCATATCTGCCAGCGGTTCGCGCAGGTAGCGGTTGGAGGGGTTCTCCAGATCCATGGTGAGGATCTTGCGCCTGCTTTCTGCGCTGGCTGGCGGCAGGCTCTGCTGCGCCTCGCCAACCAGATAGAAGGGCTCTTCCAGTAGCAGATCGGCGCCGAGGCCATGGCCGGGTGGGAGCCGACCGGCGCAGATGCCGAGCAGGGCATCACCGCTGCGCACCCGCGCCAGAATGACCGGCGTGTGGTGGGTAGAGAGGGCAAGGTGGGGATCGTGCTCCAGATAGTCGCGCATAAAGTGGGCGAGATAACCCGCCAGCAGGGTTTCGGAGCAGGCGATGGGGAGAGGACTCTGATCCGCCAGATCCTGACTATCGGCAAGCACCCCTTTCATTTCGGCCAGACTCGGGGCCACTCGCTCAAGCAGCTCCTTGGCCTGCGGGGTGAGGCGGATCTGGCGCCCCTCCGGCTCGATCAGCTTCTTGCCGAGGCGCTGCTCCAGCTGGGCAATCCGCTTGCTCACCGCCGACTGGCTGATATAGAGGCGACTGGCCACCTTGGCCATGGTTCCTTCACTTGCCAGTAGGCTCAGCGTCTCCAGCCCTTCCAGTAACATCTCGCCCCCTTGTTTATCGCCATCAGGATCGTCACAGATTGATCAGCGCTACCTTAGGGGCTGACTGGCTCAGGAGCAAGGGTCGTTTGCTGCCTTGGCCGGTCGAATGCGCCATTCGCTCAAGGGCGGCGCGAAGATCACCAGATTGCCGATGAGGCTCATCACCACTCCGGCCACCGAGACCGGCTGCCAGACAAAGCCTTCATAGAAGGTGGAGAGGGTAAGCGCCACCAATGGAAAGAGCACGGTGGCGTAGGAGGCCTTGCTGGCACCGATGCGCCCCACCAGCGTCAGATAGGCGGTAAAGGCGATCACCGAGCCAAACAGGGCGAGGTAGACCATGGCCACCAGATAGTGGCCATCGGTCGGCACCACCAGCTGTTGGCCTAGCAATATGACCCAGCCCAGCAACAGCACCACGCCGTAAACCATGCCCCAGGGCACCAGTTGCAGTACGTGGTAGCCATGGCGTTGGCCCCGTGCCGAGACCAGATTGCCCAGCGAAAAGCAGAGGGTGCCGCCGCAGGCGAGCAGCAGCCCCTTCCAGCCGTTTGCACCCAGTTGCGCATCCGCCAGCACCGGCCAGAACAGCAGCAGGGTGCCAAAGAGCCCCAGCAAGGAGCCTTGCAGCCAGCGCAGGGTGGGGCGCTTGTTCTCGAACAGCCAGAGGTTGAGGCCGTTGAAGATGCTGGCACTGGCAAAGATCACCGCCGACATGCCGCTCGGGATATAGCGGGTACCGTGGTAGAAGCAGAGAAAGTTGGTGGAAAAGAGCAGGGCACCGAGCAGTGCGGCGTAACGCTGGCCATGCCAGGGGAGGCGTGGAAAGCGGCCGCTGGCGGTGAGCAGGGCAAACAGTGCCACCGCGGCCAGCAGGAAACGATAGAGCACCGACACCTCGATGGGGATGGGGCCAAGTTGCCAGGCGATGGCAATCCAGGTGCTGCCCCAGATAAGCACGGTGGCAAGATAGAGCATCAGGTTCATCACAGTTCCGGTGAGTCAAGGAGAGATGACCCACTATGGGGCGAGCCCTGATGGCTGGATTGCACCATCTTGCGGTTTTTCATCTCCCTGCGCTGTCATCTGCGGGCGCGGTCGGTAAGATGGATGGCAGCGGCATAACATGTACACCAGAACAGTTGGCAGGGGCGAATGAAAACAGCAGGGGTATTTGATGCACTGGTCAGCACCGGCGCCCAGCTGGAGGACGCCTGCTGGCTCGAACCCGGGCTCGGGGTGGCCAGTTGGCGCAACTGCTATGACCAGACCCGCTATCACAAGCCGGGCCACCACACCCTGAGCGTCTATCTGCAAGGAGGCGAGCAGACCGAGCGACTCGATGGGCCGGGTGGCCACGGTGGCACCGGCAAGGTGTGCATCATGCCGGATCACCACAGATCCGAGTGGCTGGTGCGCGAAGAGTTTCGCTTCTTTCATCTCTACTTCACCCCGGCTCACCTCACCCGTATCGCCGAGGAGGCGTGTGACAAGGAGGGGCGCCACCTGCAACTGGTGGACAAGACCTTTATCGACGATCCGCAGGCAGCTTCGCTGGTGCAGCGCCAGTTGATGCAGCTTCAGTGGCAGCAAGGGGTCGATCGGTTGGCACTCTCCCACGGCGCCTGGATGTTGATCCTCCACGCCTATCGCCACCACACCGAGGAGGCTCCCGGTCTGCCGCCTCTGCGCGGCGGGCTGGCGCCCGTGGTGATCAAGCGGGTGCAGGAGTATCTGCAGGCCCATCTGGCCGATTCGGTCACGCTGGCAGAGCTGGCCCAGCAGGCGGGGCTGAGCGAGTATCACTTTGCCCGCATGTTCGGCCAGAGTCTCGGCTGCCCGCCCCACCGTTACCTGCTGGGGCTGCGGCTCAAACGGGCCAAGCAGCTGTTGACTGGCCCCGAGCCGCTGGCCAGCATCGCCAGTCAGTGTGGCTTCTCTTCGCAGGCCCATTTCGGTAATCGTTTTCGCGAGGCGTTTGGTTTGACGCCGGGGCAGTGGCGGGCGCAATTGTCATCTTCCCGTCACAGATAAGCCTGAGACTTTGGGCAAAAGAGGTGTACTCTCTACCACTTATCCATTGAAAGGAATGCCCATTGAATTATCGCAAACGTCAAATCCGTACCCGTCACCTTTGGTTCAGCCACTGGAATGCCCCGCAAGATCGCACCGCTGTCGTCACCCCTCCCGAACCTGCAGTGCCTCACAGTTCACGTTGAAAAAGCCCGGCTGCCGATAGGATTTTCCAGTTAACTTTGCCACTATTGCTCAATCTGAGTGACGTGGACATTGCAGGATGTTTCTGGAACGTATTGAAGTAAAAGGTTTTCGCGGTATAAATCGTCTTTCGCTCGGGTTGGATCACACCACAGTGCTGATTGGCGAGAATACCTGGGGCAAGTCGAGCCTGTTGCGCGCGCTCTGGTGTCTGCTGGGGCAAAATGCCGAGCCCTATCAGTTCACCGCCGATGATTTTCACCAACCGGAAGATCCCGAGCTGGCCCCTTCGCGTCATCTGCAACTGGTGCTCACCTTCAGTGAGCACAGGCCACAAATGTGCCAGCATTCTCGCCGTCTGGCTCGTCTTGGCGCCTCCTGGGTGCTGCACAAGGACAAGTTTCATCGCATCCACTATCGTGCCAGTGCCGAGCTGCAAGCTGATGGCTCTGTGCTCACCATTCACGACTTTCTCGACGGGGTGGGCAAGAGCCTGCCTATTGCCAATACTAACGAACTGGTTAGCCTGCTGATCACCATGAACCCGGTGTTCCGGCTGCGGGACGCTCGCAGTGCCCGCAACGGGGTGGAAACCCTGCAGTGGGGAGATCTCTCGGAGCACAGACTCAGTGAACTGGCCGACAAGCTGATCGATGAGCCCCAGCGCATCGGGGAGCCGGAGTTGAAGGAGGCGCTGCAAGCAGTGCGCCAGCTGATGGATCACTATTTCAACGCTCTGGCCCCCATCAAGAACAAACCGCGCAGCCAGCGTGACATCATCAATCGTCCCATGACGTTGCGCAATCCTGGCAACCTGCACACCCTGCTGCGCCATGCCGATAACCGCACCCTGCAACTGGCGATGGCCGGGATGGCGGCGACCCTGCTGCAGGCGCGAGGCAATCGCGAGCTGGAGGAGGGGGCCCGTCCCATCATGATCCTGGAGGATCCTGAGAGCCGGCTGCACCCGACCATGCTGGCGCTGGCGTGGGGGCTGCTGGAACAACTGCCGGGCCAGAAGCTGCTCACCACCAACTCGGGAGATCTGCTCTCTTCCCTGCCGCTCAATCAGGTGCGACGACTGGTGCGCCGTCAGCAGGATATCCTCTGTCACCAGCTGGGGGGCGAGCGTTACAGCAGCGACGATCTGCGCAAGATCGCCTTCCACGTGCGGATCAACCGCCCCATGTCGCTGTTTGCCCGTTGCTGGCTGCTGGTGGAGGGGGAGACCGAGATCTGGCTGCTCTCCGAGCTGGCCCAGATCTGTGGTTACAGTTTGCGGGCCGAAGGGGTGCGGATTATCGAGTTTGCCCAGTGCGGCCAGTCACCGCTGATCAAGGTGGCGCGGGATTTTGGTATCGAGTGGCACCTGTTGACCGATGGCGACGAGGCGGGGCTCAAGTATGCTGCTTCGGCCCGGGGCCAACTCAAAGGGGAGCGGGAACGGGATCGGTTGACTCAGTTGCCAGCCTCTGACATTGAACATTACCTCTATCACAATGGTTTTGAAGCCGTGTTCCGGCGGGAAGCAGGGGTGGGCGGACGAGCCATGTGGAGTGCCAGTCATATCATCAATAAGGCGATTCATCACCGCAGCAAGCCGGGGATGGCACTGGCGGTGGTGGAAGAAGCCGAGCGGCTTGGTGCCGAGCATATTCCTCCCGTGCTGCGTCAGATGTTTGCGCGGGTAGTGGCACTGGCTCGCGGTCAGGTGTGAAGTCGGTGTGATAATGGGCCTGTCGGCTGCATCATGACCTTCGGGGCATCTGCTCATTTTTTGCCGGTCTGTTTGTCGTGATTGGGGATAGCCGCAGGTTTGGGTATACTCGCCCACTCTTCTCTGGCGCCCCGGTGGCGCTCCCGAATTCTTGCTGCTGGAGGCGTCATGTTCGTCCAACTCCCACTTTGGCTCTTTCCCCTTACCGGCTTGATGGCACTTGGTGCCCTCATTGCCCTCGGTATCGTGTTATGGCGCGGTGATATCTGCCCCGGCCAGCGCTCACGCATCACTCAGCAGCTCTTCTCCATCTGGGTCATTACCGCGCTCTCCTTGATGCTGGCGGTAGAGGCCAAGGCGGCCAGTTGGCTGATCTGGAGTGGTGGTGCCGCACTGGTGCTCGGGGTCGGCTTGTCGCTGGCCCAGTCACGGCTGGAGGGCAAGCGTGCAGTCCCCTCAACGCTGCTCTGGCTACCGGCGTTGCCACTCGCTGTTTATGGCTTCGGGCTGCTGCAGCTGCAGGGCTGGGTGAGCGGTTTATTGCAGATGGTGATGCTGGGAGCGGCCTTTGCTCACCTGATGCTGTTGCGAGCCCGTCACCGCCTCAAGGCGTTTAATACTCTTCTGCCGCTGGCTGCGCTGGCGGGCGCCATGGCCAGCCTTATCTGGCTGGCCGTGCTGGTGGGCTGGCAAGGGGCTGAAGCCAATCTCGATGATCTGATCCCGGCGGTGGTGACACAGGCTGCCTTGTTGGTGGCTTCCCTGCTGCTCTGGTTCAGCCCGCTCTACTTGCAGCGTGATACCGCGCCTGTGGTGGTTTCCACTTCCCTGTGTGGCCTGCTGATCGCCCAGATTGCCGCTACCAGCGTGCTGTACCAGCTGATCTGACACTGACACTGAAAAGAGCAAGCCCCGAGCCAAGGCCCGGGGCTTTTTCATATCTGACTCTCGAGAATCAATAGAAGTCATCGGCCCCGCAGATAAACAGGCAACTGCTGCGTGGCTGGGCCAGATACTCTCTGGTCAACCCTTCCAGTGGCATGCCGAAAGTGCAGATATCTTGCGGTGAGGGGAGGGCGGTATCGAGGATCCGCCGCCAGTAGCCGCCAACTCCCTTGGGCGGGCTGGGCAGGTTAAAGGTGAGGGGCTCCCAGTAGGCGTTAAACAGTACGTAAAGGGCCAGTCGGGTTTCGCTTGACAGCGCCGACATGGCGATGGCATGGGAGTGGGGACTGAAGTCTGGCTGCATGGCATTGACTCCGTGCCAGCAGATCTCGCTGTGCCGCAGGATTTCGGTGAGCGACAGTGGCATGCTCTCCTGCTCCGGGCGCTGGAACAGATGTTTGCGATATTGGATCAGCTCCTTCATGAAGCGGAACATCTCCTGGCTGCGGGGAGTTGGTTGCCAATCCATCCAGCAGGTCGCGTTGTCCTGACAGTAACCGTTGTTGTTGCCGTGCTGGGTGCGCAGCAGTTCATCCCCCATCAACAGCATCGGGGATCCCACCGATAACAGGGTTGCCACCATCATGTTCTTGGCTTGGCGCGTGCGCAGGGCATTGATCTGGGGATCGTCCGTTACCCCTTCATGGCCGTGGTTCCAGCTGAAGTTGTGATCACAGCCATCACGGTTCTGCTCGCCATTGGCCTCGTTATGCTTGTTGTTGTAGCTGGCCCAGTCCCACAGGGTAAAGCCGTCGTGGCAGGTGACGAAATTGATGCTCTTCTCGGGATCTGCATGGTGATAGTGATAGATATCGGGGCTACCGCACAACCGTTCGACAAAGGCGGTGACGCTGTTGTCATCCCCGCGCAGAAACCGGCGTACGTCGTCCCTGAACTGGCCGTTCCACTCACGCCAGCGGGCGCCGGCCAGTGATCCCACCTGATAGAGCCCCCCTGCATCCCAGGCCTCGGCGATCAGCTTGATATCGGCGATCTTGGGATCGGTATCTATGGTGCGCAGGGTCGGGGCATTGGCCTGTGGCTGGCCCGATTCATCCCGCGACAAAATGGCAGCCAGATCAAACCGGAAGCCATCGACGTGCATCTCCTGGCGCCAGAAGTGCAGGCTGTCCATGATCATCCGCAGTACCACCGGGTGTGCGCCGTTGAAGGTGTTGCCACAGCCCGAGTAGTTAGTGTCCTTCTGGTTGTTGTCGAGGATGTAGTAGGCCTCGTTGTCGATGCCGCGAAACGAGAAGGTGGGGCCATCATCTCCCCCCTCGGCGGTGTGGTTGTAGACCACATCCAGGATCACCTCGATATTGGCCCTGTGCAACGCCTTGACCATATCGCGAAATTCGGTCAGCGGATCATCGCCACAGGCGTACTGGGCATGGGGGGCGAAAAAGGACATGGGGCTGTATCCCCAGTAGTTGGATAGCCCCCTGGGAGCATCCTGAGGGTCGAACTGAAACACCGGCAGCAGTTCAACGGCGGTGACCCCGAGAGATTGCAGATAGGGGATCTTCTCAATCAATCCAAGATAGGTGCCCCGCAATGCAGGATCAACCCCGGAGCTCGGGGAGTTGGTAAACCCCCTCAGATGGAGTTCGTAAATCACCGAGCGGGAGAGAGAGTGAGCAGGCAGTTTGTCTCCTTCCCAGTTGTAGTGGTGGGTATCGACTACCCGATTTTTGGCGCAGCAAGCCATATTGCTGCCGGGGCGTGCAGCCGCCCATCGGTCATAGTTGGGGCCCAGTTCAATACTGCGCCCATAGGGATCGAGCAGAACCTTGTCACCATCAAAGCGGGTGCCACAATAGGGACGCCATGGTCCCTGGATACGGTAGGCGTAGCGTTGCCCGATGGGGAGTCCTTCAATATGGATATGCCAGTAGTAGGCAGTTCGGTTGAAACGGGGGGAGAGGGGAATTACCTCGGGACTATCATCTTCGGCACTGGAGAAAAGCAGCAGCTCTACCCGGCTGGCCAAGCGGGCCCAGATGGCGAAGTTGACGCCGCGGTTGTCGGGTGTCGCCCCCAACTGACGGCAGTGACCGGCGGAGATGCGCATATCATACCTACCCAAAATGAGGAGTGTTCATCTCACTGAGTGTAGTGCCTGGTATGTGGCTTTGACTCTATTGCCTGAAAAAACAGCATGATGCTGCTAATGTCCTCACTCTCTGTCTGATTAATCTACGAATAAACTTTTTTTGAGATATTTACTTGCAATCTGTGCGCTGGCGCCTATTATTGGCGACCTCAGACGCGGGGTGGAGCAGCTCGGTAGCTCGTCGGGCTCATAACCCGAAGGTCGTCGGTTCAAATCCGGCCCCCGCAACCAACTTTTCGTCAGCCTGCGATTGTGTAAACAGTCGAAAGCAAACAAACGCCATCAAGCTACTGCTCGGCTTGAGGGTGACAATTCGGACGCGGGGTGGAGCAGCTCGGTAGCTCGTCGGGCTCATAACCCGAAGGTCGTCGGTTCAAATCCGGCCCCCGCAAC
>NZ_JAAKVR010000010.1:0-163301 GCF_049175755.1 Aeromonas sp. 600282 | reverse complement strand
CCCGATGCGGTACATAGGGGGTTCTGAGTAGAGAAATGCTAGTTGAAAATGTGTAAACCTATTTCAGGACTAGATATGCGCCGCTATGAGTGGGCCGGGGGCAAGACCAGCTGATTCACCACCAGCATGATCTCTTGATAAGTGGCCTCGACCGTCTCGGGGGTCGGCTCCAGAATGAGGTCATCGGCATAGCCGTTGATGAGCGAGGTGATCTGGCGCGCCAGTCGCCGGGCATCGCCCGCCACAAACTCGCCGCTGTCGATCCCCTTTTGCAGGATCTGCTCCAGCACCTCGCGCCACGCCAGAATGATTTTGCGGTAGCTCTCGGCAAACACAGGGTCGCGCAGTGACTCGTTCCAGGCATCCAGATAGATGGCCCAGGAGGCATCCTGACTGGTCGGCAGGTTGTCCCGCACAAAGAGCGGCAACGCTTCGCGGGCTGGCAGCGGCAACAGCCACTCCCGCTGCTCGGCGATCTCCTGACTGGTGAAACGCTCCACGGCGCAGAGGCAGAGCTCCTTCCAATCCTTGAAGTAGTGGTAGACGTGACTGCGCGCCAGACCGGTGCGCTCGGCAATATCACGGGTTGACGATGCCGCCATCCCCTTCTCTCGAAACAGGGCCAGTACGGCCTCGATGATCATCTCTTTGCGCTGTTCTGCTGATGGGCGTGCCATCTGACCTCCTGCGATATCCATCGATCTGCTTGACTTTGAGCACTCGCTCAAACAAACTTTGAGCACTCGCTCAAACTTAGCGTTTCCGACATCTTAGGAGATAACCCATGACAACACCAACCACTTCGGCAGCCAGTTGCGACGAGCAGGCCACGCCGTTGCCACACTCGGCCGGTCGTTCGCTGGGGGCGATTGCACGGGCCAATCCCCTCAAGCTGGCGGGCACCTTCTCGCTGGTGGCCCTCGAAAACATCCTGCTGGTGGTCTATCCCCTGTTCGCCGGCTTTGCCATCGACGCCATCGTCAAGGGCCAGTGGTGGCAGGCTTCAAGCTACGCCCTGATCGTGCTGCTGTTCTGGCTCATCGGCGCCCTGCGCCGAGCGGTCGACACCCGCACCTTTACCCATATCTATGCGGCACTGGCGGTGCCGGTGATCCTGACCCAGCGCCAGCAGCAGGAGGGGCAATCCACCATAGTGGCGCGGGTCACCCTGGCGCGGGAGTTTGTCGACTTCTTCGAGAAACATATCCCGATCCTGGCCACCAGCCTGATCTCCATCGTCGGGGCGGCCGTGATGCTGATGGTGATCGAGTTCTGGGTCGGCATCGCTTGCATGGGGGTATTGCTGCTGTTCGGCCTGCTGCTGCCCGGCTTTTCGCGCAAGAACCAGCTGCTGCACGAGCGGCTCAACGATCGGCTGGAACACGAGGTCAAACTGGTCACCCATGCCCAATCAGCCAGCCTCGCCCGCCACTACCGCGCGCTGGCCTGGATCCGCATCCGGATTTCGGATCGGGAGGCACTCGCCTTTCTGGCGGTCGGCATCAGCGCCTCCCTGCTGTTCCTGCTGGCCATCACCATGCTGATGGCCCAGCCCCAGGTCTCGGCAGGCCATGTCTATGCTGTGATGACCTACCTCTGGAACTTTGTCACCAGCCTGGATGAGGGGCCCGGCCTTGCCGATCAGCTGGCCCGGCTGAGAGACATAGGTCGCCGGGTCAACACCGCCCAACCCGATGAAATGATTTGATATTTTGTATCTGCAACCGGAGTAGAAGATGAATCCGACCACCCTTTGCCAACGAGCGTTGACCATGTGCATCAGCTGTTTCTTCCTCGCCGCCTGCGGCCCCAAGATGAGCGACTTTGAGCCCAACACCAGCTACTGGTTCAAGGAGAAACCGGCAGAGGAGAGTGCCCCGCTGGCGCAAGACCTGAAGGTCGATATCGCCATCATAGGTGGCGGCTACAGCGGCCTCTCCAGCGCCTGGCATCTGGCCAAGGCCAACCCGTCGCTCAAGATCGCCATCTTCGAGGCCAAGCAGGTGGGCAGTGGTGCCTCGGGCCGCAACGGCGGCATGGTATTGCCGGGCTCCGAGGTGATGGATCTCTACGAGGAGGGGGAGGCGAGCAAGCGCCACTACGATCTCACCGTCGCCAGCATGCGCAAGCTGCAGGCGCTGGTCGCCTCAACCGGCGTCGAGGCCGACCTCAAGCTCGATGGCTATGTGGAGGCAATCCTCGATGAGGAGGATATCGCCGAGTACCGCGACTATGTGAAAACCGCCAATCGCCTCGGCATCCCGCTCCAGTACTGGAACGCCGATACCACCGAAGAGAAGCTCGGCACCGACCGCTACGCGGGGGCGGTCTACGACCCCAATGGCGGTCAGGTACACGCCATGAAGCTGGTCAATGCCCTGCGCAAGGCGGTGGAGCAGGCGGGCGTCACCATCTACGAGCAGAGCCCGGTAATGGGGATCAAGGAGGGCAAGCAGATCGAGCTCAATGTAGCCGACAAGTACAAGGTGACCGCCGACAGCATAGTGCTGGCGACCAACGGCTATACCTCAAAACTTGGCTACTTCAGCGGCCGGGTCTTTCCGGTGCACGCCCAGAGCGCCGTCACCGAGCCGCTTACCAAAAAACAGCTGGCCGCCATCCAATGGCAGAGTCGGGTGCCCTACTACGACACCCGCAACATCCTGTTCCATCTGGTGTTGACCCCGGATAACCGCATCGTCATCGGTGGCGGCAATGCCGAGTACGTCTTCAACGACGGCCTCAACTACAAGGGCGATCTTAACCGGGTCAGCGAAATGATGATGACCGAGCTGGTGACCCTCTATCCGGCCCTCAAGGGGATCAAATTTGAACAGGTGTGGGACGGGGTTCTCGGCATGACCGGCGACAACACCGAAGCGGTGGGGGTAATGGGGGATCACAACAACATCTACTACGCCCTCGGCTACAACGGCCACGGCATCAATCTCTCCTTCCTGTTTGGCGACATCCTGGCCAGCCTCTATCAGGGCAAGGAGCATCCCTGGTTCAACCACGCCGAGCAGACCCTGCCGATGTGGCTACCGCCAGAGCCGTTCAAGTCAATCGGCGTCAAATCTGCCCTGATGTACTACCAGTGGCAGGACAGGGGCTACAAGGAGTAGCGCCGGGCGAACCCGACGAGTAACAGACGAAGGCACGCCTCAGGGCGTGCCTTTCTGCAACACCGCCACATCGGCGTGGGGGAAGCTGAGTTCGGCCTGCCAGCTGGCGGCCAGCACCTGAAACGATGCCTCGGCAAAGAAGACGATGTGGGTCGGGTCGTGGCGATAGCGCCAGTTTTTAAACCGCTCGTCACTGAGCACCCGCTGAGTCTGCAACACCAGCACACCGCCCGGCTTGAGGCAATCCCACAACTGCACCAGCACCGTGCGCGGCTCGGCAATATGCTCGATTACCTCGGTACTGGTGATGAAGTCATACTGACGCGTCAGCAACTCGGGAAAGTCGGCATAGAACTTGTCATACCCCGCCATCTGGTAACCCGCCTCACGCCCCATCGCCACCAGCGCAGGGCCGGGACCGCAGCCAAAATCGAGACCACTGGCAGGTAGCGGCACCCGCGCCAGCACTTCGCCAAAAGCCCGCATCAAAAAAGTGCGATAACGGGGATCATCTACCCGATTGTCGTGACCGTCATAGACCGCCTTCTCCGCCGCCTCATCCAGATGATCCGCCTCATCCAGCCAGACCAGCTCGCACGCGAGGCAGCGATGATAGCGCTTGCCAGCCACCGGCAGGGGATAACTGCGATGGCTGGCACACAGGGGGCAGCTGACGGTGGATGACATGACGGTTCCTCTTGGGGGCTTCCTGTTGGATAACAGCGGCGCAGATTGCCTGCCCGCTGGCTCGCTGACAACTTTTTTTGCTCCTTAAGGGTTTCTTAAGTTTGCCCTTTTACTCTCAAACCATCGCAAGAGAAGGAGTCACCCATGACCATCGAGATCCAGGCCCCCTACCGATTGCTGCTAGCCAAGTCCCCGCAGCAGGTCATGGCGCTGCAAACCTATATCCAGGCCGCCTACACCCTCGAGTTCAACGCCCGCATCCCCCATTTTCTCCCCTGCCTGCTGGGGCTCTATCGGGCGGATGGGACGCTGGTCGGCGCCTGTGGTCTCAATCATGCCAGTGAGGGGCCTCTCTATCTGGAACAGTATCTGGAGCAACCCATCGAGGCCGCCATCAATACCCGCCTCGGGGTCTATCCGGCACGCAACCGCATTATCGAAGTGGGCAATCTGGCCTGCAGCGAACCGGGCAATGCCCGCCTGATGTTTGCGGCCCTGTGTCGTCTGCTATGTGAAAACGCCCTCGACTACGTGGTCTTTACCGGCACTGCCAAGCTGCGCAACAGCTTTGCCCGCCTGCAACTCAATCCGGTGGAGCTGGCCCCCGCACAGGCCCATCAGGTGGGGGCCGACGCCGACGCCTGGGGTGAGTACTACCGTTGCCAACCCAAGGTGATGGTGGGCGACATCAATCAGGGGCGCGAAGTGCTCGCCCAGAGCAGCCTGCTGCTCAATCTGCTGGCCCCCATGCCAACCCTGTTTGACGAGACCAGCAAGAGCAGTGATAACCAGACCCATCAAAAAAGGTGCGCCCAATGAGCCTGTTCGACGCCATCGCCAAACATGCCCACGAGGATCCGCAATCCCCAGCGCTGCTGAGCAGCCAGCAGCGGCTCGACTACCAGACCCTGTGGCAGCAGATCCAGCGTCTTACAAGCCAGCTGCAACAGCTCGACATCAGCCGTCTGGCGCTGCAACTGGACAACGGCCTGCCCTGGGCGCTGCTGGATCTCGCCTGCACCCGCGCTGGTATCGTGGTCATTCCGGTGCCCCACTTCTTCAGTCAGGCCCAGCAGGCCTGGTTGCTGGAGAGCAGCGGCGCCGATGCGCTGGTGGGCCCACATCATCAGGGGTGGCATGCCGCCGAGCCGATCTCGCTGATCACCGGCGAGCTGCCGCTCTGGCGCCATACCCCGACCAATCGACCGGCGCTGCCCAAGGGCACCGCCAAGATCACCTACACCTCCGGCACCACGGGCCAGCCCAAGGGTGTCTGCCTGTCACTGACCCAGATGATGGCGGTGAGCCATGCGCTGGCCGAGCGAGTCGCGTCAGCCAAGGTGGAAAAACACCTGACCCTGCTGCCGCTGGCGACCCTGCTTGAGAACATCACCGGCCTTTATGTGCCGCTGCTGACCGGCGCCTGCAGCCGCATACCGTCCCTCGGGGAGCTCGGTTTCACCGGCTCCAGTTCGCTCAATCCAGCCATGCTGGGGGAGGCGCTGCTGCGCTGGTCGACCCACAGTCTGGTGCTGGTGCCCGAACTGCTGCGCCTGCTGCTGGCGCTCTGCACCAGCACCCCGACGCTGGCCCAGCAGCTCAAGAGCCTGCGCTTTATTGCCGTCGGTGGCGGCAAGGTGGCTCCCGACCTGATCAAACATGCCCGCCAGCTCGGCCTGCCGGTGTATGAGGGATATGGCCTCTCGGAGTGCGGCTCCGTGGTGGCGCTCAACAGCCTGGATGCTGACAAGCCCGGCAGCGTCGGCTGCCCCCTGCCCCACTGTCAGGTCACTATCGCCAGCGACGGCGAAATTATGGTGAGCGGCAGCGCCATGCTGGGCTATCTCGGCAGCAACGAACCGACTCCCGAACAGATTGCCACCGGCGATCTGGGTCATCTGGATGATGAGGGCTACCTCCATATCACCGGGCGCAAGAAGAATGTCCAGATCACCGCCTTTGGCCGCAACTTCTCACCAGAGTGGGTGGAGGCCGAGGCCCAGCTCTGCCCCGCCATCGCCCGCATCGTGGTCTTTGGCGACGGTCAGCCTGCCAACGTGGCGCTGATCCAGCCCTTGCCGGGGAAAGAGGCGGATCTGCCCCGCCAGATCGCCGGTCTGAACCAGCGACTGCCCGATTATGCCCGGCTGCACCACTGGTTACCGGTGGCACTGGATCAACATCCCGGCCTGCTGACCGCCAACGGGCGCCCACGTCGCAACGAGATTTACCAACACTTTTTCCGGCAAATCAGCCAATGCCTTACAGGAGAATCGTCATGAGCTTCTATCAGACTCTGCAACAAGCCACTGCCAGTGAGCGTGAACATCTGTTCAACGCCCCCATCATCGAAGCCTGCCGCCGTGGCGATATCAGCCGTGACACCTATCTCGCCTTTCTGGCGCAGGCTTACTACCACGTGCGCCACACAGTTCCGCTGCTGATGGCAACCGGCGGCAAGCTGGGTCAGGAGTACGAGTGGGTGCGCGGGGCCATTGCCGAGTACATCGACGAGGAGTATGGCCATCAGGAGTGGATCCTCAACGATATCCGCGCCTGTGGCGGTGATGCCGAGGCGGTGCGCCACGGCCAGCCCGGGCTGCCCATCGAGCTGATGGTCGCCTTCCTCTACGACCAGATCCAGCGCGGCAACCCCATGGGCTTCTTCGGCATGGTGCAGGTACTGGAAGGCACCAGCGTCGCCATCGCCCTCACCGTCGCCGACCAGCTGAAAAAGGGCCTCGGCCTGCCACCCCAGGCGATGAGTTACCTGAGCTCCCACGGCGCCCTGGATCAGGAGCACCTCAAATTCTTTGAATCCTTGATGGATCGGGTCGAGAGTCCGGCGGATCAGGCCGCCATCATCCACGGGGCCAAGGTGGTCTACCGCCTCTATGGCGAGATGCTCTACAACCTCACCGCCACACCGTAAGTCGGCAGCAGACAGCAAAAAGGGAATCCATACCATGAACCTTGAAGGGAAACTCGTGCTGCTCACCGGCGCCAGCGGTGGCATAGGTGAAGAGCTGGCGCAGGAGCTGGCGGCCCAGGGGGCACACCTGCTGCTGCACGGTCGTCGCGGCCCGGCACTGGAGCGGCTGTGCAAGTCACTGCCCCATCCCGAGCGCCATCAGGTGGTGCTCGCCGACCTCGGCTCTGCGCAGGAGCGGGCCAAGCTGTTGCAACACCCGGCGCTGGAGGACGGGATCGACATCCTGATCAACAACGCTGGCTGCAACCAGTTTGCCTGGCTGGAAGATCAGAGCTTCGAGCAGGTGGAGCGCCAACTGCTGCTCAATATCGAGGCGCCCATCCAGCTCACCCGTGCCCTGCTGCCAACCATGCGCAAGCCGGGGATCATCATGAACATGGGCTCGAGCCTGGGCAGCATCGGCTACCCCGGTTACAGCGTCTACTGCGCCAGCAAATTTGCCCTGCGCGGCTTTAGCGAAGCGCTGGGACGAGAGCTGGAGGGGAGTGGCATCAAGGTGCTGCATTTTGCCCCCCGTGCCACCCGCACCAAACTCAATTCCGAAGCGGCTTACGAGATGAATGCAGCGCTCGGCACCCAGACCGACAGCCCGCAGGAGGTGGCCGAAGAGGCGGTCATCGCCCTGTGCAACGAAACCCGCCGCAGCTGGCTCGGCTGGCCGGAAAAACTGTTCGTGCGGCTCAATGCCCTGCTGCCCGGCATCGTCGACAAGGCGCTGGCCAGACAGCTACCGATCATCAAACGTTATGCCCGTCATCTTCAGCCAGGGACGACTGATGCCGGCGCCAACAGTGCGCCACAACCAGACTTGTCCCGCCCGATCCCGACCAAGAAGGAGCATTAATATGAACTTTTTCCGTCAATCAGTGACCTCTTGTGCCATCGCCATCCTGCTGGGGTCCTCCTCGGTCATGGCCGCGGGTGATGCCCTCGTCCCCATCCAGCAACAGTGGGCCGTCTGCCAGTATCAACAGACCGGCAAGGCGAAAGAGAGCTGCCTCGAAACCCTGAGCACCCAGGCCGAAGCGGCCAGCGCCAAGGAGCCTTTTCGCGCCGATCTGCTGATCTGGTCGGCCATCGTCAAGAGCACCTGGGCGGGGGCCAAAGGGGGGCTGGGGGCACTGGGTCTGGTGAAAGAGGCCAAAGCCAAGCTGGAGCTGGCACTCAAACAGGATCCCAAGGCGCTGGACGGCTCCGCCTATACCAGCCTGGGCTCCCTCTACTATCAGGTGCCCGGCTGGCCGGTCGGTTTTGGCGATGACGAAAAGGCAGAGCAGCTGCTCAAGCAGGCGCTGGCCATCAATCCGGATGGCATCGACCCCAACTTCTTCTATGGCGACTTCCTGCTGGATCAGGGTCGCAAAGCCGAGGCCAAAACCTATCTCGACAAGGCGCTGGTCGCCCCAGCCCGCCCGGGTCGCGAAGTGGCCGACGAAGGGCGCAGAATGGAGATCCGCGATCGGCTGGCCAAGCTATAAAACCCTGATGGATCAAAGAACTATTTAAACTCTGCCCACCAGCTTGCATACTGGTGGGCAGGGTTGTTTATGCCACGGCACGCCCTGGCGCTGAGCCAGATCGCCACACCCAACAAACAGGGAGAAAAGAATGCGGATCCTGCTGGTGGAAGATGATGTGATGCTGGGGGATGGTATGCAGGATGCACTGCGCCATAGCGGCTACACGGTGGACTGGCTGCAACAGGGGTTGCCCGCTCTGGCAGCCCTCAAGAGCGACGAGTTCGCCGCCCTGATCCTCGATCTCAATCTGCCCGACATCGATGGCCTCAGCCTGCTGCGCAAGTTGCGACGTGAAGGACACCAGCTGCCTGTGCTGATCCTCACCGCCCGCGATGCGCTGGACGATCGGGTGGTCGGCCTCGATGCCGGCTCCGACGACTACATGGTCAAGCCCTTCGCCCTGCAGGAGCTCAACGCCCGCCTGCGCGCCCTGGTTCGCCGCAGCAAGGGGCAGGCTCAAGCAGTGCTGGAGTATGGCGATATCCTTATCTATCCCGAATCCCAGCAGGTCACCTATCAGGGGGAGGTGGTCAAACTCACCCCCCACGAATACAAGTTGCTGCAGGAGCTGATCAGCCAGAGCGGCCGGGTGCTGAGCAAGGATCAGCTGCAACAGAGCCTATACGGCTGGGATGAAGGCGCCGAGAGCAACGCGGTAGAGGTGCATATCCACCATCTGCGCAAGAAGTTCTACAGCGACCTCATCCGCAATATTCGCGGGGTCGGCTACATCATTCCCCAGCTTGAACAGCCAAGCCGGACACCCGCACGATGAAACGTCCGCGCTCCATTCGCCGCTTTCTACTCACCGGTATCCTGACGCTGGTGAGCCTGAGTCTCACCATCAGTGCCTTTATCGGTTACATGGAGGCGAGCCACGAGATGGAGGAGCTGTTTGATGCCCGCCTCGCCCAGTCGGCCCGCATCACCAATCAGCTGCTGGCCCGCTATATGGCCCAGCAGGGGCAGTTGCCCGCCAACGGCACCGTCTATCAGGAGTGGGAGGCACAGAACCCCGATGAGTGGCAAAAAGACCCCAGCCTCAACCTGACCGGCGAGGATCGGGAGATCACCCCCTACGGCCACGAGTTCGAACGCAATCTCTACTTCCAGCTGCTCGATGAAAAAGGCGGCCTGCTACTGCGCGCCCCCAGCGCCCCGGAGCAGCCGCTGGTCACCCTGGCCATCGGCTTCGACACGGTCGAAAAAGATAATCACCAGTGGCGCACCTTCACTCTCTACAACCAGCAGGAGCAGACCTGGCTGGTGGTGGCCGAGCGGGACGACGAGCGCAGCGAACTGGCCAGCAAGATGGCCACCCTCACCATGCTGCCGCTGCTGCTGACCCTGCCCTTCCTGCTGGCCCTGCTCTGGTGGCTCATCACCCGCGGGCTAGCCCCCCTTCGTCAGCTGGCCCAGGCCATCAGCGAACGTCACCCCGCCAACCTGAGCCCCCTCAGCCTCAAGATAAGCGCGCAGGAGCTGACCCCCCTCACCAACGAGATCAACCGGCTGATGCAGGCGCTGGCTGAGACCATAGAGCGGGAGAAGCAGTTCACCAACGAGGCGGCCCACGAGCTGCGCACCCCGCTGGCGGTGCTGCGGATCCACAGTGAAAATGCCCTGGCTGCCGAAGATGAAGTGGGCCGCCAGCAATCCCTGCACAAGATGCTGCAGGCCCTCGACCGCAGCGATCGGCTGATCCGCCAACTGCTGACCCAGGCCCGTATCGACAACCAGCAGGGGCTGATATTAACCGAACTGGAGGTGGGCCACCTGCTGCAAGGCACCCTGGCGACGCTGGCTCCCATCGCCCTCAAAAAAGATCAGCAGCTGTCGCTGGAGTGTGAATTGCCACTGCTGGTGATGGGGCAGGCCACCCTGCTTGAACTGCTGTTCAGCAACCTGATCGACAATGCGCTGCGCTACACCCAGCCGGAGGGCGAGATCAGGGTGCGGGTTCAGCGAGAGGGCAACCGGGTGAGGGTGGATGTAAGTGACAACGGCCCCGGCATTCCCGCCAGCGCCTTGCCCCGGCTGTATGAACGCTTCTTTCGGGTCAATCCCCAGCAGGGGGATGGCGTGGGTCTCGGCATGGCCATCGTTTCGCGCATCGCCCAGCTGCACGGCGCCGACCTCGATGTCCACAACCGACCGGAAGGGGGACTGGAGGTGAGCGTGTTACTCCCGCTCCCGCCGGCAAGATAAGCGATAAGTAAAGAGCCCGCGATGCGGGCTCTTTACTTTCAATGACAATCTGGCTGCACGGTAAAGGTTCGACTGGCATCCACCGGGCCCAGCTCGGCCAGCAGGCGGCGGCCCAGCAGCACCGGATAGATCATCTTGCTGCGATCCCGCAGGGTAAACCACTCCTCATACACCTTGTCCCCCAGACAGATGGACATGGTCACCGTTGGCCGCTGCTCCATACCGCCCGCCCCGCGCACCGTCACGCTGCGCTCGACCCTCCGTTCGAACTGTTGTTTGACCAGTTTGCCGCTGTCGGCATCGGTCACCACCAGCATAAAGCGCACCCAGGGCTTGCCGTCCCGTTTGAATCTGGTGATGGAGCGTGCATCGAGGGAAGAGGTGAGCGCCCCGGTGTCGAGTTTCATCTTTACCGCCACGCCGGTGGGCAAAATAAGTCCCTTCTCGATCCAGCCATAGCTGGTCGGGGTCTCTGCCAGCGCACTGCCACACAGTGCCAGCATCAGGGTGATCCCCACCATCATCTTGCCCATTTTACTGCCCTGCCTTGTCAACCCTGCGCCCAGATCTACCACAGTCCCATTGTGGGTCAATCCGATTTATTTCAGCTACTTGGATAATATCTGGCGGGTCAGGAGAGAGACGACAAAGAGTGGCCGAACGGCGGCCCAAGCGGGCGGGAATATCGAAGGAGAGCAAGGCACCGAACGGTGCTGGATGAAACTGGTGGTTAACCTCAGGTTGTGACGCCAAAGGCTACCACAAGGATTTACAAATTATCAGTCTTGTTCTGAAGGGATTTTTGCCTACACTGTTGTAAACCGGAGGGCCTGAAAACCACCGGTTTTTTTGCGCCTGCCGAAAATTTGCCACTGCAAAAGTGACTTTCAACAAGGCTCAATAAGGAATTTGTAATGCGTATCGAAGAAGACTTGAAGCTCGGTTTCAAGGATGTCCTGTTCCGCCCCAAGCGCTCTACTCTCAAGAGCCGTTCCCAAGTAAGCCTGACCCGTCAGTTCACCTTCAAACACACTCAGACCCAATGGCAAGGCGTACCCGTTATCGCCGCCAACATGGATACCGTTGGCAGCTTCGCCATGGCGCGCACGCTGGCCGGTTTCGAGATGATGACAGCGGTACACAAGCACTACAGCCTTGAGCAGTGGCAAGCTTTCGTCAACGAGACCGACCCGGCGCTGCTGGGCCATGTGATGGTCTCCACCGGCACCTCGGCTGAAGATTTCGCCAAGACCCGCCAAATCCTCGCCATGTCCGAAGCGCTGCGCTTCATCTGTGTCGACGTGGCCAACGGCTACTCCGAACACTTCGTTGAGTTCGTACGCAAAATTCGTGAAGCCTGCCCCAACCACGTCATTCTGGCGGGCAACGTGGTGACCGGCGAGATGGTCGAAGAGCTGATCCTCTCCGGCGCCGACATCGTCAAGGTTGGCATCGGCCCGGGCTCTGTCTGCACCACTCGCGTCAAGACCGGTGTCGGTTATCCGCAGCTCTCCGCCATCATCGAGTGTGCAGATGCGGCCCACGGCCTCGGCGGCCAGATCGTCGGTGACGGCGGCTGTACCTGCCCGGGCGACGTCGCCAAAGCGTTCGGCGGCGGCGCCGACTTCGTCATGCTGGGCGGCATGCTGGCAGCCCACGAGGAGTGCGGTGGCGAGATCGTCGATGTAGACGGCGAACCCTTCATGAAGTTCTACGGCATGAGCTCCTCCAGCGCCATGGACAAGCACGCCGGCGGCGTCGCCGAGTACCGCGCCTCCGAGGGTAAAACCGTGCTGCTGCCCTACCGCGGCCCGGTCGAGAACGCCGTGCGCGACATTCTGGGCGGCGTGCGCTCCACCTGTACCTACGTGGGCGCCAGCCAGCTGAAAGAGCTGACAAAACGGACTACCTTTATCCGGGTGCGTGAGCAAGAGAACAACGTCTACGGCAAAGAGTAACCAGCCACAGACCGCCGTCACGCGCTGACGGTTAGAAGCCAGTCAACCGGTGTGCTATCCTGCGCACCGGTTTTTTTGCATCCGGGATCCCGAGCCATGACAACTCCCCTGCCCCCGTTTGACTGGGACATCTTCTGCTGCGTCGTCGACAACTTCGGCGACATCGGCGTCACCTGGCGACTAGCCCGCCAGCTAAAACGGGAGGGGAATATTGCGGCACATGGCAATGAGGTTCAGGTGCGGCTCTGGGTGGATGACCTGGCAAGTTTCGCCCGCATCTGTCCAGGTCTCGACCCGGCGCAGGATGGCCAGTGGGTCGATGGCATCTATATCCAGCACTGGCATGAGACCCTGCCGAGCGACATGACCCCGGCCAAGGTGGTGATCGAGGCCTTTGCCTGCGAGCTGCCCGCCCCCTTCATTGAACGAATGGCCGAACTGATGGCGAGCCAACCCAAGCCCCCCTGCTGGATTAATCTGGAGTACCTCTCGGCGGAGAGCTGGGTCGAGGATTGCCACGGTCTCGCCTCGCCCCAGCGGGTTGGCAATCAAAGCCTCAATAAATACTTCTTCTTCCCGGGCTTTACCGCTAAAACCGGCGGCCTTTTGTGCGAACGCGACCTCATCACCGAACGGGAACAGTGGCAGCAAGATGAGGCGGGACTTACCGCCTACTGGGCCAGCCTCGGTTTGCCGCCAAAACAAGAGCACGAGCTGCGGGTCAGCCTCTTTACCTACGAGAGCGATGCGCTGAAGAGTCTGGTCGAGAGCTGGTGCCAGAGCGCCACGCCCGTCACCCTGCTGCTGCCGCTGGGGCGCTCTCTCAACGATGTGCTCACCGGTGCCGGTCTGACTGATGCCATCCCTGCAGCCAACGCGGGGGACCTACTCCACTCGGGCAACCTCACCATCAAGCTGCTGCCGATGACCGATCAGGCTGGCTACGATCGACTGCTGTGGAGCTGCGATCTCAATCTGGTGCGCGGGGAGGACTCCTTCGTGCGGGCCCAGTGGGCGGCTCGTCCTTTCCTCTGGCACATCTACCAACAGGAGGAGGAGGCCCATCTGGTCAAGCTGGAGCAGTTCCTTGACCACTACTTATCCGATCTACCCGCCGAGTGCGGCCAATGGCTGCGCCGCTTTAATCTGGCTCTCAACCGTGGTGAAGATTGCCGCGAACTTTGGACCCAATGGCCACGATATAGCGCCATTTGGCAGCAACATGGGCGAAGCTGGTCACAGAAGTTGCTCCGGGATGGGGATCTCGTCACACGGTTGGTGAAATTTTTAGAAAGCCGTATATAATCTGGCAGTTTTTATCCGTCCGTTTCACGAACAGGAATTTTTTACATGAAAACCGCACAGGAAATCCGCGCTGGTAACGTAGTCATGATCGGCACCGAGCCGATGGTGGTTCAGAAGGCTGAATTCAACAAATCCGGCCGTAACTCCGCCGTGGTCAAAATGAAGCTGAAGGGCCTGCTGAACGGCAGCGCTACCGAGACCGTCTTCAAGGCCGACGACAAGCTGGACGTTGTTCAGCTGGAACGTAAAGAGTGCACCTACTCCTACTTCTCCGACCCCCTGTATGTCTTTATGGACACCGAGTACAACCAGTACGACGTAGAGAAAGACAACCTGGGTGACGTGCTGAACTACCTGGTAGACGGCATGGAAGACATCTGCGAAGTGACTTTCTACAACGAGAAAGCCATCTCCGTAGAACTGCCGACCACCATCGTGCGTGAAGTTGAGTACACCGAGCCGGCTGCCCGTGGCGACACCTCCGGTAAAGTGACCAAGCCTGCCCGTCTGAAAGGCACTACCTACGAGCTGGCTGTTGCCGCTTTCGTAGAGATCGGTGACAAGATCGAAATCGATACCCGCACCGGCGAATTCAAGCGTCGCGTCAACTAATTGACCGCTTTGAATTGATTACAAAAAAGCGAGCCACCGGCTCGCTTTTTTATTGCCTCCGAGTTGCCATCACACCGCCCGCCTTCAGAAAATCCCGCCGCCGCCGCTAACCCAGATAACCGGGGGAGCACACTATGGCCAGATTATCCTTATCACTGCTGTTATTGACCTTGCTGGCTGGCCATGGGGCAGAGGCGAGCGAGGTCGCCCCCCCCGTTGCCGAACCTATGCCCCTCGACCACTGGCAAGCCAGCGACTGGAAAGGGTTGCCCGATGCTACCCAGATCGACAAGCAGACGGTGCTGTTCGCCAAACACGACAGTGAAAACTATCTGGGGCTCGCCATTTTACTGCCCGACTGGCAGCGCAGCGGCCAACTCTGGCAACTGACTCGCGCTCTCAGCCGGCTGGGCTTTGATACCCTGCTGCTGCTGCCCTCCCCCCAGCAGACCGAACTGGACCCAGCCGCCGAGAAAAAAGCGAAAAACAGCGATGAGTTTCGCAAGCAGTTTGCCGAGCGGATCAGCAAGCTGGCCGATGCCAAGCTGCAGGAGGGGGGCTTCAAGCTGATCCTGGCGCAAGGTACCGGCGCCGCCTGGACTGCCAATCTCATCGCCAGCGAACAGTTGCCCGCCCCCGACGCGCTGGTGCTGCTCGATGGCTTCTTCCCCAATCAGCAGAGCAACCAGACCCTGGCCAAACAGGTGGCTCAGGCGGCCATCCCCACCCTGGACCTCTATCAGGAGGATGGCGGTCGCTGGCCACTGCTGGCCGCCGAGGCCCGCAAAAGCGAGAGCCGGCGCAGCAACAAGCTCAACTATCGCCCCTACGCCCTGATGGAGCTGGAGGAGACCCCCACCCGCATTCAGGGCTGGCTCAACCATCTGGGCTGGCTCTAAACCGGCCGCTAGCGTGGCGCAATAAAGCGCGCAAGCTCACATCTGCCGGATAAAGCCCAGCCATGACACAGCGGCGAGCTGGCAATGACTGTATCCTGTTTGGCATCATGATCCCTCGACACCGGAAAAATGGCAGGAAGGACCATGCAGCAAATCGTATTTCTCGACAGCGATACCCTGGATGCGGGCATCACCCTGCGTCATCCCGACTTCCCCCACCACTGGCAGAGTTATCCCAGCACGGCCCCGGAACAGGTAGTCGAGCGGCTGAAAGATGCCAGTATTGCCATCATCAACAAAGTACGGATCGGCGCCGCCGAGCTGGCCCAGCTACCGGAGCTCAAACTCATCGCGCTCGCCGCCACCGGCAGCGACAACGTGGATCTGGAGGCGTGCCACGCCGCCAACGTCGGGGTGTGCAATATCCGCAACTATTCGGGCCCCTCGGTGCCGGAGCACGCCATGGCGCTGATGCTGGCACTGTCGCGCAACCTCTTCTGCTGGCGCCAGTCGCTGCTGGAGGGGCGCTGGCAACAGAGCGGCCAGTTCTGCTTTTTCGACCACAACATCATGGATCTGCACGGCAAGCAGCTTGGCATCATCGGCAAAGGAACGCTCGGTCAGGCGCTCGGCGAGCGGGCCAAGGGGATGGGGATGACAGTGCGTTACGCCCAGAGCCAGGTCGGCACCAGCCACGACGAGGATCGCCTCCCCCTCGACGAGTTGCTGCAAAGCTCGGACGTCATCAGCCTGCACTGCCCGCTCACCCCCTACACCCGCAACCTCATTGGCGAGCGGGAGCTGGATCTGATGAAACCGGGAGCCCTGCTGATCAACGTCGGCCGTGGCGGACTGGTGGATGAGGAGGCGCTGCTGCAAGCGCTGGCCAATGGCCGCCTCGGCGGTGCCGGTTTCGATGTAGCGAGCGTCGAACCTCCGCCTCCCGACCATCCCCTGATGAAGGCGCTGCAATACCCTCACTTCATTCTGACCCCCCATGTGGCCTGGGCCAGCGAGGAGTCTATGCAGCGTCTCGCCGATCAGCTGATCGACAACATCAACGCCTTTGCCGCCGGTCGCCGTCAGCACCGGCTGGTGTAACCGCACAAGCGAGTAACCGCAAAATCGAGTGACCACACCATGCAAAACGGGACCAACAGGCCTCGTTTTGCATCTTCCGCACTCACTGCACACGCATCAATTGTCGTCGTGCCATCTGTGCTTCTTATGCTTTTTGTACTTCTTGTGGTGCTTGTGATGGTGATGATCATCGTCATCATCGTAATAGCGCTCCTGACTCTGGTGGCCATCGCCAGTCTTGGCACCGATGGCCGAGCCACTCGCCCCACCAACCCCGGCGCCGATCAGCTGGCCGGTATCACCACCGACACTCTTTCCGATGGCGGCACCGCCCAGCGCCCCCACCGCGCCGCCAAGGGCCGCTTCATTCTTGTTGCCCTTGTTGGCCGTCGCCGCACCACCGGCTGCGCCGCCAATGGCCGCACCTACCAGCGCACCGGTATCTCCCCCCAACTCCTTGCCGATCATGGTGCCCGCCACCCCGCCTGCGCCACCACCGAGAATGGTGTTGAGAGTTTCCGAACCGTGGGCCGCAGTGCTGCCCAGCAATGACGCCCCCAACAGAGCCAGAGCACCGATGCCACGCGTACTCATATCCATGGATACTCCTGTCAAACCTGATTAATAATCAGCAGCACTATACAAAGAGCTATCAGGTTCGCCAGCCAGCAGAAAACAGGGATGCGACAGTCAATGGCAGTACAGTCACAGCCAACACAGGAAGAGTAGAATCAACCTATTGAATTAAAACGTGAAAATTAACATTGAACCAGACAGTCACGACAAAGTGACCGATAACCTGGCAGCCGCGTCCTGTCGAATAGTCAGCGCGCTGGGACAAAAGCTGTCAGTCAAGGGCCCCTGCCACCCCTTCAGCCAGATGCCAGCAGTTCCGGCCAGCCTCCTTGCTGCGGTAGAGGGCAGCATCAGCCCGCTCGAAGATAGGGCCGGCGGCAGGAGAATGGCAGGCGCCGCCGGCACTCAGGGTGATCGGCCCATGGTGTTCACGCCACTGTTGCTGACGCACCAGTTCAAGCAGACAACCGAGTTTCTCCGCCAACTCATCCTGTGGCTGTTGCAGCAGAGCGGCAAATTCATCCCCACCTATCCGGTAAACCGTACTCACCCCCAGCACATCAGCAAGACAGTTGGCCACCCGACACAGCACCTGATCGCCGAAGGCATGGCCCTGGCTGTCGTTGATCCCCTTGAAGTGATCGACATCAAACAGCAGCAGCCAGAAGCACGCCCCCCTCTGCTCCAGTGCCGCCTTGTGCTGCTCGAAGGCTCGTCGGTTCATGATACCGGTCAGGGGATCCCGCAACAGCGCATCCTGCCCCTTGAGAAAACTGGCCCTGACCTGATCGATCTCGTTCAGGCTACGCCGCACGAACCAGGTCTTGGGCTCACTGACAGGCGCTGAACGCTCCAGATCGCGCACGATGCCGGTCAATGAGCCCGACACCAGCTCCTGCTCCTGGCGGAAGATCCGCACCAGCAGACTCAGGCTGCAACACCAGATGGCAAACAGAGAGAGCAGTGGAAAAACCACCATCTGCAACGCATCGTAGAGGCTGTCACGAAACAGTACTGGCGGCAGATAGATGTTGAGATCCCAACCAATATCCGCCAGCTCGCGCTTGATATACGTCCCATGCCACAGCACATCCAGGCCGAGCCACTGCTGATTCTGATGCTGCTTGATGGTGTTGGCCGCCAGCAGATCCATATTGCTGCCTACTACCAGCTGATCAGTGTCACGCAAGGTCAGATAGAGTGCCGCCTGATTACTACCAACCGTGCGCTGCAGCGCCTGCTGCAGCGAGTCGAATGACATGTCAACCATCAGCAGACCCAGCAACTGCCCCTGCTCATCCCTCACCCGTTTGATCAGGCTGAGAATCAGCTCCTGAGTATTGTATTCAGGGTAGGGGCCAAACCAGACGGGCTCGTCGCCCGGCATGGCGGTCACCTGATACCAGGGGCGCAGCGCTGCCTTATAACCTGGGGGCGCGAGCCACTCCGGGTAACTGTCGATGCGATCCGCTTTCAGGTTGTAAAAGTAGATATAGTGGTTGCCGGGCTTGATCTGATGGGCAATAGCCCAGATGGGAGAGTCGGCCGGCTCGCCGCGGGCTATCTTCTCCTTGTCTAGGGAGCCCTCCAGCACTGCCAGTTGCCGCTCATTGACCTTCACCATCTCGTGGATCAAGGACGCCTCAACGGAGGAAGCCATGTGACCGAAGCCGGATACCGTCATGTCGATATCCCGCAGATAGCTGGCAATGGCCATGATGATCGTCACGATCAGGATCAACAAGCCAAGCAGTGCGGAGAGGGGGGCCAGCACATAGTAACGCTTGTTGAGATACGAGCGGCTCACATGACATCCGAACAGGGGAAAACATAGCGGGATTGTGCGAGAGAAAGGAGAGTGAATCATTGATTAATATCACTTCAACGCCCCTTTAATGACATTTCCAATACTAACAAAACATCAAGGTTCGCAAACGAATATCAACTGACAGGAAAAACGCTAGTTACCCCGGGTTAACCCCGCTCTGCATTGCGGGTGTTATAGTCTATACCTGACGCGGCCGGCGCTGGACACACCGTCCATCACCGGCTGCAACGCCAAGCAGAACAAGGAGATGTTATGAGCAGTCCGTTTATCGAACAGATCAAAGCACGTCGTACCATCTATGCCCTGGGCAGCCAGGTGTCCCATACACCGGAACAACTGACGGCCCTGATCCAGGATGCCATCAGGCACAGCCCCTCCTCCTTCAATTCCCAGAGCTCCCGCGCCGTCATCCTGTTTGGCGCCCAGCACCATAAGCTGTGGGATATCGTCAAAGCCGAGCTGAAAAAGATCGTGCCGCCGGAGGCCTACGCCCAGAGTGAGGCCAAGGTGGATGGCAGCTTCCGCGCAGGTTTCGGCACTGTGCTGTTCTTCGAAGACACCGACGTCATCAAGGATCTGCAGCAAAAGTTTGCCCTCTATGCAGACAACTTCCCCATCTGGTCGGAACATGCCACCGGCATCGCCCAGTTTGCGGTCTGGACCACCCTGGCCCAGGAGAAGATCGGCGCCTCCCTGCAACACTACAACCCCCTCATCGACGAGGCGGTACGCAAGGAGTGGAACCTGCCAGCCAGCTGGCTGCTGCGTGCCCAGATGCCCTTTGGCAGCATCCAGCAACCGGCCGGCGACAAGACCTTCATCGACGATGCCACCCGTTTCCGCGTTTTCAAATAACGGCCAGATAGCAAAACGCCCCCGCATCTCGGGGGCGTTTTTATTGCGACATCAAGAGTTCGGATAGCGATGGTTCATACCGCAATCTGCGGTCGTCACGCACTCGCACCACAGCTCAGGCGGGCAGCGTCACCAGCAGGGATGTCTCTCTAGGTTCCACCTTCACCTCGTGCCAGCCTCAGCCGTGCTGACTACTTAGCTGTTCGATAATGGTGGCGCGCAGCAGGGCTCGCCCTTCGTCGATGCGAGTTGATCGGGAGAGTCCTTTCGCCCACATCAGCGCCAGGGTTCGACTCAGCACTGGCTCGTGCAGCGCCACGACTTTCAGCTGGGGATCGCGCAGGTTCGCGGCATAGAGTCCGGGCAGGATAGCAACTGCCAACCCTGAGCGCACCAAGCCGTAAAGCGTCTCGACATAATCTGTGGTGTATCTGGGCTTGAGCCCGGGCAACTGGCTCTGGGCCAGTCCGTTGACCTGCCGGCTGACGTTGCCTCTGGCAAAGAGGGCGATGTCGCGGCGGGTCAGCGCCTGCCAGCTGATGATCTCTTCCGCTGCCAGCGGATCCTGCCGGTTGATCACCGCCACCAGCGCATCGTCCAGCAGCGGCGTCACCTCCAGCGAGTCGGGCAACTCGCCATCCAGCACGCCAATTCCCGCATCCAGAGCCCCCTCGGCCAGCGCCTGCAACAGACCGTCGTTGGTGTGATCCTGAAACTCGACCCGCAAGCCCGGAAATTGCTGCTGCAGACGGGCGGCCGCCAGCGGAAACATCAGGGTGCAGGCCGACGGGATCAGACCGATGCGCAGGGTGCCATCGCCCCCTTCGACCATCACCTGCTGCATATCGGAAAAAGCGGCGTGGGCTACATTGAGCAGCCCTTTGGCGTGGGGCAGGATCGCCTCCCCCTGTTCGGTCAGGGTAACCGCCTGCGCGGTACGGTGAAACAGTTTACCGCCAAGCACAGATTCAATCTGGCGCAGGGCACTGCTCAGGGCGGGCTGGCTGATGGCCATCTGATTGGCCGTTTCGGTGAAGTGGCGCAGCTGGGCCAGCGTGACAAAATACTGGATCTGCTTGAGAGAGAGCGCAGGCAGACGGCGCCAGGGTTCGGACATGAAATCGACAACCGGAGAAAAACGTTTGCAGCAGCATAACCCTTTCTTATCCAGTTATAAATTCTTTGCGCTATGCACGGGCCAATCCCCTCCTTAAAGTGGGCCCATTATTCCCCTTGTCAGGCCATCTCCTTCATGTGTGAACAAGATGCATCCCTCAACTTGCGCCGCCGCGCCGTGCAGGCAGCCCTCGGCGAAGCCCCCTTCGATCTGCTGCTGACCAACGCCAACCTGATCGACATGGTGACCGGCGAGATCCGCCCCGTCGACGTGGGGTTGGTCGGCCCGCTGATCGCCAGCGTCCATCCGGTCGGCACCTTCCAGCAGGCACGCGAGACCCACGATCTGGCCGGCGCCTATCTCTCGCCCGGTCTTATCGACAGCCATGTCCATGTGGAGAGCTCCCACCTGACGCCGGAGCGCTACGCCGATGTGGTGGTCGCGCAGGGCACCACCACCATCTTCTGGGATCCCCACGAACTGGCCAATGTGCTCGGGCTGGCAGGGGTGCGCTATGCCATCGACGCCAGCCGCAATCTGTCGCTGCGGGTCATCTGCGCCGCCCCCTCCAGCGTTCCCTCAACGCCGGGCCTCGAGATGTCGGGTGCCGACTTCCACGGCCCCGAGATGGCCACCATGCTGGAGTGGCCGGAAGTGGCGGGGATCGCCGAGGTGATGGACATGCAGGGGGTACTGAGCGGCAGCGAGCGAATGACCGGCATCCTGCACGCCGGTTTGCAACGCAATGCCCTGATTGAAGGGCACGCCCGAGGCCTAAGCGGCAACCGGCTGCAAGCCTATCTGGCCGCCGGAGTCAGCTCGGATCACGAACTCACTTCGGCTGCCGATGCGCTGGAAAAATTGCGGGCCGGGCTCACCCTGCAGCTGCGCGGCTCCCACCCCTATCTGCTGCCGGAGATCGTCGCTGCGCTGAAACAGCTGCCCCACCTCTCCTCCCAAATCACCCTCTGTACCGACGATGTGCCACCCGACATGCTGCTGGAGAAGGGGGGCATGATTGCGCTGGTCAAGCTGCTGGCAGAGCTGGGGCTGGCGGTGCCCGACGTGCTGCGAATGGCCACCCTCAATGCCGCCATCCGGCTGCAGCGCAACGATCTGGGGCTGGTTGCTGCCGGCCGCTGCGCCGATCTGGTGGTGTTCGACAACCTCACCGATCTCAACCCGATCTGCGTCTACAGCGGTGGCCAGCGGGTCGCCCGCCATGGCGCCATTCTCAAGCCCTCCGAGCCTGTCGCTGGTTGTCAGGCGCCGCGCGATACCATGCAGATCCCCCTGCGCACGCTGGAGGAGTTCATCATCCGGGTGCCCGGGCTGACTGCGGGGCGTGCCCGCTTCAAGACCATCAAGGGGGCTCGCTTCACCCAGTGGAGTGAAACCGAGGTTGAGGTTCGGGATGGTCAGGTCATCGTGCCAGCGGGATTTATCCTCATCTCGGTGCAACACCGCCATGGTCGCCATCAGGGGGGAACCCGGCTGGCACTGCTGGAGGGGTGGGGCGAGCTGCAAGGGGCCATCGCCACCAGCTACTCCCACGACTCCCACAATCTGGTGGTGCTGGGGCGCGACCCGCAAGAGATGATGCTGGCCGCCAATACCCTGATCGCCAGCGGGGGCGGCATGGCGGTCGTCCAGCAGGGTAAGGTGCTGGCCCACGTTGCCATGCCCATCGCGGGTATGCTCTCCGACCTGCCAGCCAGCGAACTGGCCACCAGCTTCCACGCCCTGCGCGAAGTGAGCGGCAAGGTGGTGGAGTGGGAGCCCCCCTACCGGGTCTTCAAGGCCATCGAGGGAACCTGTCTTGCCTGCAATGCGGGGCCACATCTGACCGATCTCGGCCTCACCGATGGCCTGACCCGCGAGATTGTCGATCCCTTCATCTGCTGCTGGCCCCACGATGCCAGCCAAGCCGATTCCCACCAAGCCGATTAACACCGAGGAGAACAGCGTGAACCCTGTCGCCATTATTCTGGATACCGACCCCGGCATCGACGATGCCGTTGCCATCGCCGCCGCCCTGTTTCACCCCGGGATCGAGCTGGCGCTCATCACCACGGTCGCCGGCAACGTCGATGTCAGCAAGACCACCCGCAACGCCCTGCGCCTGCTGCACTTTTTCGGCCAAGAGGTGCCGGTGGCACAGGGGGCCAGCCAGCCCCTCGTGCGCCCCCTCGACAATGCCAGCCATATCCACGGCCACTCCGGCCTCGATGGTTACGAGTTTGCCGAGCCCGGGCAACAGCCGCTGCCAATCCATGCCGTCGAAGCCATGAAGGCCACCCTGCTCGCCAGCGAACAACCCATTACGCTGGTGCCCATCGGGCCGCTGACCAATATCGCCCTGCTGCTCACCCTGCACCCCGAGTGTCGGGAGAAGATCGCGCGGATCGTGCTGATGGGCGGCTCGGCCGGTCGGGGCAACCACACCCCCAATGCCGAGTTCAATATCTACGTGGATCCCGAGGCGGCCCACATTGTCTTCAGCAGCGGCCTGCCCATCGTGATGTGCGGACTCGATGTCACCAGCCGGGCCACCCTGACCAGCGAGATGATTGCGACGCTGCCCGCCCTCAACCGCACTGGCGCAATGCTCCACGCCCTGTTCGGCCACTATCGCGGCGGCAGCATGCAGACCGGGCTCAAGATGCACGATCTCTGCGCCATCGCCTATCTGGTGCGCCCCGACCTCTTTATCACCCGGGCCTGCCATGTGGCTATCGAGACCCGGGGTGAGCACACCCTCGGCACCACCTCGGTGGATATCAACAACCGGCTCAAACGCCCGCCCAACGCCGAGGTGTGTCTCGATATCGACGTGCCCGGATTCAGGGCCTGGTGCATGGAGACCCTTGCCCGCGCCATCTGATCCCGAACCGCCAGCTCGCTGGCCCATTCACATCAAGAAGAGAGCGTTGGAAACATGCTGGAAATAATTGTCAGCACCCTGATCCTGGTCATCTGCGGCTATCTCATCGCCAAAAACTACGATGCCAAGATAGTGCTGTTTGGCGCCGGGCTGCTGCTGATGTTTGCCGCCGTCGGACTGGGCCACCCCCTGCTGCCTGCGGCGCAGAGCAGCGGCCTCAGCTGGCTTGATCCCTTCGTCCAGATCAAGCAGATCTTCATCAGCCAGATGGGCAATGTCGGCCTCACCATCATGGTGCTGTTCGGCTTCTCCAGCTACATGAGCCACATCGGCGCCAACGATGTCACCGTCATGCTGCTGACCCGCCCCTTGAGCCGCATCCGCTCCCCCTATCTGCTGGTGCCGGTGATTTTCCTCTTGGGCAACCTGCTCTCGCTGGTGGTGCCGAGCGCTGCCAGTCTGGCGGTGTTGCTGATGGCGACCCTCTATCCGGTGCTCAAGGCGTCGAACATGTCCTCCCTCACCGCGGGGGCCGTCATTGCCACCACTGCCACCATCATGCCCAGCCCGCTGGGGGCCGATAACGTGCTGGCCGCCCAGAAGCTGGGCATCCCGCTGGTGGAGTACATCGTCTCCTACCACGCGCCCATCTCGCTGCCGACGCTGGCGTTGATGGCGGTGGTGCACTACTTCTGGCAAAAGGCGATGGACAAGCGCCAGCAGGCGCGCGGCGGACTGGAGGAAAAAGAGGAGTCGCTCGCCGTGCCCACCGGCTTGCCGCCCGCCTACTACGGCCTCTTCCCGGTGCTGCCACTGGTGCTGGTACTGCTGTTCGGCATCTGCTTCACCCATATCTCCCTCGGGCTGGTGGAGATCACCTTCGTCTGCCTGCTGCTCACCATAGGGGTAGAGCTGCTGCGCAAGGGCAATATCAAGGAGACCAGCAAGGAGTTCGCCATCTTCTTTACGGGCATGGGCACGGGTCTGGCTCAGGTGGTCTCGCTCATCGTGGCGGCCAGCATGCTGGTGGAGGGACTGAAAGCCATCGGCATCATAGATACCCTGGTCGATAGCGTGAAGCACATCGACGGGGTCGGCTCGATCCTGATGTTCTTCTTCTCCGGCACGGCGGCGCTGATCGGCTTTATCAGCGGCAGCGGGCTGGCAGTCTTCTACTCCTTTATCAACATCATTCCCGAGATCACCGAGAAGGTCGGGGTCAACAGTGTCGCGGTGGCCCTGCCGATGCAGCTCACCGCCAACCTGATCCGCTCCATGTCGCCGGTCGCCGCGGTGATCATCGTCATCGCCTCGATCACCGGCAGCAACCCCATCGAGATCATCAAGCGCACCTCGGTACCCATCATCTCGGGCATCATCTGCTGCATGACCCTCTCCTACCTGCTGTTCAGCTAAACCAGCTCCATCTGCAGGCGATCAATCCGGTCGCCTGCAGACGTTTTTTTTACCCTCGGTTGAAAGTGAACCCACTGCATGTAAACGCCCGGAAGATAATCGGTGGGGATCGTCTATAACTTTTGCGACCAAGAGCCACATACGCCTGAGTAACTGACCGCCAGCCATCAGGCTCAGCCCCCTAATTCAACTCCCAGAGCTCTCGTGCCGTCATTCTTGGTTGGCGCCCTGCATCGACAGCATCACCAGCAAGGACTCGCCTTTCCCTGACACCACTCTCACCTCGCGCCAGTCGCGGATCACCGCCACCACCGCCGGATTGAGCGGCGCATCGCCCCCTACCTGCACCACGGTGCAACCTGCACGCAGGGCGCTCTCGATACCGGCCGGGGCATCCTCGAACACCAAGCAACGAGCGGGCGACACGCCAAGCCGTACAGCGCCCAGCAGATAGGGCTCGGGATCGGGTTTGCCATTGATCACAGCTTCGGCCCCCACCAGCACGGCCGGCAGCGGCAAACCGGCACAATTCAGGCGGTGACGGGCAACCTGCTCACTGGCGGAGGTCACGATGGCCCAAAGCTCTGGCGGCAAATGGCGCAGCAACTCGCCAGCTCCTGCGATGGCGTCGCCGCCGGTATGCAGCATCTCCAGCTCGTCGAGCCGCGCCGCTTCCCGCTCCACATCCAGCTGCGGGGCCAGCTCCCGGATCACCTCGCGCGAACGTATACCGTGGCACATCGCCAACACTGGCTCGGGATCGAGCAGATGTTCACGACACCAGAGCTGCCATACCTGCTCCACATCGCCTGTCGAGCAGACCAGGGTGCCATCCATATCGAGCAGCAGGGCGGATACCGACAGGGTGATCGTGTTCATGCCAGCACTCATACAGACACTCATACAGGCCCCCCGGCCAGCTCGGGCAGAGAGCCAGAGAGCGCATCGGCAAAGGCCTGCTGCTGGGCGGCACGCTCATAACAGGCGAGCGCCTGCTCGGTACTGCCAGCCCACACTTGCAAGGGGCCGACCACAAACCCCTGTTGCAACAGGCTGGCGAGCAGCTCCCCAGTCTCCGGGGCCGCCAACGGCTGAGCCAGCACCAGCTTGCCCTTGATCAAAAACAGATAACGTTGGGTAGACATGATATGGCTCCTTATTCCGGTTCAGAGGAGGGCGATTCCCCCCTTGCCGAGCCATTAGAACAAGGCGATTAGATAATTTATAATCAATAAATCGCCACTTTGGATAACCAATTGGAATGAAATTCGACTTGAGGCAACTGCAGGCGTTTGTGACGCTGGCCGAGACCGCCAACTACCGGGAAGCGGCCAATCGCCTCTTCATTACCCAACCGGCCCTCACCAAGCAGATCCAGGGGCTGGAGCAGACGCTGGGCTGCACCCTGTTCAAGCGGGGCCGCCATGGTGCCGAGCTGACGGCGCTCGGCGCCCAGCTGCTCACTCAGGCAAGCGCACTGGTCAAACACGGCAGGGAGTTTGAACGTCACGCGCTGGCAGTGGCGAGTGGCGTGGCCGGTCGGCTCAAGATTGGGTTTGGCCTGTCGAGTTTCGCGCTGGCCCCTGCGCTGGTGGCCCGCTTCAAACAGCAGGTCACGGACGTGATGGTCCATCTGCAGGATATGCCCTCCGCGATCCAGCAGGAGCAGCTGCTCTCCGGCCAGTTGCAACTTGGTTTTATGCGTCGGCCAGAGACTCCGCTGTTGCAGGAGCATCGGCTGCTGACCGACCGGCTGGTACTGGCGGTGCCAACCCGGATGACCCAGCCAGATCCGTCATCGTTTGACGTCCAGCAGGCACTGACTAGTCAACCCCTGTTGCAGATGGTGGGCTACCGTTGTCCCGGCCTAACCCGGCAGATCGCCGGGTTTCTCGGCGCCAACCGGCTGACCGGCATGGTTCAAGAGGCAGAGGATATTCAGACTCTGGTGGCATTGGTTGCGGCAGGCATAGGTAATGCCATCCTGCCGCACAGCGTCAGCTTTATCGCGGGCCCGGACGTCACCCTCTATCCCCTCTTTGGCCCCTGTTCCGAGTGGGAGATAAGTCTGGTGTGGAACCCCGCCTTTGCCGACCCGATCCGCGATCGCTTCGTGCAGCTGGTCCTCGATCCCCATCCCGCACCGCACCCAGCCACAATCGATCGCTGACCCAGCCAAAAACTCCCGCAGACGGAACCAGGAGAAGATAGCGCTCAGCAATCGAGATGAATTAATCGGGCCTTTGTGAATCAAAGCATTTCAATTAACACACCACTGATCTTCACAGGGGATGCCATCTCCTTCCCCATCCATCTTGGTACCAGGGCAGTTTTGTAAAAACCAGGTTGCCTCCTCACAGGAGGTCATCTGGGAGCAATGCTGCCGACCATCACACTGGCGAATAAAGGTCGTTGCCTGTGGCGTGCTGACCTCCTCCTGATTGAAAGAGGAGACCGGCAATGGCGCCATCGACTCAGCCGAGAAACGGGAATAGATGGAAAAGAGGCCGACGAGCACCAGCAGAGGGATCAATTTGCCACTCCAGCTGCTCTTGCGACGTCGATAGGGGTTACTCCGCTCTCTGGTAGAAGTGGGTCGTGGCGGCTGACTTGCCGCCCGAAACGATGACGCCGCTGATGATGCGGCCGACGGCACGGCATCCGCCAACGTGAGCGGGCGATCGGGGAAAAAGACCTGTAACGCCCTTGGCTTGCCATCCTGGCCACTGCCGATCAGATAGGTGACACGCTCCCCCGGCTCTGGCACCCGGCCATCTGATTGCAGCGCCGTAACATGCACAAACAGCCCTGCACTGCGTGATCCATTGATTATCTGCTCGGCGCCATTTTGCTCCGGCGTAATAAATCCAAAACCGCGCGCCTCGTTCCAGCTCGCGATCCGTCCCTGATAACGCATCTGTCCATCCTTGTTGTTATCCATGTGAGCACTATCTTGCCCGACAATCATGTTGCCCAAAAGCGCTGCGGCCCGACAGGGAGCCGCTGAGTCAATCTCAACACGGTGATCGGGCGCAGCCTGCGTTAAGGATCAAGCCAGCCGGGACACCTTGATGATCTCGGCGATGCGACCCAACATCCGCAGCGAGGTGTGATGCTCGGTGGCATCTGCGGCGGCGCAGGCATCCTCCAGAATGGTGATGGCGTAGTCGCGATCGTGACCATCCCGCGCTGCCGCCTGAATGGCCCAGCTGGTGCTCACCCCGCACAGATAGAGGTGGTCGATGTGGTTGGCCCGCAGGGCAGGTTCCAGCGCAGTACCATAGAATGGACTCACTCTGGGTTTGGCCAGCACCAGATCACCGGGCTGCACATCAAGGTCTGCATGAAAATCGGTGCCGCTGTCGCAAAGTGAGAGGGCGCCAAGCTGATGGGCCCTGCCAAACATGGGGGAACCCTTGGGTTGCAGCTGATAGCCACCGTCAAAGCCTACCTTGATCAGCACTACCAGCCAGCCATGGGTGCGGGCATGGGCCAGCGCCTGATTGGCATGCGCAATGGCATCCTGCTCCAGCACATGGGCTGCGGAGGCGGCAATGCGCCCGTCGGGGTGGGCAATATCGTTGATAAAATCGATCACCAGCAGTGCCTTGTTCATCACCTTTGCTCCTTCGCGCATTCAGCCCGTGCTATCTGGTTTCTACCTGTCAAACCAGCCCCAGTGCATAGCGCAGCGCCATCTCCTTTAAGGGGCCAGCTTTATCCGCCAGATTGAGGGCCAGATTGCGGGCCAGCTTGAGGGGGCCAATCTCATTGCTGAACACCCCGTAGAAGAGATCCATCCCCGACTGCATCAGCAGGTTGTCAGGACGACGGCGCCGCTCGTAACGCTCGGCCAACGCCAGTTGATGCCAGTCGGCGCCAGCTCCTTGCAGCAGATCAGTCCAGCAGGCCACATCCTTGAAGCCAAGGTTGACCCCCTGCCCCGCCAGCGGATTGATGGTGTGGGCAGCATCGCCAAGCAGCACCACCCGACCGACGTGATAGTCGTTGGCGTGGCGGCGCACCAGCGGGAAGCTCCCCTTGCCGGTGACGGTGAACCCGCCGAGCCGACTCGGGAAGTGGCGGCGCACTTCGGCGGCAAGCCCTTCGTTGCTCATGGCAGTGAGCGCCCGGATCCGGGTCGGGCTGTCATACCACACCAGAGAGCCGTGCTGACCGGGCAGCGGCAGGAAGGCGCGCGGGCCGCTCGGGGTGAACTGCTGCCAGGTGATATCTTCCTGCGCAAAGTCGGTGTCGATATTGATCAGCATGCAATGCTGGCGGTACTCGAAGCGCGATACCCCGATACCCGCCAGCTTGCGGGTGTGGGATTCGGCGCCATCGCAGGCCAGCACCCAGCGGGCCGCCAGCTCGGTGCCATCATCCAGAGTCAGCACAGCTTCATCCGAACTCTGGCGCAGGCTGGTCACCGCCGCCGGGGTGTGGGTCTGGATGGTGGGAAAATCCTCCATCCGTTTGAGCAGGGCGAGCTGCACCAACCGGTTTTCGATGATGTAGCCGAGCTGGGGCAGACCGAGATCGGCGGCATTGAAGCGGGTGGCAAAACCGTCCAGCTCCCAGGTCTCCAGCCGGCGGTAGGGGCAGAGCCGCATCTGCTGCAGATGGTGCCAGGCACCGGCCTGCTCCAGCAGCGCCACCGAGGCCTGACTGATGGCAGAGACCCGCAGATCCAGCGGCTGCTCCGGCGCGTAAGGCTCCGGCAGCTGGGTCTCGATGACCCGCACCGAGAGGCCCTGAGCCGCCAGCAGACAGGCGGTGGCGGCACCCACCATGCCGGCGCCGACGATGGCGATATCACACTGTTCCATACATTTATTCCTGAAAGGGTGCGTCCGGCGACAGCGCCCGGACGTGAACCGGATGGCTGCATGATAGCGCAAGGGCGGCTGATAAACAGTGAGACAAACGGGGAATTGCTGCGTCAAATCAAGGAGAAAGCTTATTGAGCTTGCTGGCAACAGGTATCGGGTGAGCACCATTGCCAGCTGGATATTAGCTAGGCAGTATCCAGATTGCGGAGTAAAATGCGCGGTCCTTTGACCATGCCGATTTCAAAACAAGTCAAGAGAAGCAATGAGCAAGAAACTTCACATTAAAACCTGGGGTTGCCAGATGAACGAGTATGACTCGTCCAAAATGGCCGACCTGTTGGATGCCAGCAATGGCTACACCCTTACCGAAGAGCCCGAAGAGGCAGATGTCTTGCTGCTGAATACCTGCTCCATCCGCGAAAAGGCGCAGGAGAAGGTGTTCCACCAGCTGGGACGCTGGAAAAAGCTCAAGGCCAACAAGCCCGGTCTGGTGATCGGCGTGGGTGGCTGCGTTGCCTCTCAGGAGGGCGATGCGATTCGCCAGCGTGCTCCCTATGTGGATATCGTGTTCGGCCCGCAGACCCTGCATCGCCTGCCCGCCATGATCAAGGAAGTGCAAGAGGGCCGTGGTGCCCAGGTTGATATCGCCTTCCCCGAGATCGAAAAATTCGACAGTCTGCCCGAACCGCGCGCCGAAGGGGCCACTGCGTTCGTCTCCATCATGGAAGGCTGCTCCAAATACTGTACTTACTGCGTGGTGCCCTACACCCGCGGTGAAGAGGTGAGCCGTCCGCTGGACGACGTGCTCTACGAAATCGCCCAGCTCGCCCAGCAGGGCGTGCGCGAAGTGAACCTGCTCGGCCAGAACGTCAACGCCTACCGCGGTCCGACCTTTGATGGCGGCATCTGCACCTTCGCCGAGCTGCTGCGTCTGGTGGCCGCCATCGACGGTATCGATCGCATTCGCTACACCACCAGCCACCCGATCGAGTTCACCGACGACATCATCGAAGTCTACAAAGACACCCCGGAAGTGGTCAGCTTCCTGCACCTGCCGGTGCAGAGCGGCTCCGACCGTATTCTGACCATGATGAAGCGCCCGCACACCATCCTAGAGTACAAATCCAAGATCCGTCGCCTGCGTGCCGCCCGTCCCGACATCACCATCAGCTCCGACTTCATCGTTGGCTTCCCGAATGAGACGGACGAAGACTTTGAAGCGACCATGAAGCTGATCGAAGATGTGGGTTTCGACATGAGCTTCAGCTTCATCTTCAGCCCGCGCCCGGGCACCCCGGCCGCCGACATGCCCGACGATGTCGACATGGAAGTGAAGAAAGCCCGTCTGGCCCGCCTGCAGCACGTCATCAACAACCAGGCGATGCAGATTGGCCGCGCCATGCTGGGCACCACCCAGCGCATCCTGGTGGAAGGGCCCTCCAAGCTCGACCCGATGCAGTTGTGTGGCCGCACCGAGAACAACCGGGTGGTCAACTTCGAAGGCCAGCACACCCTGATCGGCGGCTTTGCCGACGTGGAGATCACCGAGGTGCGTCCCAACTCCCTGCGCGGCAAGTTCATCCGCGGCGAGAGCGAGATGAACCTGCGGATCGCCACCGCCCCGAGCGAAATCCTGGCCCGTCGCCCGGATAACGTACCGGACGAGCTGGGCGTGGCCGCCTTCACTCCCCATTAATCCCCTCCTCCCCATTCGCCCGGCGGATGGGGAGCGCCTTGAGACGAGGATATTTTGAGCCGACACATCTCGACCCTGAATCTGCATCTGGAGCCCGCCGACAACCAGCGCCTTGCCAGCCTGTGCGGCCCCTTCGATGATAACATCAAGCAGCTGGAGCGCCGCCTCGGCGTCGAGATCAGCTACCGTGACAGCCACTTCCAGCTGGTGGGCAAACCGGCCCAGCTGGATGCCGCCGCCGTCATCCTCAAACACCTCTATGTGGAAACCCAGCCCCTCAAGGGTGGCAAGGTGACCGATATCACTCCCGACATGGTCCATCTGGCCATTCAGGAGTCGCGGGTGCTGGAGCAGGATGACGAACCGGCGCCGAGCATCCCCTATGGCAAGGAGGTGACGGTCAAGACCAAGCGCGGTCTCATCAAACCACGCAGCCCAAATCAGGCCCAGTACATTGCCAATATCGTGCGCCACGATATCTGCTTCGGCATAGGCCCGGCCGGTACCGGCAAGACCTATCTGGCGGTCGCAGCGGCGGTGGATGCGCTGGAGCGTCAGGAAATTCGCCGCATTCTGCTGACCCGTCCGGCGGTGGAAGCGGGTGAGAAGCTCGGCTTCCTGCCCGGGGATCTCTCCCAGAAGGTGGATCCTTACCTGCGCCCGCTATACGACGCTCTGTTCGAGATGCTGGGCTTTGAGCGGGTCGAGAAGCTGATGGAGCGCAACATCATCGAGGTGGCGCCGCTCGCCTATATGCGCGGAAGAACCCTCAATGACGCCTTTATCATTCTCGATGAGGCCCAGAACACCACCACCGAGCAGATGAAGATGTTCCTCACCCGGATCGGCTTCAACTCCAAGGCGGTGGTCACCGGTGACATCACCCAGGTAGACCTGCCGCGCAACGCCAAATCCGGCCTGCGCCACGCGCTGGAAGTGCTGCCAGGGGTCGATGGTCTGTCATTCAACTTCTTCGAGTCCAAAGACGTGGTGCGCCACCCGGTGGTGGCCCGTATCGTGCAGGCTTACGAGGCATTCGATGCCAAACAGGCAGCCGAAAAAGCAGCACCCTATTCCGGCAAAGAGAGTGAGCAATGAGCGTAACCCTGGATCTGCAGCTGGCCAGTGCCAGCACTGACGGCCTGCCCGCCGAAGCCCAGTTGCAAGGCTGGCTCGACGGCACCATTCTAGGCTTCCAGCAGGAGGCTGAAGTGACGGTGCGTATCGTCGACGAGGCGGAGAGCAACGAGCTCAACCTCACCTATCGCGGCAAAGACAAGCCCACCAACGTGCTCTCCTTCCCGTTCGAGGCGCCACCCGGTCTGGAGCTGCCGCTGCTCGGCGATCTGGTGATCTGCCGTCAGGTGGTAGAGCGCGAGGCCGAGGAGCAGGGCAAGCCCCTCATGGCCCACTGGGCCCACATGGTTGTGCACGGCAGTCTGCATCTGCTAGGTTATGACCATATCGAGGATGAGGAAGCCGAAGAGATGGAGCAGCTGGAACGCGACATAATGCAAGAGCTAGGTTTTGCCGATCCTTATCTGAACGACGAAGAGTAAAGAACCGGATGGTCATCGTCTTGAAACAGCAGATGGCCATCCTTATATAACCCGAACTATTTCAAGTGTGTTCATACGAGTAACCAAGAGAGAAAATGACCGACGATCACCCTAGTACCGGCTCGCCGAAGAAAACCTGGCTCGACAAACTCAGCCAACTCTTCCAGGGCGAGCCAAAAGACCGCAATGATTTGGTAGACGTGATAGCCGATGCCGAAGAGCGCGACCTCATCGATCAGGACACCAAGGATATGATCGAGGGGGTGCTGGAGATCGCCGATCTTCGCGTGCGCGATATCATGATCCCCCGCTCCCAGATGGTGACCATCGAGAAGTCCCAGCCGGTGGATGCAATCCTGCCGGTGATCATCGAGTCCGGCCACTCCCGCTTCCCGGTGATCAACGAGGACAAGGATCATGTGGAGGGCATTCTGCTCGCCAAGGATCTGCTCCCCTTCGGGTTTGGCGGCCATCACGCCAGCGAGCCGCTGCAGCTCGAGAAAATCTTGCGCCCCACGGTGATCGTGCCTGAAAGCAAACGGGTTGACCGTCTGCTCAAGGAGTTCCGCGAAGAGCGCTACCACATGGCCATCGTGGTCGACGAATTTGGTGGCGTCTCCGGTCTGGTGACCATTGAAGACATTCTCGAGCTTATCGTCGGCGAGATAGATGACGAATTCGATGACATCGAGGATGAGCCGGACGAGATCCGCCGCATCAGCAAACGGGTCTTCTCGGTTAGTGCCCTTACCGAGATCGAGGATTTCAACGACTTCTTCGGCACCCAGTTCAGCGATGAAGAGGTGGATACTGTGGGTGGTCTGGTGATGCACGCCTTCAGTCATCTGCCCAAGAAGGGCGAGGAGATCGAGCTGGACGGCTACCTGTTCAAGGTGATGCATGCCGACCGGCGTCGTCTGCAGCAGTTGCAGGTGAAGATCCCCGAGCACCACGCGGCGGCGCAATCCGAGCCGCAATAAGCAGATCCGCTCAATGTGTGAAACAACGCCCCGACCTCGGGGCGTTGTGCTCTCTGCCACCGGCATCGAGGCTCGCCGTTGCCCCGCTTACAGGTTAAGATACCGGCCATTCGACCCCAGTTGCACACCAAGACGAGCACCATCGCCCGTGAGAATATCCCCTGTTACTTCCAAAATTCTGTTAAGCCTTAGCGCGCTGGCCTCTGGCGCCATCGCCGTGCTGGCCTTCTCCCCCTTCGGCTACTGGCCGCTGGTGATCCCCTCCCTGCTTGGCCTCTACGCCCTGCTGGACAAAGCCACGCCGAAACAGGCCGCCTGGCGCGGTTTTGGCTACGCCATGGGACTCTTTTTGCCGGGGCTATGGTGGATCCATGTCAGCATGACCGAGTTTGGCGGCATCCCGCTGCCGATGGCCTTCGTCCTGCTGGCCGGGCTCTCCGCCTATCTGGCCCTCTACCCGACGCTCGCCTGCTGGGTCTTTGCCCGCTTCTTTGGCGGCCGTCACTGGAGCCGCTGGCTGCTCGCCTTCCCGGCCCTCTGGTTGGTGGCTGACTGGCTGCGCGGCTGGGTGATGACCGGCTTCCCCTGGCTCTGGTTTGGCTACAGCCAGATCGACGGCCCCCTCAAGGGCTTTGCCCCCATTCTCGGGGTGCAAGGCATCACCCTTGCTCTGCTGTTCTCCGCTTCCGCTATCTGGCTGGTGTGGAAATCCCGCTCCCCGCTCTGGCTGGCGGTGCCTGCCCTGCTGGTTGCCGGTGCTCACGGCCTGATGCAACTCAACTGGGTGGCCCGTGGCGAACCGGTCAAGGTGGCACTGGTGCAGGGCAATATCGCCCAATCCCTCAAATGGGATCCGGAGGCGCTGGCCCCCACGGTGCGCACCTATCAGGACTTGAGCCGCGAGAATCAGGATGCTGACATTATCATCTGGCCGGAGTCGGCGATCCCGGCCATCGAGAAGGCGATGGGCCCCTATCTGGAGAATCTGGACAAGGCGATGAAGGTGAACGATACCGGCCTGCTGGCGGGGATCATTCACTACGACGAGCAGCAACAGCGCTTCTACAATACCGTGCTCGGCATGGGGGTGCAGGATGCGGATGGCAAGGAGTCCTACTTCTACAACCACTCCAACCGCTACAACAAGTACCACCTGCTGCCCATCGGCGAGTTCGTGCCGTTTGAAGATCTGCTGCGCCCCATCGCCCCCTTCTTCAACCTGCCGATGTCCTCCTTCAGCCGGGGTGACGAGGTGCAGCCCAACCTGATCGCCAAGGGGCTCAAGTTTGCCGCCGCCATCTGCTACGAGATCATCTTCCCGGAGGAAGTGCGCCGCAACGTCAATGCCGATACCGACTTCCTGCTGACCGTCTCCAACGATGCCTGGTTCGGCACCAGCATCGGCCCCTGGCAACATATGGAGATCGCCCGGATGCGCGCGCTGGAGCTGGCTCGTCCGCTGCTGCGCGACACCAACACCGGTATCACTATCGTTACCGAGATCGATGGCAGCATCATCGGCCAGATCCCGCAGTTTGAAGCGGGCGTGCTGCGCAGCGAAGTGCGTCCCGCCCACGGCGAGACCCCCTACATGCGCTTTGGCAGCTGGCCCCTCTACGGTCTGACCGTGCTGCTGCTGGGTCTGGCGCTGGCGCTGCGTCCCAAGGCTCATCCCTGGGCCCGCGAGCTGTAATGGCCATCCGCAATCCCTGATAAACAACGAGGCGCCCGCAGGCGCCTCGTTTTTTTCATCTTCAATCAAACGATATGCCTGAGAAGGACATAAAACCGAGGGACATCAGCCCCGCCACGATAAAGGTGATGCCGATGCCCCGCAGCCCCTCGGGGACATCGGCGTACTTCAGTTTCTGGCGCAAACCGGCCATGGCGACAATGGCCAGCAGCCAGCCAAGCCCTGAACCTGCGCTGTAGACCAGTGACTCAATGAAATCGTAATCCCGCTGCGCCATAAACATCACCCCGCCGAAGATGGCGCAGTGCACCGTCAACAACGGCAGATAGATACCGAGCGCCTGATAGAGCGCCGGAACGTACTTGTCGAGCACCATCTCCATCACCTGCACCAGCGCCGCCAACACCCCGATGTAGATGATGTAATCGAGAAATCCCAGATCGAATTCACCGAAAAAGGTACTGCCTGCCCGCAAGATATGGCGGTAAATCAAGTTGTTGAGGGGAATGGCGATCACCATCACCACCAGGATCGTCATGCCAAGGCCAAAGGCGGTGTTGATGTTCTTCGAGACGGCCAGAAAGGTACACATCCCCAGAAAGAAGGCCAGGGCGAGGTTTTCGACAAAGATCGAGTGAATAAACAGGTTGAGGTAGTAGTCCATAGGTGTGCTCACCAGGTGTTTGCGCAAAGAGAAAGTCTGCCTCTGGCCGATGGCCAGCAGCATGGACGACACAACAGAAAGCGCGGACGCAACTCCGGACGATAGAGCGCAGGCTGCAGGTGTCAGCCTGCCCCGTCAGTCAATCGGTAGCGTTAAAAGCCGTGTGAAAATGTGGATGAGCGTCCGCCAGCCGGGTGAGCTAGTCGCCTTGACAGAAACGATATTGCAGATGGTGGCCGCAGAGTTGCCGTTTATGCAGATAGCCAACGTGGCCACAAGCTTGTCTGACATAGATCAGCGGCACAAAGAACAGCAGGCCACAGAGCAGGCCGAGGATGTCGTGCTGGAACCAGGCCAGCAGCATCTGATAGAGATGGCCGTCCCGCGCTTTCGCCAACCGCCGCCCCTGCTCGACCCCGTGGCGCCACTGGTTGCCCGGCAGCAAGCCGACCGTGTCGACGAGACGCTGGTTGAGCGGGTCTTGCAGTGCCATCCCCGCCATCGCCCCGGCAGATGGCCCCTGCGAAACGGCGCTCAGCCCAGCTGCGGCAAAAGCAGCGAGCCACAGAATGCAGGCGATGGCAAAGGCCATTGCACCGTGCTGTATGCGGCTTGGGGTGAAGCGACTGGCAAGAGGCAAGGTTCGAGCTCCTTCAGGGATGACAGGAATGCGGGGATAAATATATCACAAGCAATCGCTTTATTGGATTTTGATATTCAATTAATCATTCAAATCAGCACTAAACACTCAATTATCACTGAACTGAGCATTTAAAAACCCAAACAAATGGGGGAGCATCTGCTCCCCCGTCCGGTCCCTGGCTCACCCTCAATGGCAATAGCCATCCTCTTCACATCGCCTGCAGGCAGCAGATCACATAGCCGTAACTACCCAGATATTGGCGGTGGATGGCCACTTCCCGGCTCAAGTCCTGCCAGGCGGCACTCTCCCCCAGCTCGTCTCGATAGCGCACCAGATTGACCTCGATAGGGGCCAGATAGTTGTTCCAGGCGCTCATCGGCAAGGGGGTGTGTGACAGGCAGCGGTAGCCTGCCGCTTGTACCGTCTCAAGCAGGCCCGCCAGCGTCTGCATGGCGGGATAATCCTGCTGCCAGAATGCCAACGCCGCCTCTGGCGGGTTATCGGTCAGCCAGACCACATCACTGAGCACGATGCAAGCCTGTGGGCTCGCGAGCAGTGGACGCCACGCCTTCAGTGCATTGGCAACCCCCATCACGTAAGCGCTCCCCTCTGCCCAGATGAGGTCGGCCGGGACCAGATCGTCCGGCAGTGCCGCCATGTTGGCGCAGAGGGTGGAGACATGCTCAAAGCCCGCAGCACGGGCGGAGTGCGCCACGGCGGCCAGCGCCTCCTCTTCCAGATCGATGGCCACAATGGCGGCATCAGTCACCTGAGCCAGCGCCATGGTCGAGGCACCGCGCCCGCAGCCCATGTCGAGGATACGGCGCGGCCGGATGGGCAAGGCGGCAAACTGCTGCTGAGTGAAGGCGCGATCCCCCGGCCCCCAGTAACTCATGCCATCCAGCAGCTGGATAAAGTCCTTGATGTAACGCTCATGTTCATTCATGTCTTTGCTCAACCATTGCAAGTGGTAGCGATCTTTCTCGCTAAAACCCTGTTTCATCACCCAAGCGAAGTAGGCCTCCGGTGCCTCGCGCTGCAGTTGCAGCTGCCAGGCCTTGAATTCCTCACCGGAGCGCGGGCGCAGCCCTGCCAGATCCGCCAACAGATCCCGGGCGCGCTGCATCCGCGCCAGCTCCTCATCCAGCTCCCTGACCCGGGCCAGCAATGCCGCCTGATCTATCTCGCCAGCCAGACAGGCGAGGCACTGCTTGAGGCTGAGGCCACCTGCCTGCAGGGCCTGAACCATCTGCAGTCGCTGCAGATCCCCCTCGTCATAGTGGCGATAGCCGTTGGCGGCCCGGGTACCGGTAATCACCCCCAGCTTCTCGTAATAGAGCAGGGTGGAGCGGGCGAGGCCGCAGCGGCGGGCCAGTTCGGATATTTTCATGGCAATCACTCACGGTGCGGGCCCTCAGGTGACCCGATAGAGACGAGCTTAAACTGTAAAGCTATAGACAGGTCAACGCCCTTTTCCAGAGATCTGCCAACAAAAACGGCCACCCGAGGGTGGCCGTTTTTGTTGGCGCTATCTGCGATAAAGCAGCGATGCTCCCAGCTCAGAGACCGGCTGCCTCCAGATGCTCCACCAGCAGCTGCACGCTGCGGTTGCCGCGCCACTCGTTGACATCGAGCCGGTAGACAAGCCGCACCCGCTTCACCGAGGCATCGGGCCAGCGCTTGAGATCGACGCCGAAGGCGATGGCATCCACCGCGTGACCAGAATCGGTTGTCAGCATCATCTTGAGGTGCTTCTCCCCCACCAGCCGCTGCTGCACCAGCACGAATTCGCCGTCAAACAGCGGCTCGGGGAAGGCCTGACCCCAGGGGCCGGAGGCGCGAATCAGCTCTGCCAGCTCGAGAGTGAGCTCGTCCGGCAGCAGCTCGCCATCGGTGAGCAGCACCCCGGTCAAGAGCTCCGGTGTCACCAGCTCGCTGATGACTGCCTCAAAGGCCCGACCGAACGCCTCGATGTTGGCCTTGGGCAGGGTCAGCCCCGCCGCCATGGCGTGGCCGCCAAACTTGCCCATCAGCCCCGGATGGCGGGTATCGAGCAGTTCCAGTGCATCGCGCAGGTGCACGCCGGGGATGGAGCGGCCGGAGCCCTTGAGCTCGGTCTCGCTGCTCTCGGCAAAGGCAATGACCGGGCGGTAGTACTTCTCCTTCACCTTGGAGGCCACCAGCCCCACCACCCCCTGATGCCACTCGTTGCGGTGCAGCACTATGCCCGACGGCACCTCGCCATCGCGAAAACGGATCTGCTCCAGAGTGGCGAGGGCCTCCTGTTGCATCCCCTGCTCGATCTCCTTGCGCTCCTGATTGAGGCTGTCCATCTCGGCCGCAAGCTGGCGCGCCAAATTGAGATCATCGCAGAGCAGACAGGCAACCCCGAGGGACATATCATCGAGACGGCCCACCGCGTTGAGGCGCGGCCCCAGCGCAAAGCCGAGGTCGGCGGCGGTGAGGCGGCGACCATCGCGGCCCGACACATCCACCAGCGCCTGAATGCCGGGGCGACAGCGCCCGGCCCGGATCCGCTGCAAGCCCTGATGGACCAGAATACGGTTGTTGCCATCGAGTGCCACCACATCGGCGACCGTGCCTAGGGCCACCAGATCGAGGTAATCCGCCACATTGGGGGCGCGCAACCCTTGCCGTTCGTACCAGCCGAGCTGACGCAGATGGGTGTTGAGGGCCGCCATCAGATAGAAGGCCACCCCCACCCCGGCCAGCGACTTGGAGGGGAAATCGCAACCATGCTGGTTCGGGTTGACGATGGCATCGGCGTCAGGCAGCTCCTGACCCGGTAAATGGTGATCGGTAACCAGTACCTGCATGCCCGCCGCCTTGGCTGCCGCCACCCCGGCGATGCTGGAGATGCCGTTATCCACCGTGATAAGAAACTCGGCGCCACGGGCCACCGCCAGCTCGACAATTTCGGGGGTAAGGCCGTAGCCAAACTCGAAGCGGTTGGGCACCAGAAAATCGATGTGGCGACCGCCCATGGCGCGCAGGGCCAGCACACACAGGGCCGAACTGGTGGCACCATCGCAGTCGAAGTCGCCGACAATCAGGATCCGTTTCTGGGCAGTCAGAGCCTCCGCCAGCAGCGGCACCGCCTGCTCCATGCCATAGAGGCGCTGGGGCGGCAACAGCTGGCTGGCGCTGCGCTCCAGCAGGGCGGGATCCTCTACGCCACGGCTGGCGAAGATTTGGCGGAGCAGGGGATGCAGGGTGGCAGGCAGATGGGAATCATCAACTCGCGGACGACGACGGATTTGCAGGGACATCAATATGATCCAGTATCTTGAGCAGCTGTTCGGGGCTCTGATACCCGCGCACCAGATCCCCGTCGGAGGAGACCCAGGCCGGCAGTACCTTGACCCCCAACCATTGGCTCAGGCCAATATTTTGGATAAGGGTCTCACTACATGCCGTTTGAGGCAAATAGGCTTTGAAGGGATCATTCTGTAGCAGGGGATCCTGGCACCAGTGGGAAGCCTGTCCTGCATGTTCAATCACGGGGTAGAGCTCGACACTGACCCCGGACGCCTGCAGATGTTGCAGCGTGCCGGACAGCTGGCGACGAGCGGCATCCTGCTCACCGAAAAAGAGCGCAACCCGATGACGCTCATTACTGGCCTGGAGCACGACCGGTGTATGGGTCACCTGGGACAAGCCCAGTCGACGCTGCTCGCGCATGCCCGAGATGGTGAGGTTCTTCATGTTATGAGTCATATCCAGCATGACCCCCTGCACCACATAGTTCCCCTTGGCATCGCTGTAGAGCACCCCTTGTGAAGTGCCCAGCATATAGAGCCCGGGAATGGGGGTCTGTTCCACCAGATAAACAGAGACCCCTAACCGGGCGGTAATGGTCTGTTTCAAGGTTTGGGTATCCATCCCCGCTCTGGCAGCAAATGTGCACAAAAGCATCATTCCCAGTAGTAAATACTTCACTTGTTTACTCACGCGGTATGAATGAATCGACCCAGCAAACTACAGCAGCACAGCTCATCATTCAACCAGCTACTTATCAAAAAATTAATATCACTTTGTACCAAAAAAATGGTTCCCCCCGATTGCCAAGGACTCATAACGCCCGCAAGCTAGTCAGGACGACAGGAATAACGCAGCTTAGCCTCTGTTTTTCCTGACAAGAGTTCGCCCTTTGGCCAGGGTAGTCAACGCGCTATCTTGTTTAATTTCGGAGGAAATAATGAGTCTGATTCAAGAGTTCAAAGCCTTTGCCGCCCGCGGCAACGTCATCGACATGGCCGTCGGTATCATCATCGGTGCCGCCTTCGGCAAAATTGTCTCCTCTTTTGTCGGTGACGTGATCATGCCGCCCATCGGCCTGATCCTGGGCGGCGTGGACTTCAGCGACCTGGCGGTCACCCTGAAGGCTGCAGAAGGGACAACACCCGCCGTGGTCATCGCCTATGGCAAGTTCATCCAGACCATCATCGACTTTCTGATCATATCTTTCGCCATCTTCATGGGACTGAAGGCCATCAACACCCTCAAGAAAAAGCAGGAAGAGGAAGCCGCCGCCCCGGCAGGCCCGACCAAGGATCAGGAGCTGCTGACCGAGATCCGTGATCTGCTGAAATCCCAGCAAGGGAAATAAGCGCCATCTCCTGTCGTGTAGAGATAAAAAAACCGCCTGCTGGCGGTTTTTTGTTTTTGGGAGGCCAGCCACTCAAGCTCTGGGGTGGTGCTCCCCGTGCAGCGCCTTGAGTCGCTCGTTGGCCACATGGGTGTAGATCTGGGTGGTGGAGAGATCCGCGTGACCCAGTAGCATCTGCACAACCCGCAGGTCGGCGCCGTGGTTGAGCAGATGGGTGGCAAAGGCGTGGCGCAAGGTATGGGGGGATAGCTCGCCGTTAATCCCGGCCCGCTGCGCGTAAAGCTTGATGCGGTGCCAGAAGGTCTGGCGGGTCATCATACGGGCCTGCTTGGAGGGAAACACCACATCTGAGCTGGTGCCCCCCAGCAGCAGGGTGCGGGCCTCGCGGTAGTAACGCTCCAGCCAGTGCATCGCCTCCTCGCCCATCGGCACCAGCCGCTCCTTATTGCCCTTGCCGACCACCCGCACCAAACCCTGACGCAAACTGACATGCTCGGCAGTGAGCCCCACCAGCTCGGAAACCCGCAAGCCGGTAGCGTAGAGCAGTTCCAGCATTGCCTTGTCCCGCAACTCCAGCGGGTCATCCACCAGCGGCGCACTCAGCAACGCATCCACCTCCGTTTCGCTTAAATCGGAGGGGAGTTTTTTCGGCAGCTTGGGCCCCTCCAGCAGCACGGTCGGATCATCGCTGCGCAGCTTCTCACGGTTGAGATACTGATAGAAACGGCGCAAGGCCGAGAGAAAACGGGCGGTGCTGCTGGCCGCAAACTGGTGATCGACCCGCCAGGCGAGGTAGTGCTGGATCTCGTCCATCCCCGCCAGCAGCAGCGAGCTCCCCTGCTCGTCGAGCCAGAGGGAGAACTTCTCCAGATCGCTGCGATAGGAGCTGACCGTGTTGTCAGACAATCCCCGCTCCAGCCAGAGAGCATCGAGAAAGGGTTCAATCAGGGGATGGGGGTCGGGCTTGCTCATGGTGCGCTGCAATCAGGGGAAAGATGGCCCATTGTAACGCGCCAACTCCTTGGAAAGACAAGGCACTTTCATTGGAAAGATAAGGCACGTTTGCCACCCCCCTTGCCGGGCGGTGAAGGTCGAATGGCAATCTGCTAGACTGGCGCCCTCCCCTTACGTTACCCATCGTGTTGCCAACATGGCGCAACCCACACGAGCATGAGAGAACGCGCCAAAGCAAGCGAGAAAGCGCCAACAGAGAGAAGAGCGATGAAGATTGGTCTGTTTTACGGTTCCACCACCTGCTACACCGAGATGGCTGCCGAGAAGATCCGCGCCCTCATCGGCCCCGAGCTGGTGGATATTCACAATATCAAGGATGTCTCCCTACGCCTGATGGAGGATTACGAGATCCTGATCCTCGGCATCTCCACCTGGGATTTTGGCGAACTGCAGGAGGACTGGGAGTCCCGCTGGGAAGATATCACTGATCTCCATCTGGAGGGACGCATCGTCGCCCTGTTTGGCCTCGGCGATCAGCTCGGTTATGGCGAATGGTTCCAGGACGCCCTCGGCATGCTGCACGATCAGCTGGTGCCAAAAGGGGTCAAGCTGGTGGGCTACTGGCCCAACGAAGGGTACGAATTCGATGCCTCCAAGGCACTGATCGACGATGGCCGTCACTTCGTCGGGCTGGCCCTCGATGATGCCAACCAATATGACCAGACCGATCCGCGCATCGAGCAGTGGGTCGAACAGATCCTGAGCGAAATCCACGCCCTGCTCTGATCTTTCCTACGTTTTGGCAAAACGACCCTGAGCGCCTGGCCCTGGCCGCCGGGCGCAGTTATCGCACCGATTTTCTCAATCGGTATCATCGCATGACGCTATAGCGACTTTTTTGTGCTGGTCTGCAACAATGGACTCGACATCCCATAACAATCAGAACCGGATGTCGGAAGCAAACGGACAGACCAGAAAAGGATATTCTATGACTCCATTCTCCCTGTTGGCCCCCACCATTGCCCGTGACGTGCTCGATCACGCGCTGGCGCTGGGTGCCGATTTTGCCGAGCTGTTTGTCGAGCGAAAGCGCCGCAGCCAGCTCAGCCTGCTCTCCAGCCAGATAGAGAACATCAGCGGCGGCCTCGATTTCGGTATCGGCGTGCGCCTCTGTTACGGCCACAAGGTGCTCTACGGCTACACCAATCTGGCCAGCCGCGACGAACTGCTGCGCATCGTCACCCTGCTGGCGGCCAAAGACCGCCGCGACCCGGTGGTGACCGCCACCGCCTTCGATTTCACCCGCCTGAGCGATCGCAACCCGGTGGCCCTGCCGCTGTCGGCAGACAAGCTGCTGGAGCAGAAGATCGCCTATCTGCACGCCATGGATGCGGTGGCCCGTGCCGAGAGCAGCAAGGTGAGCCAGTTCTCCGGCAACGTGCTGGGCTGGGAGCAGGAGGTGGAGATCTTCAACAGCGAAGGAGTGCAAGTGGCCGATCGCCGCCACTACAACCGCATCATGGCCCAGACCATCGCCATGGAAGGGAGCGAGCAGAGCGTCGGTTACGAGGCCCCCGGCGCCCTGATGGGCTGGGAGCATGCCGATCGCATCGATCCGCGCGAGCTGGCCCTCACCGCCACCCGTCAGGCACTGGTGAAACTGGGGGCGGCTCCCTGCCCGAGCGGCACCCTGCCGGTCATCATGGAGAATGGCTTTGGCGGCGTCATCTTCCACGAGGCGTGCGGTCATCTGCTGGAGACCACCTCGGTGGCCAAAAAGGCCTCGGTATTCCACGACAAGATGGGCCAGCTCATCGCCAATCCGGTGGTCAATGCGGTGGATGAAGGCTTGCAGAGCAACGCCTGGGGCTCCATCAACGTCGATGACGAGGGGATGGCGACCCAGCACACCCAGCTCATCAAGGACGGCGTTCTGACCGGCTTTCTGGTGGACAGAATGGGCGCCCTCAAGACGGGCTACGCCCGCACCGGCTCCGGGCGGCGCGAATCCTACAAGTACGCCCCCACCTCGCGCATGCGCAACACCTATATCGAACCGGGCCACCACAGCCTCGACGATATGCTGGCCACGGTAGAGCACGGCATCTACGCCAAGAAGATGGGGGGCGGCTCGGTACAGCCCGGCACCGGCGAGTTCAACTTCAATGTGCAGGAGGCCTATCTCATCGAGCACGGCAAAATCACCGAGCCGCTCAAGTCGGCCACCCTGATCGGCACCGGCCCGCAGGTGCTGAAAGAGATCTCCATGGTGGGCCGCAATCTGGCGCTGGCCGCAGGCATGTGCGGCTCGGTCTCGGGCTCGGTCCCCACCTCGGTGGGCCAGCCAGCGCTGAAAGTGGACAATATTCTGGTGGGAGGGAACGCCTGATGAGCACCATCGACATGAATCAACTGCTCACCCGCCTGCTGGATAAAGTGGCCGACCTCAACGCCGAGGCAGACATCATCGCCAATCAGGAGAAGGCCTTCTCCCTCAAGGCAGACAAGGGCGAGCTAGGTGAATACAAGGTCACCAGCAGCCAGCAACTCGGCATTCGCCTGATCAAAGAGGGTCGAGTCGGCATCGCCTACTCGGAATCCCTCGATGAGCTGGCGCTGGATGCCATGCTGCAGGATGCGCTCGATGCCAGCCGCTTTGCCAAGGTGGATGCGGATCAGCGCATCTCGGTGGCCAATAGCCTGATCACCACAGATTGCGCCGAGATCAACCAGCCCGATACCACGCCGGTTGAGGAGAAGATCGCTCTGGCCCTGCGCCTGGAATCTGACATGCTGGCCATGCCCGATGTGAGCGGCGCCCCCTACAACAGCTTCTTCGAAGGGGAGAGCCAGCTCTGGCTCGCCAACAGTCATGGCACCCTCTGCCAGCACGGCGAGTTCAGCGTCGGCTGCTACACCTCGGCGCTGGTGGAACGGGATGGCCGCCAGTCGATGCACTCGCAGGGCCAGTATGGCCGTCGCTTCGACGAGCTGGATAGCCAGCGACTCATCGAGCAGATCTACGCCATCGCCGATGGCCTGCTGCCCGGTGAAGCGGTGCCGAGCGGTCGCTACAGCGTCATCTTCAGTACCAACTGCTTTGCCAGCCTGTTTGGCTGCTTTCAGGGCGTGCTGTCGGGCAAATGGGCCCAGCAGGGGATCAACCCCTGGCGCAGCAAGGTCGGCCAGAGCGTGGCGTCACGCTGGCTTACTCTGGAAAGCCGGGTCTATATGCCTGGCGGCATGAACATCAAGGCGTTTGATGGCGAGGGGGCTGCCAGCTCGGATCTGCTGCTGATTGGCGAAGGGGAGCTGAAAACCCTGCTCCACAACAGCGCCACTGCCCGCCACTTTGGCGTCGCCAGCAACGGATCGGCCGCCCGCGGTGCCCGCAGCGCCCTCGATGTGACCGCTCGCCATCTGGTGTTTGGCGCGGGCCCCCACTGCGAAGCGGAAGTGCAGAGCGGCGACTATCTGGAGCTGGTCAAGCTGGATGGCCTGCATTCGGGTGCCGATGCGGTGAGCGGTGACTTCTCCTTTGGCGCGTCGGGCTTCCTCTGCCGCGATGGAGTTCGCCTGCAGCCGGTGCGCGGCATCACGGTAGCAGGCAACTTCTACCGCCTGCTGGGCGAGCTGGAAGCGGTCGGTGACACCATGCACCACAACGACAGCAAGGGCTTCTACGCCCCGCTTATCCGTTTTGGTGGCCTCTCCGTCGCAGGCAAGTAAACGCCACGACGAAACCTGCAAGTAAGAAAAAGGCGCCTAATGGCGCCTTTTTCTCGTTATCTCGTCCGCATTGATGGTATGGCTGCTCAGGGCGAGAGCGGCTCGCGATGATACTCGGCGCAGCCGCATTCGGGGCAGGTATCGAGCTGCTCGGGGTGCAGCACGGTATGGCGCCAGCCACACTGGTCGCACACCATGACCCCGAGCCCTACCCAGTCACCCGCTTCGTAAACACCCTTGTGCTCCAGCTCGTCGGCCAGCTCGCGCCACTCCACCTGGGCGCGGTCGGTCACATCCGCCAGCCAGGACCAGGCGGTGTCTTTGAGGGCCAACATAAAGGCAGACTCTTCCACCTGCGCACTATCGTCATGGCGCCCCTCGTCATAGTTGCCCAGATCCCGCTTCACGTACTCGGCGATGAGCGCCAGCTCGTCCTGAGTCAGGTCGCTGGCGGCCTCCAGATAGGCCTGCACCTTGGCAATCATCCGGTTGAGGCGCTCCCCCTGGAACTCTTCAGTCTCTTGCCACTGTTTTTGCAGCTCGGCAATGAAGGCTTCGTACCCTTTTTGACGTTTGTCCATGGCTCTAACTCCTCTACTAAACCCTGATCTGGCCCGGCTTAAGGCCCAAGGGACGCTGGCGGTTGTTGCCGCCGCAGGATATGGGTATTCTATTGCGATTTCCCAGCTGATTTATCTATTCATTTCACAGATCCGGATGTCACCAATGCAAGAGCAATACGTTCCCCAATCAATCGAACCAGCAGTGCAAAAGCACTGGGATGCCAAGAAAACCTTCAAGGCCGTGGAGAAGGTAGACAAGGAGAAGTTCTACTGCCTGTCCATGTTCCCCTATCCGTCTGGTCGACTACACATGGGGCACGTTCGTAACTACACCATAGGTGATGTGATCTCCCGTTATCAACGCCTCAATGGCAAGAACGTGCTGCAACCCATCGGTTGGGATGCCTTCGGTCTGCCGGCGGAAAACGCCGCCATCAAGAACAACACGGCGCCGGCCCCCTGGACCTACGAAAACATCGAATACATGAAGAACCAGCTGAAGATGCTGGGTCTGGGTTATGACTGGGATCGTGAAGTCGCCACCTGCAAGCCGGACTACTACCGCTGGGAGCAGTGGTTCTTCACCAAGCTCTACGAGAAGGGTCTGGTCTACAAGAAGACCTCCTCCGTCAACTGGTGCCCGAACGACATGACCGTACTGGCCAACGAGCAGGTAGTGGACAACTGCTGCTGGCGCTGTGACACCCCGGTGGAGCAGAAAGAGATCCCCCAGTGGTTCATCAAGATCACCGACTACGCCGAAGAGCTGCTCAACGACATCGACAATCTGGAAGGCTGGCCGGAAATGGTCAAGACCATGCAGCGCAACTGGATTGGCCGCTCCGAAGGGGTCAACATCAGCTTCGCCATCGAGGGTCAGGCTGAGCAGCTGGAGGTCTACACCACCCGTCCGGACACCTTCATGGGCGTCACCTATGTCGGTATCGCCGCCGGTCACCCGCTGGCGCTGCAAGCAGCCCAGAACAATCCGGAGCTGGCCGCCTTTATCGAAGAGTGCAAGAACACCAAGGTAGCCGAAGCCGAGCTGGCCACCATGGAGAAGAAGGGCATGGCCACCGGCCTCTATGCCATTCACCCGCTGGATGGCCGCAAGGTACCGGTCTGGGTCGCCAACTTCGTGCTGATGAACTACGGCACCGGCGCCGTGATGGCAGTTCCGGCCCACGATCAGCGTGACTTCGAATTCGCCACCAAATATGGCCTCGACATCAAGGCTGTCATCAAACCGGTTGATGGCGACGTCGACGTGAGCGAAGCGGCTTATACCGAGAAGGGCGTGCTGTTCAACTCCGGCGAGTTTGACGGTCTCGACTTCCAGGGCGCCTTCGATGCCATCGCCAGCAAGCTGGAAGGGCTCGGCAAGGGCAAGCGCACCGTCAATTACCGCCTGCGTGACTGGGGTGTCTCCCGTCAGCGCTACTGGGGTGCCCCCATCCCGATGCTGACCCTAGCTGACGGTACCGTAGTGCCGACGCCGGAAGACCAGCTGCCGGTGCTGCTGCCGGAAGATGTGGTGATGGATGGTATCCAGAGCCCGATCAAAGCCGATGCCGAGTGGGCCAAGACCACCTACAACGGTCAGGAAGCGTTCCGCGAGACCGATACCTTCGACACCTTTATGGAGTCCTCCTGGTACTACGCGCGCTACTGCTCGCCAGACTACGACAAGGGCATGCTGGATCCGGCTGCTGCCAACCACTGGCTGCCGGTGGATCAGTACATCGGCGGTATCGAGCACGCCTGTATGCACCTGCTCTACGCCCGCTTCTTCCACAAGCTGCTGCGTGACGCCGGTCTGGTCAACAGCGACGAGCCGTTCAAGCGCCTGCTCTGCCAGGGCATGGTGCTGGCCGACGCCTTCTACTACAAAGACGAGAAAGGCGGCAACGTCTGGGTCAGCCCGACCGACGTCAAGGTAGAGCGTGACGAGAAGGGTCGCATCACCAAGGCCATCGACAACGAAGGTCGTGAGGTAATGCACTCCGGCATGACCAAGATGTCCAAGTCCAAGAACAACGGCATCGACCCGCAGCTGATGGTCGAGCGTTACGGCGCCGATACCGTCCGTCTGTTCATGATGTTCGCCTCCCCGGCAGAGATGACGCTGGAGTGGTCCGACTCCGGCGTAGAGGGTGCCCAGCGCTTCCTGCGTCGCCTGTGGCGCGTCACCTTCGAGCACGTCTCCGGTGGCGCCGTTGCCGCTCTGGATGTGGCTGCTCTCACCAACGAGCAGAAAGCGGTACGCCGTGAACTGCACAAGACCATCGCCAAGGTGAGCGATGACGTGGGTCGCCGTCAGACCTTCAACACCGCCATCGCCGCCATTATGGAGCTGATGAACAATCTCTCCAAGCTGGGTAGCGACGAGCAGGACCGCGCCCTGATGCAGGAAGCGCTGGAAGCCGTGGTGGCCATGCTCTACCCCATCACCCCGCACATCGGCTTCGAGCTGTGGAAGATGCTGGGCAAGGGCGACGACATCGATCACGCAGCCTGGCCGGTGGCCGATGAAGCGGCCATGGTCGAGACCGAGAAGCTGGTGGTGGTGCAGATCAACGGCAAGATGCGCGGCAAACTGACCGTGCCGGCCGAGATCAGCCAGGCCGATGTCGAGAAGCTGGCGATGGCCGATGCCTCCGTGCAGAAGTTCACCGACGGCCTGACCGTGCGCAAGGTGATCTATGTACCGGGCAAGCTGCTCAACATCGTTGCTAACTGATCGGTTGCCAACTGATCATTGCCAATCTGTGACAGCAAACGGATGATAACGGCGGGCCCTGCGCCCGCCGCTTTCCCTTAATGCAAAGAGGATTTTCTATGGGCACCATCTTCACCCGCTGGATGGCCATCGTGCTGGCTGGTCTGCTGCTGCAAGGCTGCGGCTTTCACATGCGCGGCAACGGCATTCCGAGCGAGCTGATGACCATGAAGGTCGTGGGCGACAACAAGAGCGACTTCTACCGGATGGTTACCACCCGTCTGAAGGCCTCTGGCGTGACCCTGGCCGACAAGGAGGGCATTCCGGTGCTCACTCTGGGCGGCGTAGGCAGCACCAGTCAGGTCGCCTCGGTCAACGCGCTGGGGACGGACACCGAATATGTGCTGGGCTTTGGTACCCAGTTCACCATCTCGGTACCGGGCAAGCCGACCCAGGTCTTCCCCATCAACTTCAACCGCAGCTTCCTCAACAAGCCGGATGCAGCGCTCGCCTCCTCCCGTGAGCAGGAGCAGCTCAACCGCGAAATGCAGGAGCAGGCGGCCAATCAGGTGATCCGGCAGTTGAGTCAGGTCAGCTTCTGATGCGGATTTACCCGGAACAATTTGGTGACCACCTCAAAGCAGGGCTTCGGCCCTGCTATCTCGTTTTTGGCGACGAGCCCCTGCTGCGACTGGAGGCCATCGACGCCATCCGTCAGATCGCCCGCAAGCAGGGTTTCGATGAGCGCCACACCTTCGTGGTGGAACAGGGGCTGGACTGGAATCAGGTCTACGATGCCTGTCAGGCCATGAGCCTCTTCTCCGCCCGTCAGATCATCGAACTGGAGCTGCCCGCCAAGGTGGACAAGGATCTGGCCGCCCGTATCAGCGAAATTGGCAAGCAGCTTCATCCCGACCTGCTGCTGGTGCTGAGCGGCGGTCGCCTCAACCAGACCCAGATGAAAGCAGCCTGGTTCGACAAGCTCTACCAGATTGGCACCTATGTGCCGGTCAACCATCCGGAGCCCAAGTTCTTCCCGCGCTGGATGAGCGCCCGTTTTGCGCGTTTCGGCCTCAAGGCGCTGCCCGATGCCATCAACTTCATGTGCCACTCCTACGAGGGCAACCTGCTGGCCGCCAGCCAGGAGATCGAGAAGCTGACCCTGCTCTCGCCGCCCCAGCCCATCAGCGTCACCTATCTGCAAGAGACCATTATCCGCCACGCCCACTTCACCCCGTTCCAGCTGGTCGATACCCTGCTGGAGGGCAAGGTGAACCGGGCCCAGCGCATTCTGGCCGCCCTGCGGGCCGAAGGCACCGAGCCGGGGATGTTGGCCTGGACCCTCTGCCGCGAGCTGGAGCAGCTGACCGAGCTGTCGCTGGTGATGCGCAACGGCCAGCCGCTGGGGGAGCACTTCAGCCGCCTGCGCATCTGGCAGAGCCGCCAGCAGCTCATTCAGCAAGCGCTGACTCGTCTCCCCTTCGCCAAGTTGCAACAACTATGGCAGCTGATGGCGCAACTGGATGGCGCCCAGCGCCGCTTTGATACCGAACAGGCGTGGCTGATGCTGCAGACCATTGCCCTCGGCTTTCGTGATGGCACCCCGCTGCCGCTGGTGATGGAGAGCAGCCCGTGCTGAAGGCGCCTGTCGGTTTGCTTGGCGGCACCTTCGACCCCATCCATATCGGTCATCTTCGCCCGGCGATCGAGGCGCGCGATGCTCTCGGGCTGGCCGAAATGCGGCTGATCCCGAACCATATCCCGCCCCACCGCGCCAATCCGTTCTGCTCCAGCGAACAGCGTCTCGCCATGGTCAAACTGGCGGCGGCAGAGAACCACCACTTTGTGGTGGATGAGCGGGAGCTGAGACGGGACAAGCCCTCTTACACCATCGATACCCTGATCGAGCTGCGTCATGAACTGCCCGATACGCCGCTCTGTTTTCTGATGGGGATGGATTCCCTGCTGAGCCTGCCAAGCTGGCACCGCTGGCAGGAGCTGCTCGACTATGCCCATCTGGTGGTGAGCGTGCGGCCGGGCTGGCAACCGGATTATCCGGCCGGGGTGGCACAGCTGCTGGCGCGCCATCACACCGCGGATGCCAACGCGCTGCATCAGCGTCTGGCCGGTCATATCTGGCTGGCGGACAACCAGCCCATCGAACTGTCAGCCACCCGACTGCGAGCCTTGCTGGATGCGGGACAAGACACCCGCTACCTCTTGCCCGAGTCGGTTGCGCACTATATTGATCAACAGGGGCTCTACCGCGCCAACCGCCGCTAGCCCCTGTCGTTATCCCGCCCCACCCGATGGGAAACGGGAGTGACCATGATATAATCCGCCGCCCTGACGCAAACGCTGCGCGCCGGAATACAGGAGAGACTCATTGCAAGGCCAAGAATTGCATGCCTTTATCATCGACAAGATCGATGACATGAAAGGCCGCGACATCATCACCCTCGATGTACGCGGCAAATCCAGCATTACTGACACCATGATCATCTGTTCCGGCAACTCCAGTCGTCACGTCAGCGCCATTGCCCACCATCTGGCCAGCGAGGCCCGCCACGCGGGTCTGGATCTGCTGAGCGTGGAAGGGCAACTGAGCGGTGAATGGGTGCTGGTAGATATGGGCTCGGTGATCGTGCATGTGATGCAGGATGAACACCGTGACTTCTACCAACTGGAAAAGCTGTGGAGCGGTGCCGCTCAAATGAATACGCAATAAGAGCACAAGTGTAACGACCATGAAGATCCAGTTGATTGCGGTGGGCACCAAGATGCCCGCCTGGGTAGAGCATGGCTTCGAAGAGTATCGTCGCCGCTTCCCCAAAGACATGCCGTTTGAACTCGTCGAGATCGGCGCTGGCAAACGGGGCAAAAATGCCGACATTCCCCGCATCCTGCAGAAGGAAGGGGAAGCCATGCTGGCGGCTGCGGGGCGCTCGCGCATCGTTACCCTCGACATTCCGGGCAAGCCCTGGACCACGGAGCAGCTGGCCACCCAGCTGGAGGCGTGGAAACTCGATGGCCGCGATGTGGCCCTGCTGGTCGGCGGACCGGAAGGCTTGTCCCCCGAGTGCAAGGCTGCTGCCGAACAGAGCTGGTCCCTGTCACCGCTCACCCTGCCCCATCCGCTGGTACGGGTACTGGTGGCCGAGAGCCTCTACCGTGCCTGGAGCATAACGACCAATCATCCGTATCATAGAGAGTGAGCCATGCGTCTCTGGAGTCTCACCTCTCATATTCACCCCTATCACAGAGAGTGAACAATGCAGTTCCTGCTCTTATTGCCCCCAAGGGTCTTGAGGTAAAGGCATGCTGAAACAACGCATCGAAATGCGCGATCACAGTGCCGAGGGCAATCTGTTCTTCCGGCGCACCCTGGTAGCCTACATCGGCATCGTCGTGCTGATGCTGGTGCTGCTGGGCAATCTCTATTATCTGCAGGTCGAGTCCTACGACACCTACCAGACGCGTTCCAACTCCAACCGCATCCGGGTAGTGCCGGTCGCGCCACCCCGGGGTCTCATCTACGACACCAACGGCGTGCTGCTGGCGGAGAACCGCCCTGTCTACAGTCTGGAAATCGTCCCGGAAGAGACTAGGGATCTTGAAAAAACCGCTGACCAGCTGATCGCCCTGCTGGGGCTGCCGGAAGGCACCAAAGAGAAGTTTCTGACCGAGGTGAAACGCCAACGTCGCTTCAAGCCGGTCCCTCTCTACGAAAAGCTGACCGAATATCAGGTGGCACTCTTCTCGGTCAACCAGCACAACTATCCGGGAGCCAGTATCGAGGCTTACCTCAAGCGCTACTACCCGTTTGGCGACACCCTGACCCATGCGCTGGGTTATGTGGCCAAGATCAACACCCGCGACGTGGAGCGTCTCGAAAAAGAGGACAAACTCGCCAACTATGCCGCCACCAAGGATATCGGCAAGCAGGGGGTGGAGAAGTATTACGAGGATGAGCTGCACGGGGTGGCGGGTTATCAGGAGGTCGAGGTCAACAACCGCGGCCGGATTGTCCGCACCCTCAAGTTCCAGCCTCCGGTTCCGGGCAAGGATATCTACCTCAATATCGACGTCCGGATGCAGCTCAAGGCCCAGCAACTGCTGGCCGGCCAGCGTGGTGCCATCGTGATGATGAACCCGAAAACCGGTGCCATCCTGGCGCTGGAGTCGAGCCCGAGTTATGACCCCAACCTGTTCGTGACAGGCATATCCAGCGCCAACTACTCGGCACTGCTCAACGATCCGGCACGGCCGCTGGTGAACCGCACCACTCAGGGCATTTATGCCCCTGCCTCCACCGTCAAGCCCATGATGTCCATCATGGGTCTCAACGAGGGGGCCATCACCCCGGGCTACCGCTATTTCGGCGGCCCGAGCTTCTCCATTCCCGGTACCACCAAGAAGTTTCGCGACTGGCGCCGCTGGGGTCATGGCTGGCTCGACGTCTATCGCGCCATCGAGGTCTCGGCAGATACCTACTTCTACGATCTCGCCTATCGGGTCGGCATCGACAAGATCCACAGCTATATGACCAAGTTCGGCTTCGGTCAGTACACCGGGGTCGATCTCTATGAAGAGACCAAGGGTGTCATGCCGTCTCGTGACTGGAAGATGGCCCGCTGGCGCCAGCCCTGGTATCAGGGTGACACCATCTCTGTCGGTATCGGTCAGGGCTACTGGAGCGCCACCCCGCTCCAACTGGCCAAGGCGATCAGCATCCTGACCCAAAACGGCCACGACGTGACGCCGCACTTGCTCAAGAGCACCGCTTCGCAGGCGGGGGTGGTCGATGCCCCGGTCAACCCCAACATCGCCCTCAAGCTCAAGAGCGACAGCTACTGGAAAGTAGCCCAGGACGGCATGTGGCGCGTCAACCATGGCAGTGAAGGCAGTGGCCGTCATGCATTTGCAAAGGCCCCCTACTCGTCAGGTGGTAAATCAGGCACTGCGCAGGTAGTCGGTTTGAAGGAAAATCAGGTCTACAACATCAAGACCGTCAAGGCGGAACATCGCGATAACGCCCTGTTCGTTGCCTATGCCCCCTTTGAGGCGCCCAAAGCGGTCGTCGCACTGGTGCTGGAAAACTCCATTGGTGGTGGTGGTGGCCGGGCTGCATCGCCCATTGCACGCCAGATGCTGGATGCCTATCTGCTGCCCCCAGATCCGCAACTGCCACCGGCACCGGAAAAGCCGTCCCAACCGAGTGAGGTCGCCCCCCATGAGTAATTCAGCCCGCCAGCAGAGTATCTGGTACAAGCTGCATATCGACCTGCCCCTGCTGTTGGGGCTGTTGGCCGTGATGACCCTCTCCATGGTGGTGCTCTACTCCGCCTCCGGTCAGGATATGGACTCCATCGTGCGCCAGCTGGTGCGCGGCGGTCTCGCCTTTGCCCTAATGATCGGCCTGGCCCAGCTGCCCCCCTCCCTCTACGCCCGCTGGTCGGTGCCGCTGTTCGCCGTGGTGGTGCTGATGCTGATTGCGGTGGACGTGTTCGGCCACATCGGCAAGGGGGCCCAGCGCTGGCTCGATCTGGGCTTTATGAAGTTCCAGCCCTCCGAGGTGATGAAGCTTTCCATGCCGATCATGGTGGCGGCCTGGCTCAGTCGCCACTCGCTGCCACCCAAGTTCAGCCATGTGGTGATCGCCCTCATCATGGTGCTGCTGCCCACCCTGCTGATCGCCGCCCAGCCGGACCTTGGCACCTCCATTCTGGTGGCCGCCTCCGGCTTCTTCGTGATCTTTCTGGCGGGGCTCAGCTGGTGGCTGATCGGCTTGGCGGTTCTACTGATGCTGGCCTTTATGCCGGTGCTCTGGTTCTTCCTGATGCACGACTACCAGCGCCAGCGGGTGCTGATGCTGCTCGACCCAGAGAAAGACCCGCTCGGCCGCGGCTATCACATCATCCAGTCCAAAATTGCCATCGGCTCCGGCGGCGTCTTCGGCAAGGGGTGGCTGCAAGGGACCCAGTCCCAGCTGGAGTTCCTGCCCGAGCGCCATACTGACTTCATCTTCGCGGTATTCAGCGAGGAGTTCGGTCTGGTGGGGGTTGCCCTGCTGCTGGTGCTCTACCTCTACGTCATCAGCCGCTGCCTGTTTATCTCGATGCAGGCCCAGAACAGCTTCGAGCGACTGCTGGGCGGCGCCATCACCCTCACCTTCTTCGTCTATGTGTTCGTCAACATGGGCATGGTGAGCGGCATCTTGCCGGTGGTAGGGGTGCCCCTGCCGCTGGTGAGTTATGGCGGCACCTCCATGGTGACCCTGATGGCCGGATTCGGTATCCTGATGTCCATCCAGACTCATAGAAGACTACTCGCCTGATGAGACGGGTTGGATTGCTGCTCTCGCTCGCCACCACGATGGCGACCGCCGCTGTGGCGCCGGATCGGTTGGCCCTGCTCGCCGAACAGCAACAGGTGCCGCTGGCGGAGTTGCAGGCCGCGGTCGCCCGCGCCCAGTTGCGCCAAGAGGTGCTCGACACCATCAGCAAGCCGTGGGAAGCCAAACCCTGGCATCGCTACCGGCCGCTGTTCGTTACCCCGGATCGCATCCGTGACGGCCAGCTGTTCTGGCAACAGCATGCCGCCACGCTGGCGCGAGCCGAGCAGACCTATCGGGTGCCCGCCTCGCTCATCGTGGCCATCATAGGGGTAGAAACCTTCTATGGTCGTCAGATGGGCCGTCATCCGGTGCTCGATAGCCTCTACACCCTGGGGTTTCACTACCCCGAGCGGGCCGACTTCTTTGCCAAGGAGTTTGCCCAGCTGGTGGTGCTGGCCAAAGAGGAAGGGTGGCAACTCGATACCCTCAAGGGCTCCTATGCCGGCGCTATGGGGATGGGGCAGTTCATGCCCTCCAGCTATCGCCACTACGCCGTCGATTTTGACGGGGATGGCAAGCGGGATCTGTTTGCCAACCCGGTCGATGCCATCGGCAGCGTGGCCAACTATTTTGCCAGCCACCAGTGGCGCTGGGGCGAATCCGTGGTGGAACCGGCCCAGATCGGGTTGATGGCAGTCGAACCTCTACTCAGGCCTGAGCCCGAGCTAACACAACAGTGGTCAGAACTGGCGGCGGCAGGGATTGAGCTCGCCACGCCGCTGGCCCCACAGACGCCGGTCAAGTTGCTGGCGTTTGCCCAAGCCGATGGACCGGAATACTGGGTCGCACGGCATAACTTTTATGTGATCACCCGTTACAATCGCAGCCCACTCTATGCGATGGCGGTGTATCAACTTAGCCAAGCCATTCAGGAAGCGTATGCATCTTCGTCACAAACTCCTCCCGCTCAGCCTGAGCTTGTTGCTGGCCGCCTGTAGCAGCCAGCCGGAACAGAGCGCCCCCATCGAGCCGCAAGCACCGGTCAGCAAGCCACCCGTTATCGAGATCCCGCAAGCCACCGGCGCCATTCCGCGCCCCGAGCCCCTGAGTGCCAGCGGCAACCGGGACTACTGGATCGGCAAGCAGAAGCACGAGGTGTGGCGCGACATCAAACACTACAGCGAAGAGGGCACCGCCAGCTGGCTGTCGCCGGATCTGGACGGCCAGAAGACCGCCAACGGCGATGTGCTGGACAGCAAGCTGTTCAGTGCCGCCCACCGCAACCTGCCCATCCCGAGCTATGTGAGGGTCACCAATCTGGACAACGGGCTGGAGACCATAGTGCGGGTCAACGATCGCGGCCCATTCAACAGCCCGCGCCTGATCGACCTCTCCTACGCAGCGGCCAAGCAGTTGGAGATGGTCGATAGCGGTGAAGCCCGAGTACGGCTGGAGCTGATCAGCGACACTCCGGATCAGATGGTGATCATGGAGCCAATGAAGCCCATCGAAATGACTCCGACCACTCCGGCTGCGGCCTCCAACACGCTGTCGCAAGATGGCTTCTTGGGTGAACCAACCGCACTGGCGATGGCCACTCCCGCTGCCGAACCAGCTCCCGTCAAGGCACCCGCCGCCAAGCCCGCCAAAGCGGCACCTGTCAATCCAGCGCCAGCCAAGGCCGCAGCTCCTGCCAGCAGTGGGGATGGCAAGATGATCCAGGTACTGGCCAGCGGCTCCCGGGATCGGGCCGAGGCGATGGGCAAGGTGATGACCCAGCGCCATGGTGTGCCCTACCGGATTGAAGCCCATGGCGCCATCTTCCGGGTCTTGATCGGCCCGGTGGAGGCGGATAAACAAGCCGCACTGCTGGAAAAAGTACGGCAAGGGGGACTGGAACAGGCCTTTATCGTACCCTGATCCCTCCTCTGACAGCGGCGGTGACCAATCTCCCGGCCCCGCCATCACGTCGCTTTATGGCGTGATGGCAGGGATTGATGGATAAAAAACCAGTCATGATCGCCATGTCGGACTATAACCTGCGGGCGCATCTGGTATAGTTAGGCCCGCATTTTATCCCCATCTGGCTCGCAGGAATTTCAAGATGTCCAAATTTGCCCGTTCAGTTCTTCTGGCCTCACTGATCAGCGTAACCGCTCAGGCCAATACGCCGGTGCCGACACCCACGCCGAACGCCAACCCAGTGGTGGTTCCCGCCGCGCCGGAGATCTCCGCCAAGGCCCATATCCTGATCGACTACTACTCCGGTCAGGTGCTGGCCGAGCAGAACGCCGACGAGCGTCTGCCCCCTGCCAGCCTGACCAAGATGATGACCTCCTACATCGTTGGCGACGAGCTGCACAAGGGGAACATCAAGGGCACCGACATGGTGACCATCAGCCAGAACGCCTGGTCCAAGAACTACTCAGACTCCTCCAAGATGTTTATCGAGGTGGGCAAGCAGGTCTCTGTCGATGACCTGAACAAGGGCATCATCATCCAGTCCGGCAACGATGCCTGCGTCGCCATGGCCGAACATCTGGCCGGCAGTACCGACTCCTTCGCCAGCCTGATGAATGCCTGGGCCGCCAAGCTCGGCATGAAGGACACCCAGTTCAAGAACCCCCACGGTCTGGATGAAGAGGGTCACTACAGTACAGCCCGTGATATGGCCCGCCTGGGTCAGGCACTGATCCATGATCAGCCGGAGGAGTACAAGATCTACTCCCAGAAATCCTTCGTCTTCAACGGTATCACCCAGCACAACCGCAACCGCCTGCTGTGGGATCAATCCCTGCAAGTGGATGGCATCAAGACCGGCCACGTCAGCCAGGTCGGCTATAACCTGGTCTCCTCTGCCACCAACAACGAAGGCATGCGCCTGATCGCCGTGGTACTGGGCGCCAGCAGCGAAGCCTCCCGCGCCGCCGAGAGCAAGAAACTGCTCACCTACGGCTTCCGCTTCTTCCAGAGCCTGACTCCGTACAAGGCAGGCACCGAGCTGGTCACCCAGAAGATCTGGATGGGCGACAAATCTGAAGTGAAACTGGGCGTCGACAAGGATGTCTCCGTGCTGGTCACCCGCGGTCAGGGCAACAACCTCAAGGCAGACTTCCAGCTCGACAGCGAGCTGAAAGCCCCGTTGGCCAAGGGTCAACGCGTTGGTACCGTGTTCCTGAAGCAGGGTGACAAAGAGATCAAGCAGGTACCGCTGGTCGCTCTGGAAGAGGTGCAGGAAGGTGGCTTGATGAGCCGTCTGTGGGACTACCTGGTACTGCTGGTCACCAGCTGGTTCAAGTAATCCGACGCACAATCCTCACCAAACAGCGGCGCCAACAGGCGCCGCTGCTGTCTGCGCCGGACAATGGCAGTGAATAACCCTGTAAACTGCAGGTTCCGCCTTACCCTGATTTGTGGTAAAAAGCAGCACTTCCATCCTTGTCTGACCGCTCCCGGCCTTGATCCCGGAGTGTGCGGCGCCCATATAGGGTTTAGCCGCCCCCATACAGACTTGAAATGGCGGCCTCCACGGGCCATCGGCCACTAGCCATCCAAGATGAAGTCATCATGCTGATGACGAAAAAGGTGAGTAAATGAATACCAAGTTTGATGAACTGCTGGAGTTTCCCTGCAAATTCCCGTTCAAGGTACTCGGCATCGCGGATCCTGCGTTGCCGGATATGGTGGTTGAAGTGCTGCAGCAGCACGCTCCGGGTACCTACAGCCCGACCGTCCAGCCAAGCTCCAAGGGGAACTACCACTCGGTTCGCGTGACCGTGACTGCCCAGAGCAAAGAGCACATCGAAGCGATGTACCACGCCCTTGGCAAGATCGAGCTGGTGAAATACGTACTGTAATTTCTCTCTCGCCCCGTTCTGCGGGGCGACTGTTTTTGGCCGCAGCACGCCACGAGGACACCATGTCATCCCAGATCCCCGCTCAGCACAGCCTGATAGTCAGGCAGCTGGGTCGCCGCCCCTACCAGCCGGTATGGGACGCCATGAAAGCCTTCACCGACAACCGCACCAGCGACACCCCGGACGAGTTCTGGGTGGTCGAACATGACCCCGTCTACACCCAGGGCCAGGCCGGCAAGGCCGAACACCTGCTCAATCCGGGCAATATCCCGGTGGTGCAGAGCGATCGCGGCGGTCAGGTGACCTATCACGGCCCGGGCCAGCTGGTACTCTACGTCCTGGTGGATGTCCGCCGCTGCAAATTCTCGGTGCGCGAGCTGGTGACCGCGCTGGAAACAGCCATCATCAACACCTTGGCCAAAAGCAATATCCAGGCCTATGCCAAGGCAGATGCCCCCGGGGTCTATGTGAAAAATGACCTTGGCATGGAGGCCAAACTGGCCTCGCTGGGACTGCGCATCCGCAAGGGTTGCTCGTTCCACGGGCTGGCCCTCAACATCAACATGGACATGACCCCCTTCCTGCACATCAATCCGTGCGGCTATGCGGGCATGGCCATGACCCAGACCAGCGCCCTGGGCGGCCCGCAGAGCGTGGCCGAGGCGCAATCCATTCTGGTGGCCGAACTGGCCAGCCTGATTGGCTATCAGACAATAACAAACACCGAGAGTGAATCATGAGCAAACCCGTTCGTATGGAGCCGGGCGTCAAGCTGCGCGATGGCGACAAGATGGCCCTGATCCCGGTGAAATTCATGCCGGATCCCAACGAAGAAATCCTTCGCAAGCCGGACTGGATGCGGATCAAACTCCCCCCTTCCAGCCAGAAGATCGAACACATCAAGAGCACCTTGCGCAAGAACAAGCTGCACTCGGTCTGTGAAGAGGCTTCCTGCCCCAACCTGGCGGAGTGTTTCAACCACGGCACGGCCACCTTCATGATCATGGGCGCGATCTGCACCCGTCGCTGCCCCTTCTGCGACGTGGCCCACGGCCGCCCGCTGGCACTCGATCCGGAAGAACCGAAGAAGCTGGCGCTCACCATCAAGGAGATGAACCTCAAGTATGTGGTGATCACCTCGGTGGACCGCGACGATCTGCGCGACGGCGGTGCCCAGCACTTCGCCGACTGCATCCGCGAGATCCGCGAGCACAGCCCGCAGACCCGCATCGAGATCCTGACCCCGGACTTCCGTGGCCGGATGGAGCAGGCCCTTGAGGTGTTCCGCGAAACGCCGCCGGACGTCTTCAACCACAACCTGGAAACTGCGCCGCGCATGTATCGCGTCGCTCGCCCGGGTGCCGACTACAAGTGGTCGCTGGAGCTGCTGCGCCGTATCAAGGAGATGCACCCCCATGTACCGACCAAGTCCGGTCTGATGATGGGCCTTGGCGAGACCAACGAAGAGATCGTCGAGGTGCTCAAGGATCTACGCGCTCACGGCGTCAACATGCTGACCCTGGGTCAGTATCTGCAGCCAAGCCGCCACCACCTGCCGGTCAAGCGCTACGTGCCGCCAGCAGAGTTTGACGAGCTGAAAGATGTCGCCATGGAGCTGGGCTTTACCCACGCCGCCTGCGGTCCTTTCGTGCGCTCCTCCTATCACGCGGATCTGCAAGCCAAGGGCGAAGAGGTCAAGTAACCTCGCACGATAGAGCGGCCAGTAACCGCCACCCTCGCAATGAAAAAGAGCGCCTATTGGCGCTCTTTCTGTTGGTATCACTGACCGTTGCAGCTTGATCTACTCATCAGCCGTGGTCGAAGACCCCCTGCTGATGCCAGCGTTGCAACTGGGCCAACACCCGGGTCTCTCGCGCCGTCCACTGGGGACAGGGCCCCGCCAGCTGGGTCTTGTTGGTCTGCAGCGCTTCGTCGAGGCCAAACCAGCCGGGCACGAAGCCAAGGCGGATCTCGTAGGGCTGTGGCTGTGGCTCCACCAGTTGATCACCAATCCGGCACAAGTAGTACAGCGAGCGGATGCAGTAGGCATCGAACCCCGGCTCGCGGGCGGCGCGGTATTCCCGGGTCTCGCCAAGCAGGGTCCCTACTTCCAGCAACTCGGCACCGCACTCCTCCTTCAGCTCGCGGGCCAGCGCCACATGGTGGTTTTCCCCCGCTTCAACGCCGCCGCCAGGAAACATCAGATCACCGTTGACCCGGGAGTGGACCAGCAGCAACTCGTCGCCACGGAGTACTACGGCACGTACCGTAAGGCGTTCCAGGGTATGGCCATCGGTGATCACCTCGCCATGGACAAACGAGAGGGAAAAAGGTGCGGGCCAGCAGCTGGCCGGGGATAGTGCAATCATCAGAGCCTCAGTGCCGATAGCTGCCATGTTTCAGTTGATCGACTATTTCAGCCGCTCGCACGTCGTAGGCATCCTGATCTGTTTTGCTCAGGGTGTGATAAATACCAAAACGCCTGGCAGAGACCTCTGGCGCATCCTGAAAAGACTCACTCACCTTGCCCCAAAGATAGGCCAGCCCGTACTGCTTCTGGCCCATATAGAGGGTGCTGAGGGAGGTGAGCAGGCGGCTGTTTATCTTGTCACCTTCCCGATAGAGGGAGAGGCCGTGATGCATGATGGAAATAGCTTTCTCGGGGTCGCTCTTGGCGTAGGCTCCGCCAAGGGCCAGCTGAAGTTCCGGTTCGTCGAGCACCTTGTTACCTTCCAGCGCCATAAACTGCTGACGGGCCAGCTCGTTGGTGTTGTTGGTCCAGTGCCAGAGCAGCAAGTAGGGATCCTGCGAGTTGCGGGTGGCCACATCGAGCTGGGCCAACTGTTCGCCAGCCGCCAGCATCCCCTCCACCCGTGGGCTCTTCTGCTCGCGGGCATTCTTATACTCGATGTTGGTAGAGCGCTCGGCACACTTAAGATAGCGCTCAAGGTTGCGCATCAGCTCGTACTTGCGCCGATCCGTTCCCTCCTCCTTGAGATAGAAGCGGCTGCGGATCACATCGGTACGCTCGTAGCGACACCAGCCATCGTCCACCAGATCCTGACAGAGCTCGGCATGGTTGCTGCAGATATTGTGGATCCGATCGTCATTGCAGCCAGCTACGGCAAGGCCGACTGAAAGCATGATGAAGGTCTGTCGCAGGGGGAAATTGGCCATGATTCACATCTTGTTGGTAACGCGGGTTGGTAACAACTGAAGCCTCTGTCGGCCACCACCGGCTAGCAAACCGGTTACATATCCATTACAATGCGCGCGCCATATAAGGCCGCGATTGCAGAATAATATAACGAAATATAGACCCCTACACTGATCTGCATTCGACGAATTTTCTATTTACACCAACAACGTGAAATAAAGGATCTGGTCAATGACCCACGAGCACTACTTGCAAGCGTGGCAGGAGAGCCAGGAGCTCGCCGAAGCCATGCAACCCTTGATTGGTCGCCTCTACCGACAACAAGGGGTCGAGATCACCCTCTACGGCCGCCCACTGCAAAACGCCTCCACCATCGATATCCTCAAGGCCCACCGGGTCGTCCGCCGCCACCAGGGCGCTCCCCTCCCCATCCAGCAAAGCTTCCCCCTGCTTCAGGCCATCGTTGCCCTCAAACCCACCGCTGCCGAGGTAGACCTTGGCAAGCTGGCAGTCGGCTACTGGCAGGATCATCAGGATGAGGCGGGGATCGAGGACTATCTGCAAGCGCGACTGGCACCGGCCCTTGGCCGCAACCAGATGCCGCAGCCGACCGACGTGGTGCTCTACGGCTTTGGCCGTATCGGCCGCCTGCTGGCCCGCCTGCTGATCGAGCGTACCGGCGCCGCCAATCCGCTGCGCCTGCGCGCCATCGTGGTACGCGGTGGTCGCGACGGGGATCTGGAAAAACGCGCCAGCCTGCTGCGCCGCGACTCGGTACACGGTCCCTTCAATGGCTCCATCGAGGTGGATGTGGAGCGCAGCGCCATCATCGCCAACGGCACCTTCATTCAGGTGATCTACGCCAATAGCCCGGCTGACATCGACTACACAGCTTACGGCATTCACGATGCGCTGATCGTCGACAACACCGGGGTCTGGCGCGATGAGGCTGGCCTCTCCGAGCACCTGAAAGCGCGCGGTGCTGGCAAGGTGCTGCTGACCGCCCCCGGCAAGGGGGAGATGAAGAACGTGGTGTTCGGGGTCAACCATGAGGTGATAGGCCCGGATGACAGGATCATCTCCGCCGCCTCCTGTACCACCAACGCCATCACCCCGGTGCTCAAGGTAATGCAGGAGCGGTTCGGCATCCGCCACGGCCACGTGGAGACGGTCCACTCCTACACCAACGATCAGAACCTCATCGACAACTACCACAAAGGCGAGCGCCGCGGTCGCAGCGCGGCCCTCAATATGGTGATGACCAGCACCGGCGCCGCCAAGGCGGTGGCCAAGGCGCTGCCGGAACTCAAGGGCAAGCTGACCGGCAACGCCATCCGGGTGCCGACCCCCAATGTCTCGCTGGCAATTATCAACCTGTCGCTGGAGCAGGCCACCGATCGGGAGAGCCTCAACGCCTATCTGCAGCAGATGGCGCTAAGCTCGGCCCTGCACCGCCAGATCGACTTCAGCGCCAGTACCGAGCTGGTCTCCTCCGACATGGTAGGTTCCCGTTATGCGGGCATCGTCGACTCCCAGGCGACCATCGCCGAAGGGGATCATTGTGTGCTCTACGTATGGTATGACAACGAGTTCGGGTACAGTTGTCAGGTAGTGCGGGTGATGGAGCAGATGGCTGGCGTAGTCCGCCAGGATCTGCCTGCATAGCCCGCCAGGATCTGCCGGGCTGACCCCGAAGTTTATGGCTCAATAGTTCAAGGAGAAGGCCGGATGTCGTTTCAACAGGGTGAGTTTTTGCAAGCAATCAGGCAGATGCCACAAGAGGTGTACGAGCGGCTCAAGACCGCAGTCGAGCTGGGCAAGTGGCCCGATGGCAAGCCCCTCACCGACGAGCAGAAAGCCACCTCCCTGCAAGCCGTGATGGCCTGGCAGGCGATGCATCTCGACAATCCCGAACATATGAACATAGGTCGTGACGGCGAAATCGTGATGAAGAGCAAGAGCGAACTCAAGCGTCAGTATCGCAACGAGGAAGAGATAGTGCGGGTCGACCTCAACCACTGAGTCTTACCCGGCAGGCCGCTCGCGGCGGCCACAACAGAGAGGGGAGCCATGATGGCTCCCCTCTTTTTTCCTATCGATGCCGGGTGACTCATCCCCCTCATCCCCAACCCTTCTCCCGCCAGGGGGAGAAGGGAGCAGGCTCGCACCTGCGAACAGTGAACGGGCCACCTGCCAACGCTCTTCATGGCAAGCCTCGTGGCCAACAGCATCTCGCTCTATCCCCTCTCCCGCCGGGAGAGGGTTAGGGTGAGGGCCGTATCGCTTAGGGAGTCAGCTCCCCACGCAGGGACTGCTGCATCAGCTCGCGAATGCGGTGGGATGGCAAGTCTTGGCTCAGCAGGAAGTGCAGCTTGGTGAGCGCCGCTTCGGCGGTCATGTCAAAGCCCGAGATCACCCCGGCCCGCGACAGGGCATTGCCGGTGGCATAGCCCCCCATATTGACCTTGCCGTGCAGGCACTGGCTCAGGTTGACGATGATGACGCCGCGGGCCGAAGCCTCGGAGAGCAGCGCCAGCATGGCCGGGTTTTGCGGCGCATTGCCGACCCCGAATGACAGCAGGATCAGCGCCTTCACCGGCTGTTGCAGGATGTTGGCGATCACCTCACTGGAGATCCCCGGATAGAGGGTCACCACGCCGATCGGCTGGGGGGTGATGTCGTGCAGCACCAGCGGCCGCGCGGAGGGCACGCCCAGCTCGCCCGCCTCCAGCGAGATGGCGATCCCGGCATTGAGCAGCGGCGGATAGTTGGGGGAGTCGAAGGCGTGGAAGCCGTCTGCATGCACCTTCTTGCTGCGGTTGCCGCGATAGAGCTGGTTGTTGAAGAACAGCGTCACCTCGTGGATCGGGTAGTTGGCCGCGATATAGAGGGCGTTGAGCAGATTCTGCTGACCGTCGGAGCGCAACTCGGCCAACGGGATCTGGGAGCCGGTGATGATGACCGGCTTGTGCAGATCTTCCAGCATGAAGGAGAGCGCCGAGGCGGTGAACGACATGGTGTCGGTGCCGTGCAGGATCACGAAACCATCGTATTTCTCGTAGTTGTCGCGAATATCCTCGGCGATGCGCTGCCAATCCGCCGGGGTCATGTCGGAGGAGTCGATGAGGGGCGCATATTCGTGGATATGGTAATCCGGCATCTCGGGGCGGTGGAACTCGGGCATCCGCGCCAGACAGTCTTCCATAAAGCCCGCCATCGGCACGTAGCCGTGATCGGAACGCTGCATCCCAATGGTGCCGCCTGTGTAGGCAATGTAGATAGACTTCTTCACACCCTCTCCTCTTGATGAAGTGAACACCGCCGGAACATGAACCATGTCGGGGTGAACCACAATGTCAACGCCCGCCAGCGCCTCTGCGTGCAGCGGAAACCGGCGAATTATAGAGACTGGCGCCCCAAATGACAGCCGTTCCATGCACCCTTTTCGGCTTTTCTGCCCTCTACCTACATAGTGCTAAATGTCACAATAAACCACTAAAACGAGCATTAATACGACAAAGATGGAATTAAACGATGCTTTTTGCTACAATCCGCCGGATTTTACTAAAATCTCATCTGGATGCCTGAGCATTTCAGGCCCGCACAAGCCCCATCTTTCCTGGGGCGGGGAGATGTTTCCCCTTCTTTGTTGGCGCATGAGCCACACTGTTTTCATCCCGGCTGAATCTGTAAGTCTTTTGCTATGAAAGACACAGCCAATCAACATGGGAGTACTGAATGTTACAACTTGATTCCTACGCAACGCTGGTCGCTGCCACTCTGGTATTGCTGCTTGGCCGGGTGTTGGTTACCCGAGTCGGGCTGCTGCGTACCTTCAACATCCCCAAACCGGTAGCCGGCGGCCTGGTGGTCGCGCTGGTACTGCTGCTGCTGCGCTCCACCCTGCAGATGGAGCTGCAATTTGATACCAGCCTGCAAACCCCGCTGATGCTGGCCTTCTTCGCCTCCATCGGTCTCTCCGCCGATCTCGCCAGCCTGAAACGCGGCGGCAAGGCGGTGGTTACCTTCCTGATGGTGGTCACCGGCCTGCTGCTGGTGCAGAACAGTCTGGGTGTCGGTCTGGCGACCCTGCTCGGTCTGGATCCCCATATGGGGCTGCTGGCCGGCTCCATCACTCTCTCCGGCGGCCACGGCACCGGGGCGGCCTGGAGTGCCACCTTCTCCGAGAAATACGGCGTGCAATCCGCTGCCGAACTCGCCATCGCCTGCGCCACCTTCGGTCTGGTGCTGGGCGGCCTGATCGGTGGCCCGGTGGCTCGCTATCTGGTGAAGAAAGTGCAGGTGCCCGGTGAGGAGCACAATCAGGATGAGGCCCCCCAGGGCTTCGAAATGCCAGATATGGAGCGCCCCCTCACCACTTTCAGCGTTATCGAAACGCTGGCATTGATAGCCATCAGCCTCAAGGGTGGCGAGCTGCTCTCGGCCTCTCTCAAAGGGGGCGCCTTCGAGCTGCCGATCTTTGTCTGCGTGCTGTTTGTCGGCGTGCTGCTGCGCAACGTCCTGACCCTGCTGAACTGGCATGAGGTGAGCGATCGCGAGGTCTCCCTGCTGGGCAACGTCAGCCTGTCGCTGTTCCTCGCCATGGCACTGATGAGCCTGAAATTGTGGGATCTGGCCAGCCTGGCCCTGCCCATCTTCATTCTGCTGGCCGCCCAGACCGTGGCAATGGCGCTCTACGCCATCTTCGTCACCTTCCGGGTCATGGGCAGCAACTATGATGCAGCCGTGCTGGCGGCAGGTCACTGCGGCTTTGGCCTCGGGGCCACCCCGACCGCCATCGCCAACATGCAGGCCATCACCCAGCGCTTCGGACCCTCCCACCTGGCGTTTCTGGTGGTGCCCATGGTGGGCGCCTTCTTTATCGACATCATCAACGCCATGGTGATCAAGCTGTTTATGGCGATGCCATTCCTGTAATTCCCTTTCCGTCAGACGTATATGATCAGAGCCCACCTTTCGGTGGGCTCTTTGTTTGTTATCGACTCGCCAGCTGACGCAGGCAGAGCCGGGGCTCGTATCCGCCACCAGGGTGACCCGCGAGCAACCCGGAATCCCTATATCCCGCACTTCCCCGAACAACAAAAAGCCCCGCACTCGACAGAGGGCGGGGCTTTTTTATCTCAGCCGGAACAGGCCGAGAGTTGCACCTTACAGGATAAAGGTCGACACCTGCTGGTTAAGGTCAGCTGCCCGTCCCTTGAGACTCTGGGCCTGATCCAGATCGCGCATGGCGGCGGCGGTGATCTCGTCACTCACATCCTTGATGGCGGTGGTGTTCTGGGTGATCTCGCCGGTCACCTGGGTCTGCTCCTCAGCGGCAGTGGCGATCTGGCCCGCCATGTCGGAGATGAGGGAGATGGCACTGGTGATCTCTTCCAGTGCGCGCACCGCCTGATCCGCATCCTGCACGCTGTTGTCCGCCAGCCCCTGACTGGTCTGCATCAGGCTCACCGCGCGGGCGGTGGTCTGTTGCAGGGTCTCGATGGTGGACTGGATCTGCTGGGTGGAGTCCTGAGTACGGCGAGACAGCACCCGCACCTCGTCAGCCACCACCGCAAAACCACGACCCTGCTCACCAGCACGGGCCGCTTCGATGGCCGCGTTCAACGCCAGCAGGTTGGTCTGCTCGGCAATCCCCTGAATGGTGGAGAGAATGCTGGTGATCGCCTGCGCGTGACGGCTCAGCTCGCCGATCACCTCGGTCGCCTGCCCCACCTCTTCAGCCAGACCATTGATGGACTGGCGGGTCTTGTTGACCAGCATCTTGCCCTGCTCACTGCTCTGGGCAGATTGCTGGGCAGCGGCGGCGGTGTTCTCGGCGTTGCCGGCGATCTCCATGGTGGCGCTCGCCATCTCGGTGACCGCAGTGGCGACCATGGTCACCTCCTGCTGCTGACGCTGCAGCTCGTCCACCGCGGCCTGGTTGGTCACCAGACTGCGCTCGGCATCGGCGTTCAGCTCGTTGGCCAGCTGGCGGATATTACCGATCAGCTGGTGCTGGCTGCCGACGAAGCGGTTGAAGCTGTTCGCCAGCTGACCCACTTCATCGTTGGCATCGATCTTGATGCGCTGGGTCAGATCGCCGTTACCATCGGCAATGCGTGCCAGTGCCTGGGAGACCTTGCTGAGCGGGCCCAGCAGCATGCTGACCAGCCAGGAGATAGCGAGGATACTGCCCACCAGCACCAGCAGCGCCATGCCCAGCTGGGTCATCAGCAGGGAGGAGAGCGGCGCTTCCAGCGCGGCCTTGTCCAGCACCAACACGAGTTCCCAGTCGGTGTCGGGGATATCGACCGCCCACAGCAGCTTGTCACGTCCTTCGTTGTCGAAGTAGGCCGCCACCAGACCGTTGCTGGCCTTGCTCTGCTCGATCAGCGCATTGGTCAGATCGTTGTCGATCTCGGTGGCCGGTTTCATCGCCTTGGCGGCATCCTTGTAGGCGATGATGGTGCCGTCTTTGTGCATCATGATGGCAAAACCATCGGCCGGCAGCTTCATCTTGGTGACGTCCTCCACCAGCGAGGCGATGGAGAGGTCACCACCGACTACCCCGCCAGAAACCGGCTGGGCCAGGGTCACCACCATGATGTTGTAAGCCACGTCGAGATAGGGCTTGGTGACAATCAGGCCGCCCTTGCCCATTGCTTCCTGATACCAGCCACGGGAGCGCGGGTCGTAGCCATCGCGGTTGATGGAGGGATCGGAGTCATTCATCTTGCCGCTGCTCTCACCGAAATAGGTGAGCTGGAAACGGCCGGAAACTTGTGCCTGTTGCAAGGCATTGAGGGGGTCGACACCGGCCTTGTTGCCAAGCGCCTGAATGACGTCGCGACGGGCGGCGAGCCAGTCGCTGACACGCTCGGCCTGCTGGGTGCCCAACCGCTGCAACTGCTCCTGGCTGCCTTGCAGCAACAGACTCTTCTGGCTGCTATAGCTCTGCCAGGAGAGCAACGAGATCACCAGCGAAAGGGCGATCACCACTGACAACAGTATCTTCTGCTTGAGTGACAGGTTTTTCATCATGTGTTCTTCTTATTGAGGTGAGGAGCGGGTTTTTCCCTAAATTGCACAACACTACACGTAGTCATTAGCGACCCGAATGGCCAAAACTGAACCTGAAAATGGGTCGGCGGGCGATATTTTCTACCGAGGTGGAGAAAAGTGCACCAGAAATTGACGGCATGAGCCGCACAAGCCAAGGCAACCCTGTTTATTCCTTCCACAATTGGCTAGAATATCCCGTTTTTAAATCACATCGACCCTGAGAGTTTTCACGATGTTCGAAGTTAATCCCGTATTAAATAAACTTAAGGAGCTGTCTGAGCGGACCGAGCTTCTTAGGGGGTACCTTTGACTATGACGCCAAGAAAGAGCGTCTAGAAGAGGTCAACGCCGAGCTGGAACAGCCGGACGTATGGAATGAACCCGAGCGCGCACAGGCGCTGGGCAAAGAGCGCGTCGCGCTGGAAAACGTGGTCGGCACCATCGACACCCTGACCCAGGGCGTGGATGACGTCGAGATGCTGGTGAGCCTGGCCGTGGAAGGAGAAGACGAAGAGACCTTCAACGAAGCTATCGCCGAATCCGAGCAACTGGAAGCCAAGCTGGTGGACCTCGAGTTCCGCCGCATGTTCTCCGGCCAGCACGACGGCTCCGACTGCTATATCGATATTCAATCCGGCTCCGGTGGTACCGAAGCGCAGGATTGGGCCAACATGGTGCTGCGCATGTACCTGCGCTGGGGCGATGCCCACGGCTACAAGCCCGAGCTGATTGAATGCTCCGAAGGCGACGTGGCTGGTATCAAATCCGCCACCATCAAGTTCACCGGCGAATATGCATTCGGCTGGCTGCGTACCGAAACCGGCGTACACCGTCTGGTTCGCAAGTCTCCGTTCGATTCCGGTGGCCGCCGTCACACCTCCTTCTGTTCTGTGTTCGTCTACCCCGAGATCGACGACGATATCGATATCGAGATCAACCCGGCGGATCTGCGGATCGACGTCTACCGTGCCTCCGGTGCCGGTGGTCAGCACGTTAACCGAACCGAATCCGCGGTACGTATTACCCACGTTCCGACCGGTGTCGTGGTACAGTGCCAGAACGACCGTTCCCAGCACAAAAACAAAGACCAGTGTATGAAGCAGCTGAAAGCCAAGCTCTACGAGCTGGAAATTCAGAAGCAGAACGCTGAGAAACAAGCCCTGGAAGAGACCAAGTCTGATATCGGTTGGGGCAGCCAGATCCGTTCCTATGTGCTGGATGACTCCCGTATCAAGGATCTGCGCACCGGCGTCGAAACCCGTAATACCCAATCGGTGCTCGACGGTGACTTGGACAAGTTTATCGAAGCCAGCCTGAAATCAGGTCTGTAAACAAGCAGGAATCACCATGTCTGAACAAACCATCACTCCGGAAGTCGACCAAACTCTCGAACTCAACAACGAGATGACCGAGCGTCGTTCCAAGCTGGCCGCCCTGCGCGCCCAGGGTAATCCTTTCCCCAACGACTTCCGTCGCGACAGCCTCTCTGGCGATCTGCACGCAGAGTTCGACGACAAAAGCGCCGAGGAGCTGACGAGCCTGGGTAAACGGGTGAAGATTGCCGGTCGCATCATGACCCGCCGGATCATGGGCAAGGCTTCTTTCGCCACCCTGCAGGACATGGCCGGCAAGATCCAGGTCTACGTCACCCGTGACGACCTGCCGGAAGGTTTCTACAACGAGCAGTTCAAGAAGTGGGATCTGGGCGACATCGTGGGTGTCGAAGGTACCCTGTTCAAGACCCAGACCGGTGAGCTCTCCGTTCACGTTTCCGATATCCGCCTGCTGACCAAGGCGCTGCGTCCGCTGCCCGAGAAGCACAAAGGCCTGACCGACCAGGAAGCTCGCTGCCGCCAGCGCTACCTGGATCTGATCGCCAACGAAGAGTCCCGCAAGACCTTCATGATCCGCACCCAGGTGGTTGCCGGTATCCGTAAATTCTTCAATGAAAAGCGCTTCATGGAAGTGGAAACCCCGATGATGCAAGTCATCCCGGGTGGTGCCTCCGCGCGTCCGTTCGTCACTCACCACAATGCGCTGGACATCGATATGTACCTGCGTATCGCTCCGGAGCTCTACCTGAAGCGTCTGGTGGTCGGTGGTTTCGAGCGTGTCTACGAGATCAACCGCAACTTCCGTAACGAAGGTATCTCGGTTCGTCACAACCCCGAGTTCACCATGATCGAGTTCTACATGGCCTACGCCGACTACATCGATCTGATGGACCTGACCGAAGAGCTGCTGCGCACCCTGGCGCAAGACATTCTGGGCAACACCAAGATCCGTTACGCCAAAGAGGGCGAAGAGGGCCTGACCATCGATTTCGGTCAGCCGTTCCAGCGCCTCACCATGGTCGAGTCCATCCTGAAGTTCAACCCGGACGTAACTCTGGACGATCTGGCTACCCTGGAGAGCGCCAAGGCCGTTGCCAAGCGTCTGCACATCGAGCTGATGAAGGGATGGGAGCTGGGCCACGTGATCACCGCGATCTTCGAAGAGACCGTGGAGCACATGCTGCTGCAACCGACCTTCATCACCGAGTACCCGGCTGCCGTTTCTCCGCTGGCTCGCCGCAACGACGTGAACCCGGACGTAACCGACCGCTTCGAATTCTTCATCGGTGGCCGCGAGCTGGCCAACGGCTTCTCCGAGCTGAACGATGCAGAAGATCAGGCCAAGCGCTTCCAGGATCAGGTTGATCAGAAAGAAGCTGGCGACGACGAAGCCATGTTCTACGACGCAGACTTCGTCACCGCACTGGAACACGGCCTGCCGCCGACGGCCGGTCAGGGTATCGGTATCGACCGTCTGGTCATGCTGTTCACCAACAGCCACACCATCCGTGACGTTATTCTGTTCCCTGCCCTGCGTCCGCAGAAGTAAGGCCCACAGAAGCCAGCTAAATCCCTTGGGTCAATCCCGAGCGTGATAGCCCATAAAAACGCCCCGCGACTGCGGGGCGTTTTTCTATCTCCTTTACCACCAAATCACTTTATAAATTCAATAATGGAATAAAGAAGATATTTTTATTCTTTGTTGTTAGACAACACGCCCTTTAATCTGGCCAAAAATCAGACCATGGAAGACGCGTGTGATGCAATTGAAGGATTCCCCATTCAACCTCTCCCCTCTCTCTGACGAGCAGCAACGTCAGCTGGGTCAGGTACTCTCGACCCTCAATACCCAGCAACTGGCCTGGGTGAGCGGATATCTCTACGGCCTCTCCCAGGCGGGCGTCCAGCCCGTTGCGACCGCCGGCGCAGAAGTCGCGGCGCCCAGCGGCAGCCTGACCATTCTCTACGGCTCCCAGACCGGCAACGCCAAAGGTGTAGCCAGTGCCATCAAAGCGCAGGCCGAGGCCCGCGGTCTACCGGTCACCCTCGCATCGATGGCCGACTACAAACCCAAGCAGCTCAAGAAAGAGAGCCACCTGCTGGTGGTAGTGAGCACTTACGGGGAGGGTGAACCGCCGGAGAGCGCCGTCGACCTGTTCGAGCAGCTTAAAAAAGGCAAGATCGGCAAGCTGGACGGCCTCAAGTTCGCGGTGCTGGGGCTGGGTGACAGCTCCTACGAATTTTTCTGCCAAACCGGCAAAGATTTTGACAACTTCCTCGCCAGCGCTGGAGCCGAGCGCATTTATGAGCTCGCCAGCCTCGATGTGGATTATCAGGATGCCGCCAAGAGCTGGAGCGAACAGGCACTCAATGCCATTGCCGCGACCCTCTCCGCCGGTACGGCCAGCAGCAGCGTGACAAGCGCTGTGCAGCAGGCGGTTGGCCACAGCCAGTACAGCAAGGAGAATCCCTTCCCTGCCCGCCTGTCGGTCAATCAGAAGATCACCGGCCGGGATTCCACCAAGGATATCCGCCATATCGAGATCAATCTGACCGACTCCGGCCTCACCTATCAGCCGGGAGATGCCCTCGGGGTCTGGTTCGACAATGACGCCGACCTGGTAGGGGAAGTGCTGGCCCTGACCAACCTCTCCGGCGATGAAGCCACAGCCCACGGCACCTTGCACGCCGCACTGACCAGTCACTTCGAATTGACCCGGCTGCACGGCGGCTTTATCACAGGACTCGCTGACATATCGGACAACGCGGCGCTGAAAGATCTGGCTGGCGACAAGGCCCAGGTCAATGCACTGGTCGCCTCTGCCCAGGTGGTAGATGTGCTGAAACGCTTCCCGACCGCCCTCACTGCCGAGCAGCTGATCGGGCTGCTGCGCCCCCTCACCCCGCGCCTCTACTCCATCGCCTCCGCCCAGAACGAGGTGGAAGAGGAGGTACACCTGACCGTCGGCGTGGTGCGCTACCCGCAGGAAGATGGCACTGTGCGCTCTGGCGCCGCCTCCTCCTATCTGGCGGATCGGCTGATTGAGGATGGCGAGGTGCGGGTATTCGTGGAGCACAACGACAACTTCCGCCTGCCCGTCAATCCCGACACCCCCGTCATCATGGTGGGCCCGGGCACCGGCATCGCCCCGTTCCGCGCCTTTATGCAGGAGCGGGAAGCTCAGGGCGCGGAAGGCAAGAACTGGCTCTTCTTCGGCAACCCCCACTTTACCCAGGATTTCCTCTATCAGGTGGAGTGGCAGCGTTATGTGAAATCGGGGCTGCTGTCGAAGATCTCCCTGGCCTTCAGCCGGGATCAGGCCAACAAGATCTATGTGCAGGACCGCCTGCGTGAAGCGGGCCAGGATCTCTACCAGTGGCTGGAAGCAGGCGCTCACTTCTATGTGTGTGGCGACGCCAACAAGATGGCCAAGGATGTACAGGAGGCCCTGCTGGATGTAATTGCCGAACACGGTCACAAGAGCCGTGAGGAAGCAGAAGAGTATTTGAGCGAATTGCGTCGTGCCAAACGTTATCAAAGGGATGTCTATTGATGAGCAAACAACCTCTTTCTCACCCCAAAGCGGGACCGGTCGAAGGGCCGCTGGCCGACAACGAGCGCCTCAAGCGCGAGAGCAACTTCCTGCGCGGCACCATAGAGCAAGATCTGCAGGACCCGCTCACCGGCGGCTTCAACGGCGACAACTTCCAGCTGATCCGCTTTCACGGCATGTATCAGCAGGATGACCGCGACATCCGCCCGGAGCGCGCCGCCCAGAAGCTGGAACCGCTGCACAACGTCATGCTGCGTGCCCGCCTGCCGGGTGGGATCATCACCCCGGCCCAGTGGCAGATCATCGACAAGTTCGCCGAAGAGCACAGCCTCTACGGCAGCATCCGCCTGACCACCCGTCAGACCTTCCAGTTCCACGGGGTGTTGAAGCGTGACATCAAGCTGATGCATAAGACCCTGAGCAGCACCGGCATCGACTCCATCGCCACCGCCGGCGATGTGAACCGCAACGTGCTCTGCACCAGCAACCCGGTGGAGTCCGAGCTGCATCAGGAAGCCTACGAGTGGGCCAAGAAGATCTCCGAGCACTTGCTGCCCAAGACCCGCGCCTACGTGGAAATCTGGCTGGACGGTGAAAAACTGGGACAGGACGAGGAGCCGATCCTGGGGTCCAACTACCTGCCGCGCAAATTCAAGACCACTGTGGTGATCCCGCCCCACAACGATGTGGATATCCACGCCAACGATCTCAACTTCGTGGCGATTGCCGAACACGGCAAGCTGGTGGGCTTCAACGTGCTGGTGGGTGGTGGCCTCGCCATGACCCACGGCGACACCAGCACCTATCCGCGCAAGGCGAGCGACTTTGGCTTTATTCCGCTCTCCCACGTACTGGAGGTGGCGGCCGCCGTGGTCAGCACCCAGCGCGACTGGGGCAACCGGGTCAACCGCAAGAACGCCAAGACCAAGTACACCCTAGAGCGTGTCGGCGTCGAAGCCTTCAAGGCCGAGGTGGAGAACCGCGCCGGCATCCAGTTCGGGCCGGTTCGCCCCTATGAGTTCACCAGCCGTGGCGATCGCTTCGGTTGGGTCGAGGGGATCGACGGCAAGCACCACCTGACCCTGTTTATCGAGAATGGCCGCCTGCTGGACTTCCCGGGCAAGCCGCTCAAAACCGGCATGCTGGAGATCGCCAAGGTGCATCAGGGGGATTTTCGCCTGACCGCCAACCAGAACCTGATCATCGCTGGGGTACCTGCCAGCGAAAAAGCCCGCATCGAAGGGCTGGCACGCCAATACGGCCTGCTGGATGACGGCGTGAGCGAGCAGCGCAAGCAGTCCATGGCCTGTGTGGCACTGCCCACCTGCCCGCTGGCGATGGCCGAGGCCGAGCGCATGCTGCCGGCGTTTGTCACCGACATCGAGGGCTTGCTCACCAAACATGGGCTGGCGGATGACGCCATCATCTTCCGTGTCACCGGTTGCCCCAACGGCTGCGGCCGCGCCATGCTGGCGGAAGTGGGTCTGGTGGGCAAGGCGCCCGGCCGCTACAACCTCCATCTGGGTGGCAATCTGGAGGGGACCCGCATTCCGCGCCTCTATCAGGAGAACATTACCGAACCGCAGATTTTGGCCGAACTCGACAGGCTGATCGGCCGCTGGGCCACCGAGCGCAATCAGGGCGAATGCTTCGGCGACTTCGTGATCCGGGTTGGGGTGATTGCGCCTGTTATCGATTCTGCGAGGGACTTCTATGCCGCTTAATCTGCCGCTTAATGTCACTGAAGATGGCCGCCTTGACCTGCAGGCACTGCTGGCCCTCGGCCGTGAGGAGCAAGTCGAGGCGCTGGCGCCCCTCAACCGGGAGCTGGATACCATGAGCGCCCCCGAGCGGGTGCGCTGGGCTCTGGCCAATCTGCCCGGGGAGCATGTGCTCTCATCCAGCTTCGGCATTCAGGCGGCGCTGATGCTCCATCTGGTAAGCCGCGAGCGGGCCGACGTGCCGATAGTGCTGACCGATACCGGTTATCTGTTCCCGGAGACCTACCGCTTTATCGACGAGCTGACCGAGCGCCTCGCACTCAACCTGAAGATCTATCGGGCCGAGCTCAGCCCTGCCTGGCAGGAGGCGCGCTTCGGCCTCCTGTGGGAGCAGGGGGTGGAGGGGATCACCCGCTACAACCAGCTCAACAAGGTGGAGCCGATGGACCGCGCCCTGCGCGAGCTGGGGGCCCAGACCTGGTTCTCCGGCCTGCGCCGGGAGCAGTCCGGCAGCCGTGGCAAGCTGCCGGTGCTCGGCATCCAGCGCGGCCGCTTCAAGTTCCTGCCGGTGATCGACTGGAGCAACAAGGATGTCTTCTACTACTTCAAGGAGTTCGACCTCCCCTACCACCCGCTGTGGGAGCAGGGTTATCTCTCGGTGGGCGATGTCCACACCACCGCCAAGTGGGAGCCGGGCATGAGCGAGGAGCAGACCCGCTTCTTCGGCCTCAAGCGCGAGTGCGGTTTGCACGAGGAAAATGGCGAGAACGACGGCTCAGGCATCTAATTCCGTCTTGAAAACCCAACAGAACAACAAGGGCATCCGAAGATGCCCTTGTTGTTATTTGCCCATTAGCTTTCGTCCGTCAGCGGCGCTGCCAGGTCTCGAAGCTATAGGGGTGCGGGTTCTTATCATCGGCAGGGTGGCTCTCGCAATCAACGCGTTGCCACTGACCATCGTCAAAAGCAGGGAAGCGGGTATCCCCCTCCACCGCCAGATCGATGCGGGTCAGGTAGAGACAATCCGCGCTCGGCAACATCTCGGCATAGAGATGACCACCACCGATCACCATCAACTCCTCCACCGAGCTGCCTGCCAACAGCGCCAGCGCCGCCTCGACGGAGCCCACCACCTCAATGCCCTCAGCCTGATAGTCGGGATTGCGGCTGATCACCAGATTGCGCCGTCCGGGCAGCGGTCGACCGATGGATTCGAAGGTCTTGCGCCCCATCAATACCGGTTTACCGAGGGTGACACGCTTGAAGTGGGCCAAGTCAGCAGGCAGATGCCAGGGCATCTGGTTGTCCTTGCCTATCACCCTGTCGTGGGCCATGGCGGCAATCATGGAAATCTTCATGGGGCCTCTCACCATCTGTCAGATTATGGGGCGGTTACGGTACACGACCAGAGAGGGGATCGCCAAACCGAAACTGAGGGCACCGACGATAAAGAGCGCCTTGAGGCCGTTCTCCACCGCACTCTGGATCAACTCCATGGTCACGCCGTTGATGTTGAGCTCTACCACCGCAATCATGGTCTTGAAGGCATAACTGCCCGGGATCATCGGAATGATGGAGGCAACGCTGAACACCGGACGCGGTGCCAGCAGACGGCGCGACCAGTAGACGCAGACAAAGCCGACCGTGGTAGCCGCCGCCAGCGTCGCCCACTCGATGGGCATGCCGTAGTGGATAAGCAAGGTACGCAGGCTGTGGGCCAGCGCGCCGCCCATGGCACAATACTTCAGCATCCGTGGTGGCACGTTGAACAGCATGGCAAACCCCACCGCCGGGATGGAGGACCAGAAGGCATCCTTGGCCAGTAGCCAGAGCAAATCCATCATACTTTCCACCCCCAGATACCGGTGACCGACATGGCCAAAATGATACCTATGGCGGCACTGATGGTCAGCAGGGTCGCGGTCCCCCAGCGGGCCAGCCCCATGTTGAAGTAGCCCTTCACCATGTCTGAGACCGCATTGATCAGCGGAAAGCCCGGCACCAGCAGCAGCACGCTAGCCGCCATGGCGAGATAGGGCTGGTCACCCCAGTTAAAAAAGGTGGCGCTGGAGGAGAGCAAGGTGGCAATAAAGCCGGTAGCGGCAAAGTTGATGAGCGGGCTATGGTGATGGCGGGCCATCAGTTGGCGCACCCGCATCGCCACGGCAGACGAGAAACAGGTCACCAGGAAGATGGGCCAGTCACCGCCAAACAGCAGGCTAAAGGCACCACAGGAGAGCCCCACCATGGGGACCACCAACCAGGGGTGATAGTGAAAGGGGACGATGGCCTCGAGCCGCTGACGCACTTCACGGGCGCCGATCAGCTCTTTCTCTGCCATGATGCAGATCCGCTGGATTTCGCACACCACCTGCATGTTGATGCCATGTTCGCGCACCCGCCGGGTAGTGGTGACGCAACCCCCCTGATAGAGACTGGTGAGCACGATGGCGCTCGATGAGATAGCCATTTCGACACTCTCCAGCCCCAGCGCCATCCCCAGCCGCACCGTGGTCTGCTCGATGATCCGGCTCTCCGCCCCGAACTGGGCCAACATCTGACCCACCTTGACGATAATGCGGGTGATCTCTGTCTGTTGCTCCCGCGACAACACCCGTCTTGGTGTGATACTTCTCATAATCCCTTCGAGTCGTAGCAATAAAAATTTCGGCCATATTAGCCTAACTTTTACTGTTATTCATCCACCCCTATCACAACCTGACTAATTAGTTATTACAAGAAGGAGAAAAGAAATTACATCACAAATACATTACGACTAACATTAAAAACCATAACAATCAGGTCGCCGGGAATCCCCTTTATTATGGCCTCACCGATTTGGCTGAAATATCATTCAAGGGGGTTATTGCAGATTATTTGCGACGTCGATAGTCCGCCAGACGGATTATTTTACCACTGCCATCGCTTTCAGGCGGAGGGTCCCCCTCTTCTCTGAACTGGCTCATTTCGCTGCGCATCAAATAAAAAGATTCCCGCATCATGTTGGTAATCCGGATACAGCTATCAAGATTGTTTTTCGCCAGACGGCGCTGACCATCAATCTTGAACTGCAACCCGCGCAGACGGCGCTGCTGATCGGGGCTCGCACGGGCCATCAACTGGTCGATCTGCTGCTCCAGAATCGCATCCAGCCGGGAGGGCTCACTCGCAGCCAACTCCTTCAGGGTGTCAAAATCAGGCAACTCCATATGCCCTCCTTGGCGACTATTGCTGGCTCTACAACTTGAGGAACCAGCCATATAAAACTTTATATACGACCGAGCGGCAAAGAGCTCACCACACCACTCAGGTAATCGTTATTAAAATGGCAACCATGATGAAAATCATCCATTGAAATAATATGCAGAAACAAACATTTGCTTAAAAAAGAAAGAGCATACAAAACACTTAGACATTTTAGGCTGCTTTTTTATGTTTTTTATTTCCAATAAAAGTCGGGATAAATTAATTTTGCTTCATTCGACTCTTTATCATCCATAAAATGACCAGTAGCTCCTTCCGACGATTTAACATATCTCACTGATTATGTTATTTTAATTGCCACTTTTATCGGACATTCAAGAGCAGACCATGAGCAAGGCAAAAATCGGTATCGTCACCGTCAGCGATCGCGCCAGCGCGGGCATCTATGAAGACCTCTCCGGCAAGGCCATCATCGACACCCTGAACGCCTATCTGACCTCGGAGTGGGAACCTGTCTATCAGGTGATCCCCGATGAACAGGATCAGATTGAAGCGACCCTGATCCGGCTGGCGGATGAAGAGCAGTGTTGTCTCATCGTCACCACAGGCGGCACCGGCCCGGCCAAGCGGGATGTCACGCCGGAAGCGACCGAAGCGGTATGTGATCGCATGATGCCGGGCTTTGGCGAGCTGATGCGGGCCGAATCCCTCAAGTTTGTGCCGACCGCCATTCTGTCGCGCCAGACTGCCGGGCTGCGCGACGATACCCTGATCGTCAATCTGCCGGGCAAGCCCAAATCGATCCGCGAGTGTCTGGATGCAGTATTCCCCGCCATCCCCTACTGCATCGATTTGATGGAAGGGCCGTATCTTGAGTGCGATGAAACTGTCATCAAGCCATTTCGGCCGAAAAAATAGCAAAGCCGACCATAAAAAATAATGGCGAGCCACGGCTCGCCATTATTTTTAGCTCATCTGTTCGTGCAGACAAAATGCATCGATTATTTACGGCCGAATACTTTTACGCCCGCTTTGCTGCGCTCTGAATTACCGTACACTTCGATCTTTTTCACACAACGACGCGAACCCAGTGATTTCCACTCGGTCTCTTTATCACTGCTCATCTCCCGATCGAAGCGAATGGTTTTGGTACGATCACCACCATAGGTCACCACCACCCGATCCAGGGTCAAATCACGTTCCGCCTTCACCTTGATATATTTGGTCTGACGGCAAATCACCAAAGGAATTGTCGCACCATGATCACCGGCCCCCAGCAAAATAGTCCGCCCCAGCGTGAACTGATCATCGCCAGCATGGCTGGCTGACGCCACCACCAGCAAGACACCACCCAGCAGGGTGCGCGCGGAAAAACGGGAATTCCAGATAGACATCAGGGACATAACACCTCCAATAAAAAACGGAGTGCAATAATACGGACCGAACCATAACGGAAGCTGTACCCGAACGCGCATTTGTGGCGAAAGGGGTGCGATTGCCTGAGAAAATGGAGAGATTTGCCGGTAAAAATGTGAAGGGCCGCATATTGCGGCCCTGACTGCATATGAGCGCTCAACGCTCCATGATCTGGGTCACATCTTCTTTATTGATCATCACCTCACGCCCTTCATGATCGTAATAGCGATACATACCGGTACTCTCGTCCAGCTTGGGCTTGCTCTCTGTGGTGATCATCTTGCCATCCTTGGTGCTCATGATGTATTGGGAGCTGCATGCTACCAGCCCCAAGGCGCACACCAGGATCATCATCAGTTTTTTCATAGGCGCACTCTTCTCCTTTCACCCTCACCACGAGGGTGTCATATCCAGCCTACTCCAATCCGGCAGGCAGTCGGAAACTTGCACAATAAAGTGAGATCACCATCAAAAATCAGTTACTTGCGACCACCCGGTTTGCCACTGCTACCGGTACCGGAACCACAGCCAAGTGCCAGCCGATCTGCCGCGGCTCTGGCCTGCACCAGACCATAGCCATAGCTGTTGTCCCGTCCGACAGCCCCCAGATCCTGGGCGCTGCTGCGCAGGGTCTGGCGCAGTTGATCATTGCTGCACTCCAGCCGCTGTGACCAGGCCAGGGTGGCGACCCCGACCACATGAGGGGTCGCCATCGAGGTACCGCTGTAGCTGGCGTAACCACTCGGCACGGTCGACAGCACAGCAACACCGGGGGCCGCCAGCTCCACCTGATCGTTGCGTTGCGAGAAATAAGCCAACTGCTTGCTGCTATCGATAGCAGCCACGCTCACCACACTGCTGTAAGAGGCGGGATAGGACTTGCTGGTGTTGCCCGCATTGCCCGCCGCCGCCACACTCAACACATTCTGGCTGTAAGCCTGATTGAACGCCTGCTCTTCCGTCTTGCTGGGCACATTGCCCCCTAGGCTCATGTTGATGACCATGCGAGTAAAGCCACGACTGCTCATCCCCTGCTTGCAGGCATTGAGGGCCCCCACCAGGTTGGAGGTATAAGCCCAGCCGTTGGCGCCAAACACCTTGATGATGTGCAGCGGAACACTCTGATTCGGCAAGACACCGACCACGCCCATGTCGTTCCCCCCAATGGCGGCTATGGTGCCTGCCACGTGGGTGCCGTGACCGTTTTCGTCACTGCTCCAGCTGCCAGTACCAGCGTTGTCACTACCCTGCACCTGCGCCCCATGGGGCAGATCCGGGTGATTGCCGCTATAGCCAGAGTCAATGATGCACACCAGCACCTCTCCGGCCATACCATCGCTCAGTTGTGGCGCCTGTACCATGGGAATGCCATAAGGCAGGGTCTCGGCACTGGCATAACGCTTGGCATCCGGCTCCACCCACAGCACGTTGGGGTTGCGCGCCAGCGCTGTCGCTGCTGCAGCTGGCAACCAGAGCGCCAGCGCATGCTGCTCGGGCAGTTGCAGGGCCAGCTCGCCCCCCATCCCTTTGCTTTGGGCCAGCACAGCGGCCTCCGCCCCCGGCTTGAGTTGCACCAGATAACGAGCCCGTTCGGCAGCCATTACCCCCTGTGCCAGTACGCCTGCCACCAGCAGGCCTGTCCATATCCGTCTCATCAGCCACTCCTTCCATCGACCTGATAGCCACCAGCAAAGTGTAGTGGCAGGCTGGCGCAGGTCCGAGCGGATACAAAAAGGCCGGACATCTGTCCGGCCTCTTCTTTCAAGCGCAAGAGCGCAATCATGACTTGGCGGGCTGGCGCTCACCGGTCACGGTCGGGTTCTTGGGATCGGAACTCCACTCATACCAACCGCCGTCGTAGACGCTGATCCGTTTCCAGTCCATCAGCCAGGCGTAGAAGAAGGCCTCGGAGGCGCGCCAGCCGGTACCGCAGTAGAATGCGGCCTGCTGAGTTGGCTCGATGTTCCACTGGTCCCACATGGCGAGGATCTCGCGGGCCGGCTTCATGGTGCCGTCCGGGTTGTGGAAGTCGCTCATGCTGTTGGCATCCACCCCACCGTGACCCCACTTGGCCCCCGGAATATCGCCCTTCGGCTTGATGTAGCTGTAACCTGAGGTGTTGCCGACAAACTCGTCCCAGGTACGCACACTGACCAGTGCGCTATCGGGCTGCTTGAGCAGCTCTTTCGCCTGACTTAGCGTGGTGTAGTACTCGGGGTGAGCGGGAATGGCCACGCCAAACTCCTTCACCGGCTCATATTTGTTGGGCAGGCCGGTTTCGGTGCGCAGGTGCTGGATAAACCAGGCATCCAGGCCACCGTCCAGCAGGCGTACATCTTCCACCCCCGCATACATCATCAGATGCGCGGCACGGGCGGCCGCCATGGTGTTGCGACCATAGAGGATGACGGTGGTGTCGTGACGGATGCCGTTATCCAGCAGCAGCTTCTTGAGTGCTTCGTCAGAGACCTTGTTCCACAGCGGCTCCTCTTCGAGGCTGTTGGTATCGATATAACCGGCCCCCGGGATGTGGCTGATGAGGTAGGCTTTGGGTGAACCCCAATCCACTTCAAACAGCTTCCAGTCCCCCTTGGGCGCCGCGGCAACCGGCTTGCCCTCTTGCAGGTCCGCCAACCAGCGCGGATAGACCAGCTGCTGCCAGCGTGCCAGCGACTCGCGCGGTGCGGCTTGCCACCCTTGCAGCTCGAACAGCTGCTTGATCCCTTGCTTGCGCAGCAAACGGGCCACCTCGGCCACTTCGCGGGAGGCACCGTAGAGGGCAACCGGACGATCGGCCTTCAGCCCCTTGATCTCGAGCGCCTTTGGCCACTCTTCATCGCTGTATTTCCACTCGGCAGAGAGGTTCTCGGCACCCGCCACATGGCCGCCCTGCTTCTCCCCTTCCATCGGCCACCCCTGATAGAAGTAGCTGGCGCGGGTATCCAGGATGACCGCCTGTTTGGCCTTGGCATCGGCCAGCGAAAGCGGTGGCAACTCCCCAGCCACGGCGGGCAGGGCACACCAGAGCAGTAAGGTCGCCAGCGCGGCCTGCAGGAAGCGAAGATGTCGTTTCATGGTGATTTCTCGATTCATAGTGAACAAGGTTAAAAAATGGAGCGACCCAGCCGCTCGGCCAGCAGCTCCAGCGCCGCCGTGCCCGCCAGCGAGTTACCGGCTTTGTTGAGCTCGGGCGACCAGACACAGACGCAGAGCTCGCCCGGGATCAGGGCGATGATACCGCCGCCGACACCCGATTTGCCCGGCATGCCGACCCGATAGGCAAAATCGCCCGCCTCGTCATAAAGGCCGCAGGTGGCGAGCAGGGCGTTGACCTGCTTGGTGGTGCGGACTGGCAACAGTGGCACGCTCTCGCCCAGTGGCACACCACGGTTGGCCAGATAGATGAATGCCCGCGCCAGATCGACGCAGCTCATGCGAATGGCACAGGCATTGAAGTAGCTTTGCAGCACCTTGTCCACTTCGTTTTCGAAGTTGCCATAGGCCTTCATCAGATAGGCGATGGCGGCGTTGCGGGCAGAGTGCTGATATTCGGAGCGGGCGACCACCTGATCCGCCATGATGGCCGGATTGCCGGAAAGACGGCGCACCAGCTCGAGGGTACGCTGACGGGGCGCAGTGAGGCGGGTCTCCAGCAGATCGCTCACTACCAGCGCCCCGGCATTGATAAAGGGGTTGCGGGGGATCCCCTGCTCGAACTCGAGCTGAACCAGCGAGTTGAAGGGCTGGCCGGAGGGCTCCTTGCCAACCCGGGCCCAAATCTCCTCCTCCTGATAGAGGGTGAGTGCCAGGGTCAGGCTCAGGGCCTTGGAGATACTCTGGATGGAGAAGGGTTCAAAAGCGTCACCGGCGGTGAACAGCTCCCCCTCGACGGTACAGACTGCGATACCAAGCCGATCGGCCGGTACCTGAGCCAGTGCCGGAATGTAGTCGGCCACCTTGCCTTGTCCCAGCAACGGGCGCACCTCTTCAAGGATGCTGGCCAGTAATTCGGATGACAACACCATAAGCAATAAGCGATTCCATGACTAAAACAGCGGTGGAGATCCCATCCCCACTGACAAAAATCCCGCCAGCGGCGGGATTTTTCAGTTACCCACAACAAGGCGCCAGATGCGGCAGCCTTGTATCAGGCCGGTTCACCGTACCAGAGGTCGAACAGCTCGGTAACGACCACGGCTTCCATCCCCTTGCCTTCCAGCCAGGATTTGACGGCAGCGCGGTCTTCTTCGGTACACTTGCCCAGTTGCTGGGTGCAGATCATCCCTTCCCAGGCCAGGTGACCGGAGCCGGCAAAAGCCAGTTTACGGGGTTCAACAACCTCATCGATCATCGCATCGACTACCGCATCGATGGTCTCTTCGGCAGTGCCGACCGGGAAGTTGAAACTGATGTCGAAACCCATTTCCTGGAATTCATCGACGCGCAGTTTCTTGCGCAGGCGGCGGCTACGATTGGCCATGATAGCTCCTCAAGTTAGTTGATACGCTAGGTGTGTTGACGTGCCAGCTTAGCTGACACGCTTGAAAATCAGATCCCAAACCCCGTGGCCGAGACGGTGGCCACGTTGTTCAAATTTGGTCAGCGGACGCCAGTCCGGACGAGGCACCCAGTTGCCGGTGGCAGAGGTGTTCTCGTAACCCTCGGCGGCGCTCATCACTTCCAGCATGTGCTCGGCATAGTTTTCCCAGTCGGTCGCCATGTGGAACATGCCACCGATGGCCAGCTTCTGGCGAATATCCTGGGCAAACGCAGGCTGTACAATGCGACGCTTGTGGTGACGGCTCTTGTGCCAGGGATCCGGGAAGAAGAGCTGCAGGCAGGAGAGTGAGCCGTTCGGGATCATGTGCTCCAGCACCTCGACCGCATCGTGGCAGATCACCTTCAGATTGGTGACGCCCGCTTCCTGAGCGGTACCCAGACAGGCGCCCACGCCCGGGGAGTGCACTTCAATGCCGATGAAGTTTTTCTCGGGGGCATTCTTGGCCATCTCCACCAGAGAGGCGCCCATGCCAAAGCCGATCTCCAGCACCACAGGTGCTTCACGGCCAAACAGTGCGACCAGATCGAGCTGCTTTGGCTCGAAATCGATGCCCATGACCGGCCAGAGCTCTTCCAGGGCCTTCTCCTGCCCTTTGGTCAGGCGGCCTTCGCGACGGACAAAGCTGCGGATCTTGCGCATGAACTTGCCGTCTTCGTTAAATACATCTTGGGTCACAGGCATAATGGTCTCGTTATTTCATCAATCCGGGTAATACATCTTGTGTCCGATCCCTAGCGGGACCGCTCGCGGCTCGGCATTTCATCGACCCGCGAAAACAGGGGAGCGAATTATCCCAAGATAGGCCCAAGGCGCAAGTGTTTCGCGAAACAAATCCCTCATCTCTCTCCATTTCATTGACAACAGTTGACAAATGCCGACCCGTTCACAGAATCGGTCACGCGTCGAGTACATGCTGCCTGCGCAAATAAAACCATACACAACAAAGGATTGCAGTATGAAATACAGAGCATTGGCGTTTGCCATCACCACTTTGCTTGCGGGATGCGACACATCAACAAATAACTCACAAACCCCTGCTGCCGCCGAGCAGGCCTATGAGTATCTGGTGCAGTTGAGCTCAACCGCAGAAGGGATTGGCGCGCGCCCCACGGGGACAGAGGCAGAAACTCGTGCCGCGGCATGGATCCAGGACCATCTGACCGGTTGGGGCTACGATGTGCAACGCCAACCCTTCACCTACACCAAAAGCGGCGCCAGTAAAAACTCCCAAAACCTGATCGCTGAGCTCAAGGGCACAAGTGACAAGGTGATCCTGATCGGCGCCCACTACGACAGTACGGGCGACAAGAAAGGTTCTGAAGGAGCCACCGACAACGGCGCTGGCGTCGCAGCCCTACTGGCAGTGGCTGAGGCGCTTAAAGGACAAACCTTGCCCTACACGGTTCGCTTTGCATTCTTCGGGGCGGAGGAGAACGGTCTCAACGGCTCCAAAGCCTATGCCGCCAGCCTCGACAGCACCGCCGTCGCCAAGCTGCTGGCGATGGTGAACTACGACACCATCGCCGGGGGCGACATCGTCTACGTCCACTCAGCCCACTCGGACGTCGCCGAATACAACTGCACAGATCCGAGCCGCTACAGCTTCGATCCCAAGGTGCGGGATCGCCTGCTTACCCTCTCCAAACAGACTGCGACCCCGTTTGCCATTCATCCCAGCTACAGCGGTTATCCGGAAGGGGAGACTGGCAGCTGGTCAGATCACGCTCCCTTTGCCTGCCTGGGGGTGCCGATCGCCTACGTTGAAGCGACCAACTTCACCATCAACGGCGCTGATGGCTATGACGGCTACTCCCAAAGCACCAATCCAGCGCTGTGGGACTGCTATGACGCCACCACCAAGAGCGCCTGCGATCGTGACAGCGAAACCCAGTGGGGAAAAATCTGGCACACCCAGTACGACCGCCTCGACAAGATGGCGGAACTATTCCCAGGCAGAGTAGAAAGCCAACTTGGCGCCAACACCGACCTGATGATCCGCTTCCTCAAGGAACCGGGTTTGTAAGGTCAGTTGCTTGTCCACAAAACAAGATCGCCCTAACTCATTTCAATTCATGGGAGCCACACGGGCAGGTAAAATTCGGGCAGGTGCCAAACCTGCCTTTTTTGGCGATTTTTGTGACAATCATTGCCTCATTTCTGAAATCTGATACAAACGGATAACCTGGCGGTCGAATGGAGCGACCGCCCACATGCCGAGAGAATTGTCTATGCAGCCGTTTTTTGCCCAGCGCTTCGAGAAGGTTGAACCTTCCTTTATCCGTGAAATCCTCAAAGTTGCCGCCAATCCGGAGATCATCTCCTTCGCTGGTGGCCTGCCCAATCCCCACCTGTTTCCGGTCAAGGCGATCGATCAGGCCTGTCAGGATGTGCTGCGCGAGCAAGGGGCTGCCGCCCTGCAATATGCGGCGACCGAAGGCTTCGCCCCGCTGCGCCAATATATTGCCGACCGCTATCTGACCCGCCACGGCATGCAGGTCAATCCGGACAACATCCTCATTACCAGCGGCTCCCAGCAGGCGCTGGATCTGCTGGGCAAGGTACTGATCGACGAGGGACAGGATCTCATTATTGAAGAGCCGGGTTACCTTGGCGCCATCCAGGCCTTCTCTGTCTACCAACCCACCTTCAAGCCAATTACCCTCGGCGAAGCTGGACTGGATCTGGCGGCGCTGGATGCGTTGCTGGCAAACGGCTCAAATGCCAAGCTGCTCTACGGCGTGCCCAATTTCCAGAACCCGAGCGGCGTCTCCTACAGCCGTGCCAATCGCGAGGCGCTAGCCGAACGACTGGTCAACCACGAGCTGTTGATGGTGGAAGATGACCCCTACGGCGAGCTGCGTTTCGAAGGGGAACATCTGCCCCCGATTGCCAAGCTGGCGCCAAACAATACCGTGCTGCTCGGCTCCTTCTCGAAAACCGTGGTGCCCGCCTTCCGTCTGGGCTGGATGCTGGTGCCGGAGTGGCTGCGCAAGAAGGTGACTATCGCCAAACAGGCCACCGACCTGCACAGCAACGCCTTCAGCCAGCAGGTGCTGCACCGCTTCCTGACCGACAATTCACTGGATGCCCATCTGGAGAAGATCAAGGAGGTCTATGGTCGCCAGCGTGCTGCCATGGAGGCTGCACTGGCCCGTCACTGCCCGCCCGGCGTCAGCTACACCAGACCGGAAGGGGGCATGTTCCTCTGGCTGACTCTGCCAGCCCACATCAGCGCCATGGCCCTGTTTGATGAGGCGATCAAGGAGAAGGTAGCCTTCGTGCCCGGCGCCCCCTTCTATGTACGCCCCGAAATCAAGAACACCCTGCGCCTGAGCTTCTCCTGCGTCGATGAGGCGACCATCGAGGAGGGGGTCAAGCGGCTGGCCCGCGCCCTCCAGCGGATGCTCTGAACGCCCAAGCCAAACCGTATTAACAAAAAACCAGCGAGCGCTCGCTGGTTTTTTTTATGCTCCCCATTCACCCGTTCAGCCAAACAGGGTCTTGCAAAACTGCTTCATCGGAATGGGGCGGCCGTAGCGATATCCTTGCAGATAGTCAACGTGGCGAGCCCGCAGGTAGTCCGCCTGCGACTGCTTCTCGACCCCCTCCGCGATCAGGATCAATTCAAGTCGCTTCGCCAGATCAATCACGTTTTCAACGATATGGCTGGAGAGTGCATCCGTACCGATCATCTCTACAAAGCTACGGTCAATCTTGATTGCATCGACCTGAAAGTGCTGCAGATAGGTCAGACTGGAGTGACCGGTGCCAAAGTCATCGATAGCGATCAACACGCCCAGTTTGCGCAACTCAGCAAACATCCGGGCGGTTGTCTCATCAGCCACCAGCAGCTCCCGCTCCGTCAGCTCCAACCCCAAATCAACGGGATTGTCCTTAAACGCGTCGAGAAAGGCCTTGCAGTCAGCCAACAGGTCGAGATCCTGGAAGTGCTTGGCGCTGATATTGAAGCAAAAATGAAACTTTGCCGGCAGCTTGCGGGCATAAGGGGAGAAGTGGTCACGCACCTCGGCCATCAACAGGCTGGTCATGGGCACGATCAGGCCGCTATCTTCCGCCAGCGGGATAAAGCGATCCGGCGAGATCATCCCCTGCTTGGGATGCTGCCAGCGCATCAGCACCTCACAGCCACGCCACTGCTCATCCTCACCGGAGACCACCGGCTGCAGGTAGGGGATAAACTCCTCCTCGATCAACGCCCGCTTGAGCTCCTCCGCTGGTGAGCTGCTACGCCCCATCAGCCTGAAGGTGCCGAATCCAATCAGCAGCGCCAGCAGTGGAGAGAGGATCAAGGTATCTCTGGAGTAGCGCCATGCGTGGCTCAAGTAATCATGCACCGTGATCCGGGTGACGACCTGATAGGGGAAATCGGCCGAAGCGAGGGCAATATAACCCTCTTCTGCCGGAGAGGGCGCCGCCCCGAACTGACCTGAGCCAAACAGTGCCCTCTGCCCCACCACCAGAGCCATCGGGGAGTTCTTGCTGGAGATCTCCAGGGTATTGCGCAGGTAGTAGCCATCCACACCGATCAGCACACTCCCCTTGTCCGTTTCGTGGCGCAGCACGATCAGGGGGCGATCCGGTGTGACCTCATTGCCTGGCAGCAGTTGCAGCCTGCCATCCACATAACTGTCAGGGTTGAAGGGGCCATCGTAGTCACCATAGAGCGAGGTGCAATAGATACGATTTCCTATAGCCAGATTGGCAGAGCGGACATCAGGCACAGTGGCCACCTGTTCGCGCAGCAGTTGTGCCGCCTCCTTGCAGGGGTGACCAAGCATCCCCTCCACATTGATGGCCGCTTGCCGGGCATGGCCGATGGAGCGATCAAACATCATCCGGGCATGCTGCAAGCGTGAATCAGAATCATGCTCTATCTCGGTCACTGTCTGCCAGATAACGGCAACAACCCCCAGCAGCAGGATCCCGCCCCCCATCAGTAGTGCCACCAGAATCCTCGAGTAAAGCTGGCGAAGTTTCAAACGACGAAATGGCATGGCGGCCTCTTTGATGCTCGGATGGTGGGTGACAGCCCCGGTGGACAGGCGAAAGGGTCGCCATAATAGCGATTGAACAACAAATGTCCACCCGACAAAAATCAATCAATTCAAACTATTGTTCAACAATATGTCGCAAGAAGAGGATAGAGTTAACATCAGTCGAATGAACAAAACGTGTCAAACTCGTCCACTTGTTGAAGGAGGACGACGCCATTAGAGTAGAGCAAACGGCAGCAGGAGCGTGCAACGATGAAGATTCTGATTACCGGAGGAACCGGCTTTATCGGCCGCAAGCTGGTTGCCCATCTCAAGGTCAATCACGAGGTCGTGGTATTGAGCAGGCAGGGGAGCCGCGCCTACTCCCTGCTCGGTCACGATATCAAGGTATTGGATAACCTTGACCGGCTCGATGACCTCAATGACGTGGACGCAGTGATCAATCTGGCGGGTGAACCCATCGCCGCCGGACGCTGGAGCGAATCGCGTAAACAGCTGCTCTGCGACAGCCGCTGGCTGCTGACCGAGCAGCTGGTTGATCTCATCAAGCTCTCCACAACGCCGCCCAAGGTGCTGATCAACGCCTCCGCCATCGGCTGGTATGGCAGACAGGGCACCGAAACCCTCGACGAGCAGTGCCGCTCTCCCAACGACGAGTTCACCCACCAACTCTGCCAACAGTGGGAGACCCTGGCACTGGAAGCACAAAGCAAGCAGACCCGGGTCTGTATCGTGCGGATCGGGCTGGTGCTCGGCATGGATGGGGGAGCGCTACCCAAAATGCTCCCCCCATACCGACTCGGACTCGGCGGCCCCATGGGGTCGGGCAGCCAGATGATGAGCTGGATCCATGTGCAGGATCTGGTGCGCGCCATCCTGTTCATACTGGAGCACGAAGAGTGCAGCGGCATCTTCAACGGCACTGCGCCCCATCCGGTCAGCAACCGGGAGTTCAGCCAGACCCTTGCCACCACGCTGCACCGTCCACACCTCTTCTTCGTCCCGGCGCCGCTGTTGCAACTGGTGATGGGGGAGGCGGCAGATCTGCTGCTGACCGGACAAAAGGTGATACCAGTTCGGCTACAACAGGCCGGTTTCCACTTCAGCTATCCCGAGCTGCCGAGTGCCCTCGCCAATCTGCTGCGCGAGCCCCGCTAACTCACACCTGTTCGCTGCGTCCACTCGTCAGCACCTCGCATAGCAAGCAGCCCGACCAAGGCCGGGCTGCTTGCTTATTGCGGCTGCGCTATTGCACCTTGTGTGTATCGGCTCGCGCTGGCCGGATTACAACAGTCCCTGACCCAGCCCCCGCAGTCGATCGCTCAGGGTGCCAGCCAGCAGCTGGCGCTGCATCCCCTGCCCCGCCAGCGTCACCAACAGCGCCCCCAGAGTCGGCAGGCCAAGCCAGATGGCCCAGTGGAACTGCCACACCCCCTCGAACCACCACCACTGCAGGCCAAAGGAGCAGAGCTCCACCACCATGGCGGCGCAGAGCCCCGCCAGCGCACCACTGGCCACCAGCTCCCAACGCAGCATCTTTTTCAGCAGTTCGCTGCTGGCACCCAGGGTGCGCATCAGCAGCAGTTCGCGCCGACGCTGAGCCATGCTGGCTTGGGTCTGGGTCAGCAGCACCAGCAGCGCGGCCACTGTCACCAGCCCCAGCATCAGCGCCAGTGCACGGCTCACCTGCTCCGATACCTGCGTAAGCCGCGCAATCAGGTCATCCACATCGATAAGACTCACCGTGGGGTGGCGGCGGATCAACTCCACCTCGGCAGTGCGCCCCGCCTCGGGCAGCCGGTAGCTGCCAAGCCAGGTACGGGAGAAGGGTGCCAGCAGATCCTCGGAGAAGATCATGTAGAAGTTGGGGCGCATATTGTCCCACTTGATGCTGCGCAGACTGGTGACCCTGGCGCCGAAGCTGCGCCCCTCGATGGTAAAGGCGAGCATGTCCCCCAGCTTGATATCGAGCCGCTTGGCCAACTCGCTATCCACCGACACCTCGCCGGACCCGGCAAGCCACTTCCCGGCCACCAGCTTGTTGTCGGTTGGCAGGGTAGCCGTGGTGGTGAAGTTGAGCTCCCGATCTACCCCCTCGCGGCCACTGCTGGCCCCCTCGCCCACCGCCTCACCGGCAATATGGGTCAGCCTGCCGCGCACCATGGGATAGAAATCGGAGGTGGTGGCCCCGGCCGCCGCCAGTTCGCTCAGGATCCCCTCCCGTTCGTTCTCGGTCACATTGACCAGAAAACGGTTGGGTGCATCAACGGGGAGACGGGCCGAAAACTCATCCAGCAGATCGACCCTGGCCGCCCAGAGCAAGCCAAAAAGCATCAATGCCAGCGCAAAGCCCGCCAACTGAAACAGGCCGCTGCTGCGCTCGCGCGACAGGTGGGCCAGAGCCAGCCGCAAGGCATGAGGCCCGTTCACTCTTGCTCCCAGCCGCAACATCAGCGCCGCCAGCAGGGCCAGCAGCCCCATCAGCAAGCCCATACCACCGACCAGACCCAGCGCCAGCCGCACATCGGCGGTAAAGCCCCAGACCAGCGCAAACAGCCCGAGCAGACCGACCGGCAGGGCCAGCCAGGGGGGAATCCCCGCCTCCAGCTCGCGACGCAATACCCGTAGCGGCGGCACCTTCAGCAGCCGCAAGAAGGGCACAAAAGCGAGCAGCAGGGTGATAAAGAGCGCCACTGCCACGCCCAGCACAAAGGGGCGCCAAGAGGGGGGCGGCAGATCCGGCGGCAGCAGGTCCCCCAGCAGTTGCAAGGTGATCCACTGCATGGCAGTGCCCGCCACCAGACCCAGCAACGCGCCGATCAGCGTCAACGACAGCAGCAGGGTTCCCATCAGTTGCCAGAGCGAGCGACGGGATGCCCCCAGGGTTTTGAGCAGCGCCACCATATTGGTCTGGCGCTCGGCAAAGTGGCGCACAGCGATCCCCATCGCCAACGCCCCCAGCAATACCCCGCTTAGGGAAGCAAGCCGGAAGAAACGCTCGGCATTGGCCAGCGAGCGGCCGACACGGGATTCGCTGTCATCCGGTTTGATCCACTTCTGTCCGGCCTGCAACTGCGGCAATAGCCACTGTTCGTAACGAGCAAGCGACTCTCGCGGCCCCTTGAACAGATAGCGCCACTGCTGGCGGCTGCCGGGGAGCAGAGCGCCGGTCGCCTCGATATCAGCGCTATGGATCAGTGCACGCGGCGCCAGCAAGAAGGGGCTGAAACCCTGATCCGGTTCCTCGCCAAGCAGACCGGCCACCTTGAGCACCGTATTGCCCACCTCCAGCTCATCCCCCGTTTTGGCCTTAAGCAGCTGCATCACCCGGGCGGAGAGCCAGATCTCGCCGGGGGCCGGGGCGCGGGCAGGTTCCAGAGTGAGCTTGCCATAGAAGGGAAAACCATCGGGCACCGCCCGAATGGAGGCGAGCTGCAACGCATCGCCATGAAACAGCATGCTGTTGAAGCTGACGGTGATCTGCACCGCCAAGCCATCCTGTTTCGCTCGTTCCAGCCAACCATCCGGCAGGGCGGCGGCGGTGCGCAGCACCCGATCCGCTCCGATAAAGTCGCGGCCAGACGCCTTGAGTCCGGCATCGAGCCGATCCGCCACCAATGCCACACTCAAGACACACGCCACGCTAAGCGCAAGCGCCAGCACAAACCAGCGCAGCTCGCCGCTGAAACCTTCCCGACGCAGCAGTCGCCATCCCAATCGCCACGGCATCATCCCTTGCATCTCCCGCCTGACCCGCAGATCACCCCGTTACACCACATCATGGGCCACCTCGAGATCCAGTCTGCCCGCCGTCATGACCAGTTGCCGCTGGCAACGCTCGGCCAGCTGATGATCATGGGTCACTACCACTAGCGTGGTGCCGTGCTTGCGATTGAGTTCAAACAGCAGCTCGATCACCTTCTCGCCGGTCTTGCTGTCGAGGTTGCCGGTCGGCTCGTCTGCCAGCAGCAGGCTGGGACGGGTCATAAAGGCGCGAGCGATGGCCACTCGCTGCTGCTCGCCGCCAGAGAGCCGTGGCGGCAGATGGTGCAACCGCTCGCCAAGCCCGACAGCCGCCAACAGCTCGCGGGCTCTCGGCTCGCAGTGGCGCTCGCCACGCAGCTCGGCAGGCAGCATCACATTCTCCAGCGCCGTCATGGTCGGGAGCAGCAGGAACGACTGGAACACAAACCCGATCTGTTCGGCGCGCAATCGGGCCCGCCCCTCCTCATCCAGCTCACCAAGGGATTTGCCGAGGATTTCGATACTCCCCTGACTCGGCAGATCGAGCCCGGCCAGCAGCCCCAGCAGGGTCGACTTGCCGGAGCCGGAGGCGCCAACCAGCGCCACCGTCTCGCCGCTATTGACTTGCAGATCGATCCCTTCAAGGATGGTGAGGCTTTCCTGGCCGAGGCGAACCGATTTGCCGAGGCCCTTGACGACAATAATGGGGGTTGAACTCATGCTCTGTATCCTTTGTTCCAATCCCTTGATGACAATCCATAGCGGGAGTTGAATTGATGGTGCGTATTCTGTTTGCCTTGTTCGTTGGCCTCGGCAGCCTGCTCTCGTCGGCTCAGGCCCAGACCCTGCTGGTACTGGGAGACAGCCTGAGCGCCGGCTATCAGATGCAGGTTGAGCAGAGCTGGCCCGCCCTGCTCAACCAGAAATGGCAGGCAGAGGGGGGCAAACACACCCTGCTCAATGCCAGCATCAGCGGTGAAACGACACAAGGGGCTCTGGCCCGTCTGCCCGCCCTGCTGAAGGAGCACAAGCCGGACTGGCTGCTGATCGAACTGGGGGGCAACGATGGCCTGCGCGGCTTCGCACCGACCATTACCCGCCAGAATCTGGCCAGTATGATCGCGCTCGCCAAGGAACAGCAGACCCGTGTGGTGTTGACCCAAATCCAGCTTCCCCGCAACTACGGTGCCCGCTATCTGCGCCAGTTTGAACAGATCTTTCCCGAGTTGGCCCAGGCTAACGATCTGCCCCTGCTGCCCTTCTTCATGGATGATATTGCGCTGCGCCCTGAACTTATGATGAACGATGGTATTCATCCCACCCCGGCGGCCCAGCCCAAGATCCGCGACAAGGTAGCCGGTTTTATTGAGCCCCTTATGGAGCCATAAGAAACATCTCCCCCTGTTTAACTCAGCAGCAGGCTGTTCATCAGGGCCCGCAGTTTGAGTGGTTTGACCGGTTTGCTGATGTAGCCATACCCCCGCTCGCGGATCTGCGCCTGCAACTCGCTCTTGCGATCAGCGCTGATGATGATGCCTCCCAGCTCGTCGCCACACACCCGCTGCAGGGCAGCGAGCGCCTCCAACCCGGTCTTGCCGTCGTCGAGGTGGTAGTCAGAGAGCACCAGCCGCGGCACAAACCCTTCTGTCACCAGCGCCTCGGCTTCGGCCAGATCGACGGCGCAGCGCACCTCGCAGCCCCAACGGCAAAGCAGGGTGCTCATGGCGGTCAGAATGTCCCGCTCGTTGTCGATGCAGAGCACGGCCACCCCCTCCAGCTGGCTGTCGCGCGCCACCGGCGCCGCCAGCTGATGGGCCGTGACCGGCCGGGTCGCCAGATTGAGGGTCACCGCAAAGACCGATCCCTTGCCCGGCCAGCTCTGCAATGTGAGCTGATGACCGAGCACCTGCGAGATGCCGCGGGCGATGGCAAGCCCCAGACCCAGCCCCTGCTCCTTGGCGGTACGGGAGTGATCGAGACGGGAGAACTCGTCGAAGATCGCCTCCTGCTTGTCCTGCGGGATACCGGGGCCGTTGTCCCATACCTCGATGCGGATCTTCTCCCCCATCCGGCGGCAACCAAGCAGCACCCTGCCGCCCGGGTTGTAGCGAAACGCATTGGTGAGGAAGTTTTGCAGCACCCGGCGCAGCAGCCGCACATCGCTGTGCACCGCATGCTTGCTCTCCACCACCGAGAAGTGGATCCCCCCCGCCTGCGCCAACACGCCAAACTCCGCCTTGAGGTTGTCGAGCAGATCGCGCAGGGCAAAGTCGAGCTTCTTGGCCTTGAACTTGCCCGCTTCGAGCCGCGAGATATCGAGCAGATCGGTGATGAGATCCTCGGTCGCCCCCAGCGCATCGTCGATATGGCGGGCGATGCGGGCCTGCTCGCCAGCATCGGGCAACATCTCCAGCAGGGAGGAGGTAAACAGCTTGGCGGCATTGAGGGGCTGGGTCAGATCGTGGCTGACCGCCGCCAGAAAACGGCTCTTGGATTGATTGGCCCGCTCCACCTGCTGGTTCACCAGCAGCAGTTGGCGGTTGAGTTCGGAGAGCTCACGGGTACGCTCGGCCACCCGTGCCTCCAGATGTTCGTTCGCTTCGCGCAGCACCCGCTCCGCATCGCGAAACGGCGTGATGTCGGTAAAGGTCATGACGAAACCACCGGCGGGCATGGGGTTGCCCTGCATCTCGATCACCCGCCCGTCCGGGCGCTCCCGCGCCGAGATATGGGCGCTGCCGCGCTTCATAAAGGCAACCCGCCGCGCCACGTGATCCTCGATATCACCGGGGCCACAGAGTCCCTGCTGGGCGTTGTAGCGGATGATCTCTTCAATGGGGCGCCCAGCCTGAATAAGCCCCGGCGGATAGTGGAACAGCTCGATGTAGCGGCGGTTCCAGGCCACCAGCCGAAGCTCCCTGTCCACCACCGAGATCCCCTGTCCGATATGCTCGATCGCCCCCTGCAACAAGCCTCGGTTGAAGCGAAACACGTCGGAGGCCTCATCGACTATGGTGGCGATCTCCTCGAGCTGCATGTTGCGCCCCTGCAGGGCCGAGGCGAGCACCAACCGGGCCGACGAGGTACCAAACACCCCCGCCAGCAGCCGCTCGGTGTGGGCAATCAGCTCGGCCGAGGCCTGCATCTGGGGCGCCAGGGTGCCACCCCGCTCACCAGCGAAGCGGCCAAAGGCGCGCTTGACCCGGCTTGAGCCGACAAAGCGGGCCGCCAGCATCTCCAGCTCCTTGACCGAGACCCGCGCCTGATAGAGGGCGGCGGTATCGCGGCTCGGCTTGCCGACAAAGTTGGCCGCCTGCAACCGCTCGCTCACCGCCGGGCGCGACAGCAGAGAACCGGCCACATAACCGAGCAGGTTGAAGAGCAGGCTCAGGAAGATGCACCAGGCCCCGAGACTCAGCTCGCGAAATGCGGGCCAGTCCGGCGGCGCCAGCAGCTCGGCCAGCGGTGAACCGGCCAGCAACCCGCTCTCCACCAGCAGGGTGACGAACCAGAGGCTCACCCCGAGGCTCAACCCAAGATAGACCCCCTTGCGATTGCCGTGACGCCAGTAGAGACCGAGCAGCAGGGCCGGCGCAAACTGGGCCACCGCGCCAAAGGAGAGGTAACCGATGCGCGACAAGCTGGTGAGATCGCCGAGCCAAAGGTAGAGCCCCCAGGCCGCCAGCAAGATCAGCAGGATGGCGCCACGGCGCACCTGCAACAGCAGCCGTACCAGCCGCTCGTCGCGCCCCTGCCGCCAGAAGCGGCGCAGCAGCACCGGCAGCACCAGATCGTTGCTCACCATGATCGCCAACGCGATGGTGCAGACGATCACCATGCCGGTGGCCGCCGAGGTGCCGCCGAGAAACGCCAGCATCGCCATGCCATCGAAACCGAGGGCCATCGGCAGACTGATCACATAGGTGTCGGAGGCCATGTCGGCCCCGACCCACTGCTTGCCCGCCAGCGCCAACGGCCAGATAAAGAGCCCCATCACGAACAGGTAGAGCGGGAAGATCCAGCGCGCCCAGTGCAAATCCTGCCCCTGATTATTCTCCACCACAGTCACATGAAACTGGCGCGGCAGGCAGATGACGGCGCACATCGCCAGCACCGTATAGATGGCAAGCTCCAGCAGGTTGCCGGGGCTCACCGCCACCACCTGCGCAAAAAAGTCGCGGGTCACCTGTTTGTGAGCCTCGCCCGGTTTGCTCAGGATCAGCCAGAGGGCGAAGCCCCCCACTGCGATAAAGGCCAGCAATTTGACCACCGACTCGAAGGCGATGGCCACCACCATCCCCCTGTGGTGCTCGGTGGCATCGAGGTGGCGGGTGCCGAACAAGATGCTGAACAGGGCCAGCAGCAGGGCCACCCCGAGGGCCAGCCCGGCGGTATTGCCGGTGGGGCCGGCGGGCACCGGGTTGGCCATCAGCAGATCCAGCCCGGTCACGATGGCTTTAAGCTGTAATACCAGATAGGGGAGGATCCCCATGATGGCGATAAGGGCGATAACCATGGCGAGCCGCTGGGATTTGCCGTAACGGGCGGCGATAAAGTCGGCGATGGAGGTGATGTGCTCGCGCTTGGCCACCAGGATGAGGCGGGCCAGCAGCCGCCAGCCAAACAGAAAGACCAGCATGGGGCCAAGGTAGATGGGCACCGGCGACCAGGGGGATTCACTCGCCTGCCCCACGGTGCCGAAGAAGGTCCAGGAGGTGCAGTAGACCGCCAGCGACAGGCTGTAGAGCAGCGGTTGCCCCTTGAGACGGTGCCGTTTGTGCTTGTCTGCCACGAAGGCGATCAGAAACAGCAGCCCCAGATAGGTGAGCGACAATCCGATCAGCAGCCATCCCTGGTGCATCGATAACTCCTTGTCCATGTTGAGTTTTTGTATACAACCTCGCCAGTCTAGAGAGGCTGCAGCCAAAAGTCATCCCCTTCGGACAGATTGAAATTATCGTTTTTCAATAAGTTTTATCTTGACTGCATATCGTAAAACAATAAACTTTGCCGGTGTAAATATTGATAAACGATAAACTTTACCTTTCAGATAAAACCATCACAGTGAGGAATGAGATGATCTCCAACAAACTCGAACGCTCGAGCATGCTGATCGAATGGCTGCTGCTGCTGGCACTGCTGGCTACCCCTTTGATCACCTTGCTGGAGGTGTGGACCCCCTTCGGTGGCGCCGATTTTCTGCAGGATAAACTCAACACCATCTTGAGCCGCCCCGGCATCAATCCTGCCGACTATCCCCTTCACTTCTCCACCCGGCTGCTCGGCACCCTGGTGCAGCTGTTGCCGGATCTGGTCTTTATGATGATGCTCTGGCAACTGCGTCAGCTGTTTCGCGGCTACCGCGCCGGTCTGCTCTTCACCTTCGAGCAGATCCGCCGCTATCGGCAGATCGGACTGCTGCTCTGTACAACCTTCCTGGTCGAATTGATCCTGACCCCCTTGCTGGATACGGTGCTCACCATGAGAGGCCCGGAAGTACTCGGTACCATAGCGTTGAGTACCTCAGATTTCCGGGTACTGCTGGCGGGACTGATCGTACTGGCGCTGGCACTGGTCATGCGCGAGGCCAAACTGCTGGCCGATGAACAGCAACTGACGGTGTGAGGAACGTATGCCCATTATCATCCGCCTCGATGCCTTGCTGGCAGAGCGCAAAATGACCGCCCGCGAGCTGGCCCAGCGCATCGACATCACCGAGGCCAACCTCTCGATCCTCAAGAATGGCCACGCCAAGGCGGTGCGCTTCTCCACTCTGGAGGCCATCTGCCGTGAACTCAATTGCCAGCCCGGCGATCTGCTGGGCTACGAGCAGGAGCGCTAACCCTCTTATGAGTCGTCATATCACCCTGTTTGCCCTGTGGCTGCTGCCGCTGTGGGCCTGCGCTGGCAATGACGCGAGCGGCCCCCGCTATCTTATCGAGCAGGGCGCCAGCGCCAATGTGCTGCAAGTGCGCCTCTCCATGCAGGGCAAATCTCCCTTTACCCTGCTCCCCGCTCGTCAGTTGCCGGGCAGTGCCACGCCGGTTTCCCCCGCGCTGGTCTGCCTTGCAAACAACCAGCCGGTTGCCCTCAACCAGCCCTTCTCTTGCAAAGAGATCGGCTGGCAGATCACGCTCACACCGGCTCCGGCAGAGGGTGCTGATGCCTCGGCCCAACAGTCGCTGCTGTTTGCTCCCAATCAGTGGCTATTGACCGAGTGGGGTAACTTTGTGCGCCAGATGGGGAGTCGCCAAGGAAAGGTTTGTCTGCCGGATGGCAGCTGCCAACCACTGCCGGATGTCAACCAGCCGCCGCTGATCCTGCCGTTTGGTCTGGACACAGTGCCCATCACCAAGCCGGATCCGCGGCTGGTGCTGAGCCATGACGAGACCGCCAACCAGCTCGATCTGCCGGCCTTGCAGCAGCAACTGAATGAGATCATCGACTATCTGGCCTTCCAGCTTGATGTGGATCCGCCCACTCATCCATGGCAACTGGTGTGGCTGGGTCGGGATGTGGCGACCCGCTCCCTTGGCGGCGCAGCCGGAGATCAGGTGTTTGTCGCCAACTACCCCACCGAGGCTGGCAAGCCGACGCCACAGGCCCCCTTGCGCCTGCTGCGCACCTCGGCCCACGAGGCGGTGCATATCCTCAGCGCTCGCCGTACTGCTCCACAGCCCACCTGGGTCAACGAGAGCCTCGCCGAGTACCTCGCCATCAAAGCGCTGCGCCGCTTTCGGCTGCATCAAGTCACGGCGGTCAACGAGCTGGCCGAGCGGGGCAAACAGATGCCCCATCGCGATAGCGGCCTCTATCGGGCGGCTCGCGAGGTGCTGGCGGGCGATCGCTCCTACTACCCGCTCTTTTACGTCAAGGGGAGCGCCTTCTGGGAAGCGCTGGAGCGGGAGCTGCAGCACAATGACGTGACGCTGGCGCAACTGCTGCCCCAACTGGGCTGGCTGCCGGATGGCCGCTTTGATGCAGCATCCAATGAGCTGCTTGCTGGCACCATCGGCTCGGATACCTGGCGCCGCCTCAGCCGCCTCTATCTGGGCGAGCAGCAGTAACAGCGCAACCGCGACAACGAAAAAGGGAGAGCCGTGGCTCTCCCTTTTGTTAAGTGATGATTCAAATAGACAAATATCAGGCTGGAGCACTCTCCTGCGCAGACGGCGCAAAGGGGCGCAGCCGCAGGAAGAAGACCGGCAAGACCACCAGCACCATCAGGAAGAAGATGCCGCCGCCGAGAGGCTCGAACAGCACGCCGCAAAGTGCCATCAGGGCCGCCACCGTCATGCCGAGGCCTAGGGCCGCATAGAGCGCCTGGGTCGGGATCAACTGCTCGGCGGGCAGCTGGCGAGTCATAAAACGCACCGCCCCGAGATGACTCATGCCAAAGGTGACCGAGTGGAGCAACTGCCCCAGCACCAGTACCCACAACTCGGGCGAGGCCCCCAGCAATACCCAACGCACCACACAACCGATGGCACCGGCGATAAAGAGACTCTGGGCGCCAAAGCGTTGCAGGAAACGCTTGTCGGCGGCGAACATGCAGATCTCCGCCACTACCCCGAGCGCCCAGAGATAGCCGATGATAGTGCCGCTATACCCTTGCGCCTTCCAGTAGATGGCGCTGAAACCGTAATAAGCGGCGTGGCTCCCCTGCAGCAAAGCGGTCAGCAGCAAGAAGCGACGTACCGGTGCACTGCGCAGAGTCGCCAGCAAAGAGGCCTTGGCCCGCTCCCCCTGACTATCCTGTGGCGCCGGATAGAGCGGCAGCCAGCTGAGCAGCAGCATCAGCACCAGCCCCGCCACCATGGTGTGCAAAATCCAGTCACTACCGAAGTTGCCCACCAGCGCCCCCACCAGGGTAGAGGCGACAATAAAGGCAAACGAACCGCACAGCCGCACCTTGCCGTAGTCGATATGCGCCTGCACCACCATGCGGGTTGCCAGCGCCTCACCCACCGGCATCAGGGTCGGGTAGATAAAGTTGGCAATCAGGGTGAGACCAACCAACCACCAGAGGTGATGGCTGAGATAGAAGCCAAGGAAGGCAAGCAGACTGAGCAGAGATAACAATCGGGTAACCGGCAGCAGATGACCCGCCCCCTTGATCTGCCCCATCACCATCAGGTTGCCGGCAAAGCGGATCGCCATCCCCGCCCCCAGCAGGAGACCAATCATCTCGGCGCTGACGCCCACCCCCTCCAGCCAGAGCGACCAGAACGGCAAGTAAGCGCCGTAGACAAAATAGAAGGCGCCGAAAAAGAGCGCTAACCAGGAGAACGCGGGCATAGATCCTCTGCAACCGGATGACGGGAGCAGAATGATAACCCATCCTCCCCCGCAGATCCCGATGGAAACCCCGCGAAGAAATCGAAAAAACTTCAATAAAATTGAACTATTACCGAAGAAGCGGGGTCTACTTGGTAACACCTCCTCCTGGTTAGTGTTGCAATCCTTCCACCCGCCCATGGCGGGTTTCTTTTTTGTCCCCTAATCACTTTTCTTCATAACCAGGATCTACATCTCGGATTCAAATTTAAATCCATCCTCACCACGAAAAATCATCTGGACACAACAAATCTTCGAACTATCCTGCACCAAAACTATTTGTAGCGATAAAAAACACCGGCGTTAAGCCGGTGTTAGGTGATAACTAGATCTATACACTCACTATTTCACAACCACGGCAATCAAAAACAATCCTCGTAATTTTCCAATGCCTGAGAGAAATCAAACTTCTTTCCTTTAGCATTTATATAAAAAACATTGTCAAAGTTAGCACCCTGGTAACTAAAGTGATACCGCCCATTAACTTTGCCATCAATTATTTCAACCCAGTCACTATTAACAGCATATGGTCGACCTTCGTCATTCGCCTCTTCTTCAGAATTCACTTGAACTATAGTTATTTTATCTTTATTTTTCCCATATTGAACATATCCTCCAACCCAACCCGCAGTGGAGGCCCACATCATTCGCATTTTAATTTTACCATCTGTACTAACAAAGCAGCGATAGTCTACGCCGACATCTTCAGCACAACAAATAGAAGAAAACAGAATAAAAACCAAGACCAAATATTTATTCATTTAAGTTATTCTATAGTTATAATACTCTGCCCAACAAAACCTCGCCAATCTCGACAAAGCCGTCCATACCACTTTTCACCCATCTCCTGCGGAGTACATGGTTGAGTATCTAGCAGAGTCAAAAATATTGGGTTCCCAGATTTCCCCACCGTACGGACTTACTGGTTCAACGCCTCCTCATGATGGATGCCTGGACTGAATTTGTTACTGGATAACTACCGTTCAAATTAAATAAGCGACTTGGACAGGCCACTTCCATCTATATTTTTTGCCTAATATGTTGTTTTGTAAATATATGCTACACAACCATCTGATGGGCATAAAACTGATGCAGAGCCGTCCTTGGCCATCAGTCTTGTCTATCAAGGTAAATCATGAATTAATTGAATCTCATTATTCAAAAAAAACACTCTTTCCTTTGTTACATTCATAAGGCATTTTTTAATTTCTATCAGTTGAGCAATAGAACTGTCTTCAAAAAAAGCTCCCCTCGCGTAACACTGAGCATCTCTGAGCTTAATCCAATATCTTTGGGATTGAACCAGTTGACTCCAGTATTTTTCTTTAGATTGCTTATCATAACCGCTAGATAACAATGTAGATTTTAAATTATTATATGTTTTGTTTAACTCAGCATCAGCTTGTTTTGATTTACTTTCATAACAAGCAGCAAGATTGGTAGATGGCGCAGAGATATCACAATTACGATCTGTGTTTGAAAATACACTCAATGATATAAAAAAAAGAGCAAAAGATAGTCTTTTCACAGTTATTCTCCAGTTAGATATTTAGCTCTGTTACGCCCAGGCTCATATTGGCTCAAGGTGGGATTATTATTGATGTAATCGGCGTATTTTTGTCTCTAATGAAGAAATAAGAGGAGCCTTTCTCAAAGGCCCCTCTTTAATTTACACAAAGGAGTTAACTATTATTCACATCATCAACATATTGGTTGATGTACTCATTTAAATTTTTGACACTATCTAATTCACACTGAACCATTAACAACTCACCACGCTGACCACCAATGTTTGAATAAAGCATACATCTTTCATGGATAGCAAGCCGTTGTTTATCGTAAAAATTTTTCGAAAAGCCATAATCACTAGACTTTGAAGAAATGATGTTTTTTAAATTGCTTTCATATTTTGCCGTTTGCTTTTGAACACAGGAAACCATTTCCTGATGCATTCCCGACGAATTGTTACAATCACTACTAGCAACAGCGTATTGGTTAGCTAAAAAAACGCTCAAAAATAAAATAGAATGTTTTTCCATTTTTACACCACAAAAACTGTAAGTAACTCATAATCAGCAAGGCTGGAACTCAATTCACCCCTGCATTTAGTCAAGTTAAATTACATCACAGATAGATGCATTTACTCTGGTAAAAAACCATTTAAATAATCTATTCTGTCTACAGTCTTTTTGAGTTGACAGGTTAAATATTCCACACCAAACCCCTCTCCTCCAGAGCCCATGCCTTGTGGATTTTCAAAATTACAACTAGAATCACGAAACTTAATCCAATCACGTTGAGCCAACTTCAAGTATTTTGTTCTAGGCTCACCGATTCCTTCATAATCATTCTGTAAATATGAAAAAAGATTTTGGTAAACCTTATTTAGCTCTGCATCTGATTTATTATACAAAGTTTCAACACACTTAAATCTAGCTGTTAAGTCAAGGTTTTCGCATTGTCTTGCATCAAACATTGCTATCGATGATGCAAAAAAATATCCTAGTATAATCATAAATAGTTACACCTTCTTTGATGTCTATCGAGTGGAACATTATAAGTTTCTTTCCACCTGTTACTTTTTATATTTTCTTTAAAAGCTGAAAACTCATCGTTATTTTTTATGCTCTCGACGAGATCGGGTATGAAAAATTCTCTAGTACTAGGACGATTATCCCCTCTAAAAGTGAGGTCAATGAGCAAATCCTTTATGTTTTGAGGAAGTGCAAGCCATGAAATCATTCTTTCCGGATCTAAATCAATACCATTTGGAGCAGCTCTTGTGCGAGTCCCCTTCGGATTTTCGATCGTTCTTTTAGCAATAGCTTCTAACTTTAGATAGATTTCATTGAACAAATAGTGCTGCTGCTTTCTCGTAAGGGTCTGTTCATTTCTGGGAACAACGTTATTTATTGCTATAGTATAATCATATGCAGCCTTCCGCTGAAGACCAACTGCACCAGTGAGCCACTGCAACATGGAACTTGATAGCGGTTTGCAATTATTAGAAATAGCCGTTGTTAACTTGTTCAGCTCGCCAATTGATATTTGGCCCAGATCAAGCCCCCTTCCATAAGTAACACCAGACGCACCAATCACAACCCCTCTATTATTTGGAACATGTGGATGTCTTGAAAAATACATACTCGTATCAACATCGTTCCCTTCAGCATCAAATGTGAGCTGTCCTTTGGGTACAGTGAGCCATTTTTCATCCATTTCATCATCAGAGATAGGCTCAGCCACCAACCCCATCATCCCTGCCGGATGAATAAACCAAGGTTTGGTATCACCCAATATCGCGCTGGCATCTTCCACCCACGCCATATTGCGGTGTACCTGCATCGCATACTCATAGAGCTTCGGCTGGTCAGCCAACTCCTGCTTGAGACGCGGCCAATCCCCCGGCTTTACCCATTCGCTTTTGTGCTTGATAAACAACAACCGCAACTTGCCCGCCAGCTCCTCATCGGCCAGCGCGGCCTTGATGTCATTGCCGCTCAGGGTGCCATCATTGTCCCTGTCTGTCACCAGCTTGTCATAGAGGGTACTAAAAAATTTGCTCGCCTCTTTCTGCTGCGGATCTTCACTCTCGGTATCTGCCTTATCTAAAAAGCCATCTTCATCGCTGCTACCATCGACCAGCTTGACGCCCAGCTGGTGCCAGTCGTGCTGACTGATGACTTCGACATCACCGCCCTTCAATACGAACTCGCCAGGCAACTCCCCGTCCGCAGTAGTCCGCTCACGCACTTTCACAAAATTGTTGGCACCATGAGTAACAATATCAGACTCTTTCACCGCCAACGGTAAGACCAGCGGCCCAAAATTGGCAACCTCGTGAAAACCATGTTGGCTATCGCTGGTTAGACGATAGGTAGTGACCTCTTTCTTTACTAGCAGGTAGCCTTGGCCACCGGTGACCCGCGCCTTGTTATTGATGCAATCTTTAAGCGCCTGTTTGTCGCTCTCTGACACAAACACCTCAAAGTGCACGGCTTTGCTGTCGGCGTCTTTCTCGAAACCGCTGGCACTGGCAGTGGCTAGCTCATGCTCCCCCCAATGACCGATGATCTCTCCGGCCTGCACCGGTATCGGATTTGCGCTGCGGTTAACAACCGGCGCATCGTCTTTGAATTCGACCGGGGTACTCGGTTCAGCGGGCAGTCCGGCCCCCATCTTGCTTTTTGCCAGCCAGCCAACGGCACCTTTGCCAGCATTGGTCATCACCTGATTCGCACTGTCTTTGACTGTGCCGCTGCCCGTCTTGAACACCTGTACTTTACGAAACTCTGTCGTGCCGCCATTGAGGTTCACCATCTGTGGTGGCTCAGTGGATACCACCACCTCACTGCCAGCAGGCAGCCCCATGCTACCCACTGTGGTGTCAGCAGTTTTACGTAACCATGTATTACTCGGGACCTTGTGGCGGGCCGGTTTGCCTTCTGGTGGGGTCATCCACGTCGGCTTTTGCGGATATTCATGCTGTAACTGGCTCTGTGCGATATAGAACGGGCTGTTCGGTTCATCGACGTAGTGCACCAGAAAATAATTGTGGGCTTCATCCCTGTGGTTGAGCAGGTTGCTCGGGGTTTGCTGGAGCAACTTCACCTCAGCACCTGTTTTGGCATACACAGGACTACTGCCCGACAGTCGGCGTGTCAGCTTTAGGGGGTCTCCCTGCGCCACCGGTTCATAGGTGGAGACACCCGAGCCCTTGACGGTAACTCGCGCCGCCTCGGGACTGTTGTAGCTGTTCTCGCAGGCGATGTGCATGTAGAGGCTGTAGAACGTCAGGCGATTCTTGTTCTGCTCTCCGCCTTCGTAGCGATGACGAACCAGACAAAACGAAGGGGAGGTATGTAGCTCAATATCGTCTCCTGGCTTTCCTGCTTCGGGGCTGCGGGTTGCCTTGGCCGGTTTGGTCGCCAGTCGGTAGGCCACAATCTCCCCGTCAGCAATCGCGCGCACTGCTCCGCTCGGGTGCCAGCCTCCGCTTTTACTGAAATGGATACCACCGTGCCAAATGCGGTTACGGCCTATCGGGAAGGTACCGCTCTTGAGACCATTGATCTTCTTGATAAATTCATCGAGGGATGCAATCTCGCTGGAGCCATTTTCACCCGCCAGTTGCATGGGATAGACGATTTTCATCTTTATCATTCAATCCTAAGTTATTCGTCGAACATCAAGCAGAGGGCTGATAATCGCTATCGGGCTCCAGCGCCTTGAGCAACGCCTCCATCGCCTTCTCGGTGGCAATCGCCTTGACCAGTTCAACCAGTTCCGGAGCTTTGACCACCTCAACCCCTTTGGGAATAACGGGAGCCTGACCAGCCCAGCCAGAGCCAGCTCCCGGGCAGCCTCCGGCATTGAGTTTGATGGCGGGGCCGACCAGCTTGATGCCGCTCGGGTCAACTTTGACAAAGCTGCCACCCCCCTTGAGGGTGATCTCTGAGCCCGCCTCCAGCACCAACTTGTCACCCACCTTGATATGCACCTCTTCACCCGCTTCCACCAACAGGGATTGACCCAGTTTCTGGTGCAGGGAGGTATCCACCGTCAGCGAATAGTCCGCCTCGATCTGGTCACGCTTCTCACCTTCCACCGTCAGGTGGTCATTGGCCTTGATGCGGGTCACCCGATCAAAGTCGATGTCGGTGTGTTGGTCATGCTTGATGTGCCAGGCGGCATCGTTCTCTATCAGCACATTCAGGTCTTTCTGACCGTGGATATAAATCTCTTCCTGCCCCGCCTGGTCTTCAAAACGCAGCTCGTTGAAACCCTCGCCTTGATGGGTCTCGGTACGCAGCACGGTGCGGGTCTTGTTGGCGGGCAACTCATACGGCGGCCGGTTGGTGGCGTGGTAGGTACGGCCCGTCACGATAGGCTGGTCGGGGTCTCCTTCCAGAAACGAGACGATAACTTCGTGGCCGATGCGCGGAATCGCCATCATGCCGTACTGACCACCGGCCCAGCCTTGCGAGACTCGCACCCAGCAGGAGCTCTGGTCGTTGGAGCTGCCATATCTGTCCCACGGGAATTGCAGTTTCACCCGCCCGTGCTCGTCGCAGTAAATCTCCTCCCCGTCGGGGCCCACCACGATAGCGATTTGCGGGCCGTCCACCATCGGCTTGTAGGGTGCCTCGGGGCTGCCGATGCGGGCGCGCCAGGTGGTGCTCGCCTTCACTACGCCAAATTCGTTGTGGTAGACGGTGGGACCGCTGCCGCCCTCTTCTTCCAGCGCTTGGGGCTGCTCACCGGTGTGGCGAATATGGACGATTTGCCAGTCGGTGTTGAGGCTGCCGTTCGGATGTTCGGTCAATGAAAAGTGCTGCCCCGGCAACAGCGCTGCACTGTTGGATTTGCCACTGCACGCTACCGCGTCATTGCGCAGCGCATCAAGCCGGTGCTGGGCAAAGGCCTTGCCGCTGCCGTCCTGTTTGTAGCGGCCCGGGTAGTCAAAATGCTGGTAGGTATCGCGCTGATGGTCGAGCTCCGCGCCCTGCTTTTTGTGGGAGAGGCCATAGGCCGGGGTGTTGAAGCTGTAGTCTTTGAGCTCCACATCCGAGGGGCGCACCGCCTCGCGGTAGTGGAACTGGCGCACATAGGGCCCTTGTTCCAGCGAGCGGTTGCCGAGGTTGAAGAAAAGCTCGGGGCCAGCGGTCAGGGCGGCAGCATCGTCAGCAAAGACGATGCGGTGTTTGCCTTGCTCAAATTCGTGGAAGTAGAACAAGCCCTCTTCGGCAGCGAGGCGGTTCACGAAATCGAGGTCGGTCTCGCGATACTGCACGCAGTATTCCCGCTGGGCGTGCTCGTTCTTGAGCGCAAAGGCGTAGTCAGTAATGCCGTGTTCTTGCAGCAGGATACTGAGGATTTCATCGGGCTTTTGCGCCTGAAAGATGCGTGAGTTCTGGCGCAGCCCCAATCGCCACAGGGCAGGTTTGACTTGCAGCTGATAGCGGGTACGGCGAAAGCCGCTGTCCCCTTGGGCAAACTCGCTCACTACCCCGCAGACCCGACGCTGCAACTCGCCGTTGTACCACACCAGCAGCTCGCACGGCTGGTCCAGCACGGCGCCAAAGTCGACATCAGGCTGGCTACTTGCCACCTCCAGTTGCAGATTGAACGGCCGATTCAGCCCCTCATCCAGCTGGAAACTGGCCACCACGAAGGTGCTCTCGGGCAACTCCCCCACCTTGACGGTAAATTGCAATCCGGTTTGATTAGCCATGGCTTTCCCCTCTTGTCACGGCCAAGCTGTGCCTGAGCCCTTGCCAACTCTCGCGCCCATACACGCCCTCGCCGCGCAGCCACGCTACCGCCCTCTCAGGTGCCGCAAGGGCACCAAAGACAAGGGGGTTAACAGGTTACGAGCGGTTCGGGTCTGCATCACAGGACACCCTTTAGTGCTTTGCCATCCCTCCGCGCTCACTCGCAGGGCATAAAACCCCAGCAGGGGGATGGCAAAACAGAAAAGCTCCAGCCAACCCGTTGGCCAGGCTGGAGAAAATGCACAGTACAAGAAGCCGGTTGAACAACCGGCTCAAAGACACATTACTACTTACAAGGAATACCAAAGTACCGAAGCAAGGCTTACGCCTCGATGGGGGCGCGCCAGTCGTCCGCACCGGAAGTACCGGCAACGGTGTGCTCCCAGTCAATCTTGCGGTAAGCCATGGAGACCTGGATAAGCTGGGTGAAGTCAGACTTCGCCGGGTCCTGGCAGTGGGGCATCTGGCAGTCGATGTCAACGATAGTGGCATCGGTCAGCACGGTAGAGAAGAAGTGCTCCTGCTTGCCCTCAACGGAGGTGCGATACCACTTCAGGGTCACTTTCGGCAGCATTTCGCCGGAAGCCAGCGCGTTGTACATCAGCGGCACGGCTTTGTTCAGGGCGACGGTGAACTTGAACGGCTTGTGGACACGCTGACCGGCAGGCTGACCGGATTGCGGGTCGGTCGGGACGGTGACAACGTGCTGGAACTCTTGTACCAGCATCTCGTCTTCGTGGCCTTGCACGAAGATGTTGCCGACTGAGTCAGAGGTGAAGGCTCCGGCGGTGATATTGCCCTGGGTTTTACCTTCGATGCTGATATAACATGGAGTTGGCATGGGTATGCTCCTAAATAAGTTGGTTAAACGAGATAGCACTCAACCAACCCTTTAGCAGCGACCATGCCACTTATTTTTATTCTTATTTTTCAATTAGTTAAATAAAAGACAATTCTCGCACGATTCCTTCATATGCAATAAATTGCGCAACATCATCAAACTCACTGGCAAAACTGTCATTTTAAGTGATTTTATCTGTGTAATGAGCAATTTTTTGCGTTAGACAGCATCATGCACTGTCATCATCCACATTTTCAATCTGTGCCGTGTCAATGTTCAGTCTGACAATACCCTGCATCAGCGCCCATGATATCGCCTGATTTTTGCTGCTTGCCCCCAGCTTCTCCGCTATCCGTTCAAGATGGAAAGTGACGGTTCTGGGCTTGATCCCCAGGATCTGGGCAATATCACTCACTTGCTTGCCTTCGGCAGCCCACTGGCACACCTCCAGCTCCCGTAGGGTCAGTTCTTCCTGAGGAAGCTTCACGGCAAGACAAACACGGGCCACAGCCTCGAAGACATGCACCGCCAGCCAGCTTAAAAAGGGAGCAGCCGTCAGCCACTGATGCTCAGTTCGTGTAGTGCGTGTGATCAATGACAACAAGCCAACATGGCCATTCGGCCCGTGCCAGGGAATCGTGATCCCGTCGCGCAATCCCATCTCATGGGCCTGCAACATCACCTCAAGCCCCGCCATATCTTGTTGATCGCAACACTCGGTGATCAGGTTGGCCCAGAGGATAGGGGTACTCTGGCTCATCCCTTTGCGTACAACGGGATCTACCGTAAAGAAACGCTTTTTGTCATAGGTCTGTACCCATTCGGCAGGACAGCCGTTGAAAATCCTCACGTCAGGTCGCTGAATCGAACTGGGAAAGATGAATCCCAGCCGGAAGTGGTCAAAACCCATCTGCTGGCTAAGGGTACGCAGCAGGGCCACTATGGTCTGCTCGTCAGAGGCCTCATTGAAGCGGGTAATCAGCTCAAGAGCGTCGGCGGTGTCGAGGAAAAAGTTCGATGTCGAAGTCAAAAGCTAGGCACACCCGTTGTAAAGAATTACTAAATGTCATTAACAATAAATCAAATAGCATAATATCTCGCCAACACAAAGAAAAAGGCGAAGCCAATGAATAACATGGTGTGAGCGGGTCACCTCACACCTGGCTACATGTATAAAAAATCCCCGCCTGTCAGGGCGGGGATCCGGTGCGGGCAACAGCCCGAGATCACTGCGTGTGTTGTCTTTTTAGAATACGTATTTGACCCGTGCACTCAGGTTGCGGCCCGGTTCGGTCATCATGCTGTTATCGGAGCCCTCGGCACGACCGGCGATGCGCTCGTAGCTGGTGTACTCCTTGTCAAACAGGTTGAAGACCCCGACGTTGAGCTGCAGGTCGGTCATCGGGTTGAACTGGGCGTACATATCCACCACACCCCAACCGGCGCTCTTCACGTAATCGTTGCCTTTGCTGTCTTTACGGACTTTGTCCATGTCGTCAGCAAAGCGCAGCGCGGTATTGAAGTTCCACTGGGACTGTTCCAGACGCACACCGACCGAGCCGTTGAGCGGGCTCAAGCTGTTGATGTAGTTGCCATCCCCATCCTTGCCTTCGATGTAGGCGAGGTTGCCCCAGACATTGACGATGTCGTTGAGCCAGTAATCCGCCTTGGCTTCGACCCCTTTGGTGGTCGCCTTGCTCAGGTTCTGGTACTGGTAGACGGCGGTGCGCCCCTCTTTGCCCACTTCCACCATCTCGATGAAGTCTTCGAACTTGTTGTAGAAGCTGGCTACTTCATAGCTGAAGCCGTTGCTGCTGCCACGTACACCAAGATCGATGCCGTCGCTGCTCTCCGGATTGAGGTTCGGGTTGGGCTCGATGCGATAGCCGTAAGCCTGATGGTTCAGGGTGGAGAAGGCGCTGTCATACATGGGGGCCTTGAAACCGTGGCTGTACTGGGCGAACAGGTTGGCCGCCTCGTGGGCCTTGAACACCAGACCCAGCTTGGGTGACAACTCCCCTTCGGAGAACTTGTGCAGCTTGTCGCCGGTGTAGGCCGGATCGTTGTCCGGGGTCATCCGGTAGTAGTCATAACGGGCACCCGGGGTCAGCACCCAGCGCTCGCCAAACTTGATCTCGTCAAAGGCCCACAGGGCACTGCGCTCGCTGGTGGTAGCCGGGAAACTCAGCTCGTTGTAGCCGACAAAATCACCGGGAGTCGTCGGCCCCTTGTAACGGGTACGTTCGTTGTCGGTGTGCTCGTATTCAGCCCCCCAGGCCAGGCGGTGGTTGGCGACCACCTTGTGGAACTGCAGCTGGGCGCCGATGTTCTTCTGATCGAACACGTTGTGATCCAGCGAGTTTTTGGTCACATAGGGGTTGCCGGGGCTGACCGGATACTTGGATGAGGCGTACTGATCCAGCGTCTGCTTGGTGCGGGCGAAGTAGACCTTGCTATCCATCCGATCAGCCCAGCCTTGATTCAGCGCGATGCCGTGATCCAGCACCAAAGAGAGGTTGTCGGTCTGCTTGTCGGTGATGGGCTGATCAAAGACACGGGCAGTACCGGTACCGACCTTGTTGAGCTTGACCGCATCCGGCTCCTCGCCATCGGTCAGGTAGTCAACGGTCAGCTTGAGGAACTGCTCATCGGAGAGGTTCCACTTGCTCTTGAGCAGCAGGGCGTGGGTACCGATATCGAAGTCGTTTTTGGTGGAGTCGAAATTCTGGGTCACACCGCCATCGCGCCAGGTGTAGCGCAGCAGGTTCTCCACTTCACCAGTGCGCAAGGCGCCGGTAAAGCCCGCCATCTTCTGGTGGCTGCTGGAGGCGTAACCGCTGGTCACATCCAGATAACTATCCTTGCCCTTGAGGAAGTCGCTGGCATCCTTGGTGGTGATGGCAATCACGCCACCCAGCGCATCGGAGCCGTAGGCGGCAGACGCCGGCCCCTTGGCCACTTCTACCTGCTTGATCATGTCGGTATCGAAGTAGCTCTGGCCAACACCGCCCTTGCTGTAAGCATCGTTCTGGCGCACACCGTCGCGCACCACTTTGACCCGGTTTTCACCCATGCCGCGGATGATGAAGGTCTGCGCATCCCCCTGACCGCCGAGCACGGTCACACCGGGTTCGTAGCGGAACAGGTCGGCGACGTTGGTGACGACCTGCTCTTCAATCTGCTTGGCGGTGATCACCGAGATGGGGCCGGAGACATCTTCCAGTTTTTGCTCCATCCGTGAGCCGCTGACGACCACGACTTCATCCGCCTTCTGGGTGGCAGCAAAGACCTGGGAGGAGAGACCGGCCGCCACGGCGAGGGCAACCAGAGAGAGTGCGTTATGATGGGTCACAGCGAATCCTTATTGAGAACTGTTATCAAACAGGCCGCATATTACCCGGCTCTCGACAAAGATCAACAAGAAACGAAATCATTCTCATTTGTTTTGAACCAAATTGGTTTTACACTGTCGCCCTGTGTTGCCCTTATTCTCTATTAGCCCCCGAGATGCACCGGCATCCGGGCATATCAGCCGTGAGATCCCATGATTAGACGACTTCCCCTGCTCGCCCTGCCGCTGCTACTGGCAGCCTGTGCCACCCCAACCCAGCCAAACGTGTCATCACAGTTGCAGACGCTCTATGACTACCGGCTAAGTAGCGAGGGAGATGCAGACCTGACGCTGGAGCAAGCAATCGCGCGCATTGCCGACGCCGACATCATTCTGGTGGGCGAGCTGCACAGCCATCCTGCCGTGCATCTGTTGCAATCGCGCCTGCTGAGCGGGCTCTACACCGCAGGTCAGCAGCACGGTCGGCCATTGGCCCTCTCCATGGAGCAGTTCAGCCGCGCCGCTCAGAAGACGCTGGATGCCTATCTGGCGAATCAGATTGGTGAAGCGGCCTTGATCCGCGAAGGCAACGCCTGGCCCAACTATCCGAGCGACTACCGCCCGCTGGTAGAGTTTGCCAAGGCTCACCGGATGCCGGTGATCGCCGCCAACGCCCCCAAGCCGCTGGTGAGCTGTGTCGGTCAGGAGGGGGCTGAGTGGCTCGACAAACTGCCAGCCACACGTCGCAGCCAGCTGGCCCGCCAGCTGACGCTGGGGGATGACCCCTATCGCCAGAAATTTATGGCCTCCATGCACCACGGCGATGCCGACAGCAACGCCCGCCGCTTCGCAGCCCAGACCAGCTGGGATGACACCATGGCCGAGAGCATGGTGGATTATCTCGCCAAGCACCCGGGCCAGCAGATCATGCATATCGCCGGCAATTTCCACGTCGAGGGGGGGCTTGGGCTCGCCAGTCGCATCGCCAGCCGCAATCCGGCCCTCAAGGTAGCGCTGGTCGTCCCCCGTACAGATGAGACCTCTGTTGCAGATCCCGCAGCCGATGTGCAGGTAACCATCATGCCGCTGCCTAAGCGCTGGCAAAACAGTGACGAGATGAAGCAAGATATGGGCGCGCTGCATCAATCCCGCAGTCGTGACTGCAGCCAGTGGCTGCAACCCTAATCTTCCAGGAAACGGCGGGTAAAATATGGATGTGTTACTGATCATCGATGTGCAGCAAGGCTTGTTCAACGAGCCCCGTTACCGCCAGGAGCAGGTGCTGGCCAATATCAATCGGGCTGCGGCCCATGTCAGGCAGCAACAGGGACGGGTCATCTATATCCAGCATGACTCGCCCCCCGGTACCGAACTGGAACCGGGCACCCCGGGTTGGCAGTTGCACAGTGCGCTGCAACCGGCCAAGGGAGAGAGCCGGGTGCGCAAAACGGCCTGTGACAGCTTTCTCGATACCGAGCTTGCCTTCCTGCTGGCCGAGCAGCCGGTCGATCGACTGATCCTCTGTGGCTGCGCCACCGATTTTTGCGTCGACACCACGGTGCGCAGTGCCGCCTCCCATGGGTACGAGGTGCTGGTATTAAGCGATGGTCACACCACCGCCGATCGCCCCCACCTGAGCGCAGCCCAGATCACCGAGCACCATCACTGGATGTGGCGCCACCTCAGCCTGCCGGAGGGGCGCAGTGTGACCCTGCTCACCACCGACGAGCTGCTGGCAGTAACACCCGCCCTGCAGCCATGCTAATCTGCGAGCCTCGCCTCGTTTCTCACTGGAGTCTGTCGTGCGCCTGTTGTCTGCCACCCTGTTGTTGATTGTTCCCCTGCTGTCGGCCTGCTCCAGCTTGCCCGGACAGAAGTATGACGGGCCGGAACCTCTGTTTCTGACCCACATCAACGAGGAGGGGAGCAAGCGGTTCACCTTTGAAGCAGCCCCCAACGACACCTTGCCGCGCGGCCTCTCGGCGGCCCAGAGCCAGCGCCTGCTGGAGCAGCGGGAGGCGTTGCAGGAGAACCTGCTGACCGAGACCCTGGCGACCAAGCAGTATTGCCGCCAAGGCTACATAGTGCTGAGCCAGACCTCCTGGAAGGTGCGGGGGGAGTGCAACGAAACGGCCACCGACGCCGATCGTCGCGCTTTTCCCAACAAGGCCAGCTGGCAGGATTGAACTGGCGGATAAGATAACGCAATAAAAACGGGCAGCCCAGTGGCTGCCCGTTTTGTTATAACGGCTGTCGTGGTCGACAGGGATTATCAGACCGGCGCATCGGCCGGGCTGGTGAGCTCGGCACCGTTGTCGATGCGCTTGTGCCCTTCCACCAGATGGACGAAATCCACCAGCTCGTCACCGGAGACCGCGAACGCCTGGCCGAAGCCCTTGACGAACAGCCCCTGCTCCGGCTTGAGGCGGAACAGTTTGAAATCCTTGAGGTTGGAGAGACCCTTGATGATCTCGCCAAAACGCCCCTCCAGTGCTGCGACCGCCTTGCTCCAGCGAGCGTCGTCACGGGCCACCACTTCGGCTACCGCATCGAAGGTCAAGCGCTTGCGGGCAAACAGCTCGCGGGCACCGCTCTCATCCTCGATCAGCATCAGGGATACTCGCGGCACCTGTTGCAGGTTGCGGGCGTGGCGAGCGATCTCGGAGATCAGCACATAGTAGCCATCTTCCTGCAGCACAAACGGGGCATAGCTGGCGTTGGGATTGCCTTCGCCATCGACGGTGGCGAGCTGCAGGGTACGGCAGCTGTCGCGAAACTCGCGGATCTCTGGTTGCAGGCGGTTCTGCAGACGCTCCTGACGTTCACTCATGCTTTGACTTCCTCTTGAGAGTTGTGGCGCAGCGCCATGAAACGGGTAACCTGATCGGCCAGCAGCTGGCGTTTCTCGTCGCGACCCAGATAGACCTTGAAAATGCAGCGGCCGGAGTGACCGAAGAACTGGAAGGAGTGCCCCTCCTTGCCCATGAACAGCTTGCTGACCAGCGCAATCCCCGCCACGTTGTCGAGCTTGAGGTGACCATGCAGCTCACCGTCGCGGCCCATCAGGTTGTAGTAGCCGCGTGCGTCCTTGCCTTTCGGGAAGGGGGCTTTTACCTCGAAGATGGAGCCTTCAGATTCGACGATGGTGGTCACCGGGCCCCAGTCGGCCAGATCTTCCAGCAGACCTTGTGCGCGATCGGCGGACAGCAGGGTCACCAGCTCGGCGGGCAGATGGCGAACCACCTCCCATTCGCTGATGGCAAGCTGGGCCGCCAGGGTGGACGGATGAGCGCCGGGATCCTGCTCCAGCAGCGCGTGAATACGTTGTGCAATGCTCATGTTTTCTCCCTCTGCGGGACCAGGTCGTCCCGCTGTTTATCATGGCGGCTACTCTAATAAAGCACCGGAATCAATGCAATTGATAATTGCTATCATTATCAGTGCATTTTTTCTAAAGCCTTGATATTCTCGGCGGCACACCCGTTTCATTCACCCCTTCGGAGGTTAGCATGGGCCGTCGTCTTGCCCTCGCCATCACCCTGCTCTGCAGTTCACTATCCCCCTTCTCTGCCGTTGCCGCCGACGGACAGAAAGAGCGTATCGTCAGTATCGGCCCGGCCACCACAGAACTCATTCTGGCCCTTGGCGGTGAATCGAGCCTGATCGCCACCGATGTCAGCAGCCCCTTGCCAAAAGGGTTGCCCAAGGTGGGCTATCACCGGGCGCTGGCCGCCGAAGGGATCCTGAGCCTCTCCCCCACCCGACTGGTGGGCAGCGACGAGATGGGCCCGGCCCCGACCCTGGATCAGCTGCGTCGTGCCGGGGTCAAGGTGGAAGTGCTGGATACCGCGCCGACCCTCGCCAACCTCAACCAGCGTATCGACACCCTCGCCAGCCTGCTGGGCGACAAAGCCGCTGGCGATCGCCTGAAGGCAGAGATCCAGGCCCAGACCGATCAGCTGGCGGCGCAAGCCAAACAGAACAAACCGCTCAAGGTCGCCTTCCTGCTGCTGCACAAGGGGCAACCCACCAGCATCGCCGGGGGGGACACCACCGCCAGCGCGCTGATCTCGCTGGCAGGCGGCATCAATCCGGTCGCCGAGTTGCGCAACTACAAGCCGGTATCCGCCGAATCCCTCATCGAGATGCAGCCCGATCTGGTGCTGGTCAGCGGTCGTGACTGGCAGCAGTATGCCGATCCGGCCAAGGTGCTGGCCGAAGTGCCCGCCCTGGCCGCTACCCCGGCTGGCAAGCGCAACGCCATTCACGCCATCGACGGCCACGCCCTGCAAGGGGGCCTGAGCCTCAACTCCCTGCAACAGGCGAACCAGATCGCCCAGTGGATCAAGCAGGGGTCATGATGCGGTTACCCCTCTCCTGGCTGCTGGCCTTCACCACGGCCGCACTGGCGCTGTTGCTGCTCGGTTCGCTGGCAACCGGCCCCATGACCCTCACCCTGGGCGAGAGTCTGCGGGCGCTGTTTGCCGGGCAGGAGAGCGGGATAGAGTCGCACAAACTGCTGATCGTGCAGGAAATTCGCCTGCCGAGAACCCTGCTCTGCATCGCAGTAGGGGGGATTCTCGGGCTCTGTGGCGCCGTGATGCAGGGGCTGTTTCGCAACCCCCTGGCTGACCCCGGCATCATAGGTGTCTCCGGCGGTGCGGCGCTTGGGGCGGCGCTCGCCATCGTGCTGCTGGCCCCCCTCGGCCAGCAGCTGCAAGCCACCATCGGGGTTGGTCTGCTGCCGCTGCTCGCCTTTCTCGGCGGCGCGCTCACCACCACCCTGGTCTATCTGCTCGGCACCCGTGAGGGGGGCACCTCGGTCACTGTCATGCTGCTGGCCGGGGTCGCCATCACGGCGCTCTCCGGTGCAGTGATCGGCCTGCTCACCTATCTGGCGGACGATCAGATGCTGCGCAACCTGAGCCTGTGGCAGATGGGAACGCTGGCGGCAGGCAAACCGGCCGATGTGGCGCTGGCCCTGCTCACCCTGGCGGCCCTGCTGTGGCTCTTTATGCGCGATGCCAATCCCCTCAATGCCCTGCTGCTGGGTGAAGGAGAGGCCCGTCATCTTGGGGTCAATGTGCAATCCCTCAAACGTCGCCTGATCCTGCTCACCGCAGCGGGCGTCGGGGTGGCGGTGGCGGTATCGGGGATGATCGGCTTCGTCGGGCTGGTGGTGCCCCATCTGGTGCGCCTGCTGGCGGGCCCCAACCACGTCAGGTTGCTGCCGCTCTCGGCCCTGCTTGGCGCCGCCCTGCTGCTGGCGGCCGACATGCTGGCACGCACCCTGCTGGCCCCGGCCGAGCTGCCGGTGGGCATCATCACCGCCCTGCTCGGCGCCCCCTTCTTCATCTGGCTGCTGGTAAAAGGCCGCCGCGCCCTGTGATACGGACTGTTATGCAACCACTCTCATCCTCACTCTCCTCCCCCCTGTTGAGCTGCACCCGACTCAGCCTGCGCCGTGGCCAGCGCCTGATCCTGGATGGGCTCGATCTTAGTCTCGAGAGCGGCACCCTCACCGCGCTGCTCGGCCCCAACGGGGCGGGCAAGAGCTCGCTGCTCAAGTGCCTGACCGGCGAGCTGGAATATGAGGGTTCCATCACCCTGTTTGGCGCGGATCGCCAGCAGTGGGACAGCAGCCAGTTGGCCCACCGGCTCGGGGTATTGCCGCAAAGCTCCTCTCTCAACTTCCCCTTTCTCTGCGAGGAAGTGGTCGCCATGGGGCGCTTGCCCCACAGTGAACCGGCGGCGCGGCGTGACGAGATTGTGGCAGCGGCCATGACCCATGCCGGGGTCGAGCATCTGGCCAAGCGGCTCTATCCGGGGCTCTCCGGCGGCGAGCGGCAGCGGGTGCAGTTTGCCCGGGTGCTGGCGCAGATCTGGCAGGCCCCCTCCCCGACCGAGCAAGCCGAGCAACCCCGCCTGCTGCTGCTCGACGAACCCACCTCGGCCCTCGATCTGAAATATCAGCACCAACTGCTGGCTATGGCCCGGGCGCTGGCCAGTCGCAACACCGCCGTGCTGGTGGTGCTGCACGACCTCAATCTGGCGGCGCGCTATGCCGATCGGCTGGTGATGCTGGAGCGGGGCAAACTGATGGCCGATGGCACACCAGCCGAAGTGCTGACCCCTGAGCTGATCGCCCGTCTCTATGATTATCCGGCACAGGTGATCCATCACCCCGAGAGCGGCCTGCCTATGGTAGTGTGACAAATTCAGAGTGCGGTAACGGCAGGAAGCGCGCTATTCATCACGAAAACTGCAGCGTATAAACCGGTTTTTCACACCCCATATCGCCCTGCTAACATTCATCATCGCCAGCTATATGGTGTGAATATCCTCACACTTTACTCAGGCAAAATCCCCGCAGCATCGCCGTCTACTTATAATGGCGCCGCCTCACAGAAGGCATAACTCATTGATGCTACGGAACAATTACAATGAAAAATATCAACAAGACCCTACTGGCTGCCGCCATCTCTCTCGGGATGCTGGCAGGCTGCAACAGCGACAACGACTCAAAGGCAGCTGATCCCATGGTTCGTTTTGCCACCTTCAACCTCTCTTTTGACCGCACTGCCGCCGGTATGCTGACCGGTGAGCTGGCACTGACCCGCACCGAGCAGGATGCCCTGCTGGCCCGCCTCGCCGAAGGGAGCCTGAGCGGCGCCACGGAAACCAAAGCCAAGAACGTGCAGCAGATCCGCAACGTGGCGGAGATCATCCAGCGCACCCGCCCGGATGTGTTCCTGCTCAACGAGTTCGACAACGACGGCAAAGGCGAGAGCACCGCCGACCTGAAAGCCTTCAACGACAACTATCTGGCTCACGCCCAGCACGCAGAGGTGACGGCCATCAGCTATCCGGTGATGCAGCACTTCGCCACCAACACCGGCCTGATGAGCGGTTATGACCTCAATCTGGATGGCAAGGTCAACAGCGGCCCCGACGATGCCTGGGGCTTTGGCAACTATCACGGCCAGTACGCCTTTGCGGTGATGTCCAAATATCCCATTGACACCAAGCAGATCCGCACCTTCCAGAACTTCAAGTGGAAGGATATGCCGGGCGAGCAGAACCCCATCATCGATGACTGCAACAATCCCAAGGTCAAGATCCCGGCCAGCCGCCAGTGTGGTGATGCCTGGTATTCAGACGCAGCCTGGCAGCAGTACCCGCTCTCCTCCAAGAACCACGCCGATGTGCCGGTACGGATCAAGACCGAGAAGGGGGAAGAGGTGATCCACTTCCTGATCTCCCACCCGACCCCGCCGATCTTTGCCAATGCGGCGCGTCACACCGTCAAGCACAACCGCGCCGAGATCGCCTTCTGGAATGATTACGTCAAGGGTCTCAACTACATGACCGATGACAAGGGCACCAAGGGTGGGCTGGCCAAAAACGCCAAGTTCGTTATCGCGGGTGATCTCAACGCCGATCCGCTCACCGGTGACGGTGACCTGACCGCCATTCAGGATCTGCTAAACAACCCGCTGATGAATCAGGCCATCACCAATGGCACCCTGATCCCGGTCAGCGAAGGGGGCCCGGAGTGTGTCAGCAAGGGGGCCGACTGCAAACGCAACCTCACTCGCCCCAACCCGGAACGCATCACCAACTCCAGCGTGCTGCAGCTGGATCACGTCATCCCCTCCGCCAACCTCAACGCGGTCAAGAGCGGCGTCTTCTGGCCTGCCAGCTTCGAGGCCGGTTATCACCTGGTCTATGATGCGAAACTCGGCATCGCCAAGGGAGTCAGTTCGGATCACCGCATGGTATGGGTCGATCTCAAACTCGACTAACTCTGCCATGACCCCGCTGCGGCGGGGTCTTTTATTGGCGATGACTGGCGAGTTGACCACGGCTCATTAATCCACCGCTTGGCATTGAGTTATCCATCCATAACTCATCCATAGCCGCTGAATGGGCCTCGCGATCACAGAACCGCCGCGCCAATGGTGGTAGCATGCCTGCTCTTGCCATCCGGCCGCACGGCGGATCCGGTGGCCCCCCTCCTCCGCTTTCACTTTTTGAGGAACGATTTGATGGAACTGCTTCTGCTTAGCAACGGTAAAGCCAACGAATTTCCGGGTCTGCTCGGCTGGGCCCGTGACCGGGTTCAAAGCCTGCTGGCTCGCAAACAGGTCAAGCGCATTCTGCTCATCCCCTATGCGGTGATCCGCAGCGACTGGGATGCCCGTGCCAACGAACTTACCGAGAGCCTCGGGATCGAGACCATCAGCATCCACCACTTCGATGATCCGGTTGATGCCATCAATCAGGCGGACGCCATCTTTATCAGCGGCGGCAATACCTGGCGCCTCAACCAGATGCTGCACGAAAACGGCCTGATCGTGCCAATCCAGCGAGCCGTGCGCGAGCGGGGTGTCCCCTATGTGGGCTGGAGCGCCGGTTGCAACGTGGCGACCCCGAGCATCCGTACCACCAACGACATGCCGGTTTGCAGCGCCGCCGTACTGCCCGCACTGGGCCTGTTCCCGCTGCAGATCAACCCGCACTATCTGGACGCCAGCATCAGCGGCCACATGGGCGAGACCCGCGACGAGCGTCTGGCCGAGTTCTGCGCCATCAACCCGAGCGAGCACGTGGTGGCCCTGCGCGAAGCGAGTCTGCTGCAAATCACCGGAGAAAACGGCAGCGAGCGTCTGGAGTACTGGAGCGCCCGCGAGCAGGACTTCAAGATCTTCAAACACGGTCAGGAGCCGCAAGCCTTTATGGACGCCGCCCCGCTGGCCGAGCTGACCCCCTTCAAGGTCGGCTGAGCCACGCAGAGCGCCGCACCATTGGCAGGCGGATAGCTCGCGAAAGCGTAAAAACAAAAGAGGGATGGCTCAATGCCATCCCTCTTTTTTATCGTCATCTTGCAGCTGGTTGCAGGCTGACTACTCACCCTGCAGGGTCACCAGCACCTTGCGGGCACCACCATCGACGCGATGCTCGCCAAGCCAGATCCCCTGCCAGGTGCCGAGCGCCAGCTGACCATCGCGGATCGGCAGTTGCAGGCTCACCCCGAGCAGGGAGGATTTGATATGGGCGGGCATGTCATCCGGCCCCTCATAGGTGTGGCGATAGTAGGGCGCATCCTCTGGTGCCAACCGGTGCAGATGGGCCTCCATATCGCTGCGCACGCTCGGATCGCAATTCTCGTTGAGGGTGAGCGAGGCGGAGGTGTGTTGCAGCAGCAGGTGCGCCATGCCAATCCGGTAATCCGCCAGCATCGGCAGCTTGGCCACCAGCTCGTCGGTCACCAGATGAAAGCCCCGCGAACGGGGCTTCAGAGTCAGCAGGCACTGCTGCCACATCAGACGTACTCCATAAAGACGCGGGAGGTGAGCTTGGTGATGAGCTCGTAGGGGATGGTGCCAATCTCGTCGGCCACCCGCTCCACCGGCAACCCCTCGCCCCACAGTACCGCCTCATCGCCGGGCTTGTCGGTAGCACCAGGCCCCAGATCGACCGTGCTCATATCCATGGAGACACGCCCCACCAGCGGCACGATGCGGCCGTTGACCAGTACGGATGTGCCGTTGGGCGCCATGCGCGGATAGCCGTCACCATAGCCGATGGCAATTACGCCAAGGCGGGTATCGCGATCCGCCACCCAGTTGGCGCCGTAACCCACCGGCTCGCCCGCCTTGTGATCCCGCACCGCAATCAGCTGGGTCTTCAAGGTCATCACCGGCTGCAGGTCGTAATCGGCCGCCACCGTATTGGGGAAGGGCGACACGCCATAGAGGATGACGCCAGGGCGCACCCAGTCACAGTGGGAGTCCGGCCAGGCCAGAATGCCCGCCGAGTTGGCCATGGCCCGTTCGCCCAGGAGCGGCGCGGTCAACTTGCTGAACAAGTCGATCTGCTCGCGGGTGGTGGGCTGCTCCAGCTCATCGGAGCGGCTGAAGTGAGTCATGATGTTGAACGGCTGCACCACGTTCTTGCACTTGCCGAGGCGCTCGATAAAGGCGGGCATCTCATCGGCCCGCACCCCGAGCCGGTGCATGCCGGTGTCGAGCTTGAGCCAGGCCACCACGGGGGCTGGCAGCTCGGCCTGCTCCAGCGCTTCGAGCTGCTCCCAGGTGTGAACCGCCGTCTGCAGATTGTTGGCCGCCAGCACCGGCAGGTCGTCGGCGGAGAAGAAGCCCTCCAGCAGCACAATGGGTTTGACCACGGCACAGGAGCGCAGCATCAGCGCCTCTTCGATACGGGCCACCGCATAGGCATCCGCATCCACCAGGGTGCGGGCGACCGGCAGCAGTCCGTGGCCATAGGCGTTGGCCTTGACCACAGCGATGATCTTGCAAGCGGGAGCGTGGCGCTTGACCACGGCGAGGTTGTGGCGCAAGGCCGCAGTGTTGATTTGGGCAGTAGCCGCTTTCATGGTTTTCCCTTACGAGGGCACAAATGGTCCCCCCCTCATCGGGCAGAAGACCGCCACTCACTTATCGTCGTCGAAGGCCGGACCGGCATAATTGTCGAACCGGGAAAACAGGCCCAGAACGGCAGCCAATGACTGGCTATCGATCAGGGCAGTCGTGGTAATGACGAAACCGCCATCACCTTGGGTTTACATCAATAATCGTCATCAAACGCAGGGCCGGCATAGTTGTCGAACCGCGAGAACTGACCCTGGAAGGTGAGACGCACACGGCCGATGGGGCCGTTACGCTGCTTGCCGATAATGATCTCGGCAATCCCCTTGTCAGGGCTGTCATCGTGATAAACCTCATCACGATAGATAAACATGATCAAGTCCGCATCCTGCTCGATGGAGCCCGATTCACGAAGGTCAGAGTTGACCGGACGCTTGTCGGCCCGCTGTTCCAGACTTCGGTTGAGCTGGGAGAGCGCCACCACCGGGCACTGCAGCTCTTTGGCCAGCGCCTTGAGGGAGCGGGAGATTTCACCGATCTCCAGAGTCCGGTTGTCGGAGAGGCTGGGTACCCGCATCAGCTGCAGGTAGTCCACCATGATCATGCTGATGCCGCCGTTGTCCCGTGCCACCCGCCGGGCGCGCGAGCGCACTTCGGTCGGGGTCAGGCCGGAGGAGTCATCGATATACATCTTGCCCTTCTCCAGCAGCAATCCCATGGTGGAGGAGAGACGGGCCCAATCCTCGTCGTCGAGCTGACCGGTACGCACCTTGGTCTGGTCGATACGCCCCACCGAGGCGAGCATACGCATGATGATCTGCTCGGAGGGCATCTCCAGCGAGAAGATAAGCACCGGCTTGTCGGCGGTGAGGGCCGCATGCTCACAGAGGTTCATGGCAAAGGTGGTCTTGCCCATGGAGGGACGGGCGGCGACGATGACCAGATCCGAACGCTGCAAACCGGCAGTCATCTTGTCCAGATCGTTGTAGCCCGAGGAGACGCCGGTCACCCCGTTGTGCGGGGTCTTGAACAGCTCTTCAATCTTGTCGACGGTCTGCTCGAGGATCAGCTTGAGCGGCTGAGGGCCTTCGTTGGCGCTGGTGCGCTGCTCGGCGATCTGGAATACCTTGCTCTCGGCCAGATCGAGCAGATCGTTGGAGGTACGGCCCTGCGGCTCGTAACCCGCTTCGACGATCTCGTTGGCGACCGAGATCATCTCCCGCACTACCGCCCGCTCGCGCACGATTTCGGCGTAGGCGTTGATGTTGGCGGCGCTCGGGGTGTTCTTGGCGATCTCCACCAGATAGGCGAAGCCACCTGCCTCTTCCAGCTGTTCGGAGCGCTCCAGCTCCTCCTGCAGGGTGATGAGGTCGATGGGGTTGCCCGCGTTGGAGAGGCGGGTCATGGCCTGGAAGATCAACCGGTGCGGACGGCTGTAGAAATCCTTGTCGATCACCCGCTCGGCGACCCGATCCCAGGCGTCGTTATCCAGCATCAGGCCGCCCAGTACGGACTGTTCGGCCTCAAAAGAGTGGGGGGGAACTTTCAGCTGTTGTGTCTTGGCGTCTTTTTTCGCCGTCACTTGCTCTGCCATACACATAAAAACCGCAGCGGGAAGGGGACGGGAATTTTACAAAAGAAAGCCAACTACGGCGAGCCCTATCTGGCGGCTCATACCATCATAAAGGGCCAGACCAGGGTCTGTTCGCTCTTGCTGCTTCTGGTTTTGCTGCGCATCTTGCGCTCTTTGCGGCTCAATCGTCTGCTTTTCATGCTGCACACTCCTGACATCGAGACCCACCCGAGGTGGTAATTCGTTCATGAATAATTCATGCCTGTCATGGTACTTATCGGCACAAGCTGCGACACATTTAGGGACAGGCAGCCTGCCATGCGCCTTGCTGAGCTTGCCTAAGCAGAGCATGCCCCAACTACAGACGAGAGTGAAAGAGTCAAAATGAAAAAGATGCTGACCCTGTTTGCCATGATCCTGGCCATCGGCCTGGGGGCACCGCACGCCGAGGCCAAGAAGTTTGGTGGCGGCAAATCCTTTGGCAAAAGTTACAAGACAGCGCCGGCACAGCCTGCGGCCAAACCGGTCGACAACAAGAACCCGACCCTGGGTGCCCAGACCCCGCCGAAAAAGAGCGGCATGATGGGTGGTCTGCTGGGCGGTCTGCTGGCCGGTGGCCTGTTTGCCTACCTGCTGGGCAGCGGCGCCTTTGAAGGTCTGCAAGGGATGGACTTCCTGCTGATCGCCCTGCTGGCACTGGGCGCCGTCTTCCTGTTCCGGGCCATGCGCCGGGGCAAGATGGGAGCGCCACAGCCGCAACAGACGGCCTATGCCGGTTATCAGCCGCCCCAGAGCGCAGCCCCGCAGCAGTTCGAGCAGAGCCACAGCGCACCGCAAGCCACCGGCTTTGCCGACAGCGACGTCCCGTTCCGCCTGCCGCCAGGCTTTGACATGAACAGCTTCCTGGCCGGTGCCCGCGATCACTATCGCACCCTGCAAGAGGCGTGGAACAAGAACGATCTGGAAAAAGTGCGCGAATACGTCAGCCCCGAGCTGTTTGAACAGCTCAAAGCCGAGCGCGCCGAACTGACTGGCGACCAGCATACCGAAGTGATGTACGTCGATACCCAGCTGGTACGTGCTGACTATGGCAGCGACTGGGCTCAGGTGAGCGTGCGCTTCAGCGGCCGCTACATGGACCGTCAGGAGCAGGTCGAAGAAGACATCAAAGAGGTGTGGCACCTCGAGCGCGATCTGGCCAAAAACAATGCCCCCTGGCATATAGTTGGTATCGAACAGCTGTAAGGTTTAGATTGTCACTACGCAAGAGGCGGCCAACGGGCCGCCTCTTTTCATTTCATCCCCTCACCTGACCTCATACAGGCGATTGCTATCGTCATTGATGATTGAAGAGTTGTAACCGCCACCCAAACAACGACAAAGGGCAGCCACCGGCTGCCCTTGGGGATCACATCTGGAGCTAAACGCACCGCTGACGAATCAGTTGCACCCTTCGGCAGATGTTGAGTTCAGATAGCTCACCTCATTGCCTGGCTGATAATCCGCAACGTTGATGGTCTTCTTGATCTCGATGAACTCTTTCAGCACGGCTGCATCCACCAAGCCGGCATTGATGGTATCGATCTTCGGATAGCCGTCACCACCGGAGGCGCTGAAGCTCGGGATCGCGAAGCTGTAAGTTGCTGCCGGATCAAACGCCTTGCCACCGATACTGGTGATATTGACGCTCTTGGCCTGGCAATCCACCGCCATGTTGATACCGCCAAACTGGGCATAACCACCGGTATTGCGGGTTTTGCTTGCCACCTGGCCCAGATAGGTCGCCAGCTCGCTTCCCTTCATGACAGCCTTGTTGACCGTGTTGCCAAACGGGTGCACCAGCAGCACGCTGCGGTAAGTGATATCACCGGCCGGGATGCTGTCACGCACGCCGCCTGAGTTGACGATACCAAAGTCGACCCCCAGCTTGCTGCTGGTCGCCGTGGTGATGAGGCGACCCAGGTTGGTCTGCTTGTTGCGAACCGAGTTGCGATCACCAACCAGCAAGCCATCTGCCGAGCCAATGACGACATTCAGCTCTTGCTGACCTTTCTCCTGATAACCCAGCAGGGTGTTATACAGCTCGGGATCCTTGGTGATCTCGTCCTGTACGAACTGCATCTTGGTCGGGTCCTTGGTTACGACGCCGTTGGCATCGATCGCCTCGCCCTTGGCGTTGCGCTTGATCAGGTTGACCGGGATCAGCTCATAGCTGGTCAGGGTCAACTTGCCATTCTGATACTCAAACTGGGCACGGCCCACATACTTGCCCCACTCGTGAGCCTGCATGATCCAGGTGCCGTTTTGCTGGTCCGGTTGGCAGTTATCACCCGGTTTGAAATTGGCGTACTTGTTGGTGGTGCCCGGTTCCATACAGACCGGATTCTGGGAGTGGCCACCAATGATGGCATCCAGAGTCCCTGCCGGCAGTGCACGAGCCATCTCTACATCGCCCGGCGCATTGCTGCCGTGCTGACCATTCTCGTAATGGCCCATGTGGGTGATGGCGAAGACCAGATTGGCCTCCTTGTTGCTGCGGATCTGCTGGCCCAGTTTGGCCGCTTCCGTAGTCGGATCGCGGAACTCCAGAGTCTGCACGTTGTTGGGGTCAACCAGCTGGGCGGTATCTTCGGTGGTCAGGCCCAGTACGGCGACCTTGAGACCGCTCTCCAGCTTGAACACCTTGTAGGGGTCAAAGTAGTGTTTGCCACTCGCCTTGTCATAGATGTTGGCCGAGAGCATGGGGAACTGGGCCCACTTGCGCTGCTTCTCCAGTACGCTGAGGGGGTTGTCGAATTCATGGTTGCCCACTGCCATGGCATCGTAGCGAATGTTGTTCATCGCCATGAAGTCAGGCTCGGCATCCTGCAGATCGGACTCCGGCACCCCGGTATTCACGTCACCACCAGATAGCACCAACACCTCGCTGCCAGCAGCCTTGGCCTCGCTACGCAGCTGCTCGACCAGAGTCTTCTGGGCAGCCATACCATACTCATTTTCAGCGTTGTGCCAGAAACGGCCGTGGGTATCGTTGGTGTGCAGGATGGTCAGTTTGCAGACATTTTCGGTGCAGGGTGCAACGGTGTCATTGCTCGAGGTATTACAGCCAGTCAGTGCAGCAAGCACGGCCAGTGCCACGCCGCCTTTGATAAAGTTATTATTCATTTCCATATCACCTTGATTGTTTTGTTATTTATCAACCCTGTCCAGCGGGTCGGGCGCCAATATAACAAACAACAGATGACCGTTTTTCATCGATGACTCACAAATTCTGCTAATTGTGATCTTCGGCCCAACATCCGGCTTCCTGCTGATTTGTCAGGTTTTTTGTTGAGCTGTCACTCACTTGATCCCCTCCCGCACCAAGGAGACGCCACCCGGACGTGCCTTTATGGCATACTCCCCAGCCAGCCATGCCCGAGGAGATGATTTGATGGCCAAGTACGACAAGATTTCCCCCGAGACCCAGCAGGAGGCGATGAAAATTGCCCGTGCCAACCAGAAGCCGGGGCAGACCAAGGAACAGACCCAGCTTATCGCGCAAGGGATCCAGAAAGGCATCGACGAATACAAGAAACAGATGAAGGCGCGGGCCCGCGAAGCGAGCCGCCAGAAAAAAATGCAGGCCAAAGCCAGGCAGCCACAGGGCGCGCCACAAACCGAAGAACAAGACGATCAGCTGGAGCTGGTTGAAGTAAGCCATCAGCATCCCCTGCCCTGGATCTTGCTAGTGTTGAGCTGGCTGGGATTTGCAGCAGCCTGGTTCTGGTCGCACTAAGACGCGCTAGCAAACCTTTATCCGGGATCCTCTTCACAGCCCGGGCCCGGGCTGCTGGTGATTACCTGCGAAGAGTGGTTAAATCCCGCGCCTCTTGCACCGGACTCCCTGTTTTTTGACGATCAGTTTTCAGGAAAGATGTTATGAACCCCGCTCCGCTCTATCTGCTGGCCCCTTTTGTTCTGTTCCTTGTGACCATGCTGCTCTATCGCATTTCGCCGCTGCGGGCGGTCGCCGCCGGCGGGGTACGCTGGTTTATCCTCCCCGCCTTCACCCTGTTTATTTTGCTGATCATCATCAATGGAGCCGCCAATCCCGCCCTGCGCGATCCGGCATTCCACTGGTTGATGCCGGGGCTTGGCTTTGCCCTGAGCCTGTTTCCGGCCCTGCCCAAGGCGCTGGTGCCACGGCTCGCCATCAAGGAGGGGGCCTTTGCCGCCCTCGGCCTGATGCTGATGAGCCTGGCCATGGTCTACTGATCGGCTGGCACAACCGTTAGCATGGCTCAAGGGGCGCTCTGTGACGGGCGCCCTTGTACAAACAATGGCCTGCAGGCATCTTGGTGACAGGATAACCAGCAAGGAGGCCAAATGGACAATCCGCCCGATTTCATGGCGCTGTGGGATTATCAGGATCCCGCCGCCAGTGCCCTTCGTTTTCACACCCTTCTTCCCGAAGCGCGCGCCGCCGCCGACCTGCAACTCGAACTGGAGTTGCTGACCCAAATTGCCCGTACCCATTCGCTGCAGCGCCAGTTTGCCGAAGCCCACCAGCTGCTCGACGAGATAGCGCCTCGTCTCACAGATACAACCCCCAGAGCGCGGATCAGGGCCCTGCTGGAGCGAGGCCGCACCTTTAACTCGGCGGGCGACAAAGCCAGTGCCAAACCGCTGTTTGAACAAGCTTGGCAATGGGGGCTCAAGGAGAAGGAGACCTATCTTGCTATCGACGCCGCCCACATGATCGCCATCGCCGCACCGCTGGAAGAGCAGAGCCGCTGGCATCAACTGGCGATGGAGCTGGCGGAACGCAGCAGTGACGAGAAGGTGCGCGGCTGGCTGGCCCCCCTTTACAACAATCAGGGCTGGACCCTGTTCGAACTGGGCCGCTTCGAGGAGGCGAAAATCCAGCAACAGAAGTGCCTGGCCTGGCATCTGCAACATAACCAGCCGGCCAAGGCGTTTATCGCCCGCTGGAGTCTGGCTCGCCTGACCCGGGCCCAGGGTCAGCACCAGCAGGCGCTGGCAGAGCTGCACCAGCTCAAGGCCGATATGGCCGAGGCTGGCGAACCTGAGGATGGTTATCTGTTCGAGGAGCTGGGGGAGAATGCCTTGGTGCTGGACGATCCGCTGGCCGCGGAATACTTCTCCCGCGCCTGGTTTCTGCTGTCACAGGACCGCTGGTTCAGCGCCAACGAGGGGGAGCGGCTGACCCGCCTCAAGCGCCTCGCCAAACTCTGATCCCCAAAATAGCAAGGGCGGCACGCTAGCCGCCCTTTCTGCTGGCAAGATGGTTCAGGCCCGATTGGACTCTTCCCACCCCTGCTTTTTACGGTAAATGGTGGAGGGGCTGATCTCGAGCAGGGCCGCCGCTTTGGGAATGTTGCCGTCACAGCTGGCGATGGCCTGTTCGATCACCTCTTTTTCCACCAGCCAGAGCGGGCGGATAGGCCCGTTGGCCACTCCGGTGGCGGCCGGAGCAGATGCCACCGCTGCCGCAATCGCAGCCGGCAGTTGGGGGCGAACCCCATTGAGCGGTGGCGGCAGAATATCCGGGCTCACCAGCTCCTTGTCGTTGAGCACCACGATATTGCGCACCACGTTTTGCAGCTCGCGTACGTTGCCAGGCCAAGGGTAGTCGAGCAGCACTCGCGCCGCCTCGACATCGAAATCCTTGAAGCGTTTGTTCTCCTCCTTGGCGTAGCTCTGCAGCAGGGTACGCGCCAGCAGCAGGATATCCTCGCCCCTCTCCCGCAGCGGCGGCAGGGTAAGCGGAATGACGTGGAGCCGATAGTAGAGATCCTCGCGAAAACGGCCCGCTTTTACCTCTACCAGCGGATCCCTGTTGGTGGCGCAGATAAAGCGCACATCCACCGTCTCGAGCTTGCCGCTGCCGACTCGCTGCACTGTGCCGGTCTGGATGAAGCGCAGCAGCTTGCTCTGCAGATCCAGGTCCATCTCGCAGATCTCGTCGAGAAACAGGGTGCCACCATCGGCCAGACTGGCCGCCCCCTTGCGATCCCCCTGGGCGCCGGTAAAAGAGCCCTTCACATGACCGAAGATCTCGCTCTCCATCAAATCGTGGGGAATGGCGGCGCAGTTGAGGGCAATAAAGGGCTGTTCGCTGCGGGGACTGCACTGGTGAATCGCCTCGGCACACACCTCTTTGCCGGTGCCGCTTTCGCCAGTGATAAAGACGGTCGCCTTGCTGGGCGCAGCGCTCTCGATGATGCGATAGACCGCCTGCATCGACATGGAGGCACCGATAAAGCCGAAGAAGGAGCTACGCTCGAAGTTCTCCCGATAGTGGGCAACCAGCGAGCTCAACTGCTGGTGTTTCAAGGCATTGCGAACGGTGGCGCAGAGCCGCTTACTGTCAAACGGCTTGGTCAGAAAATCGAAGGCACCGAGGCGCATCGCCTCCACCGCCACATCCACCGAGCCGTGGGCGGTGATCACCACCACCGAGCAGGGCAACTGCTGTTCGGTGATCATCTGCAGAATATCCATACCGGACATATCCGGCAGCTCCAGATCCAGCAGCACCACGGGGGGAGGACTTGCCAGCAACTGCGCCAACGCCTGCTGACCACAATCGGCCAGCACCACCTCATACCCCTCCTGGCGCAGGTACTGTTCATAGACCACCGCCAGACTACGGGTATCTTCCACCAGCAGGACACGCGATTTATTTTCAGCCACTGGACTCATCCTTGTATTTGATTCTGCGATCTATTTTGCCTTATTTTCGCGCGCAAACCCAACGCCAAGACAGCTCTGTTATCCCGCGATTGCAGGGAATACACAAGTAAAAACGGCTCCTTAAGGAGCCGCTTTTTAACTACAAGAAGGGATTACTTCTTGGCGTCGTCTGCAGTCGGCTTCTCGATAGCCAGCAGCTCAACGTCAAACACCAGCACGGCGTTCGCCGGGATGGAGCCTGCACCGTGCTCGCCATAAGCCAGCTTGGACGGCAGGAAGAACTTGAACTTGGAGCCAACCGGCATCAGCTGAACACCTTCAGTCCAACCCGGGATAACCTGGTTGAGCGGGAAGGTAGCCGGCTCGCCGCGATCGACGGAGCTGTCGAACTTGGTGCCGTCGGTCAGGGTACCGGTGTAGTGAACCTTGACGATATCGGTAGATTTCGGCTTGGCGCCAGAGCCCATCTTCTCGACCACGTATTGCAGGCCGGATTCCGTGCTCTTCACACCCTCTTTCTTGGCGTTGGCAGCCAGGAACTCTTCGCCCTTCTTCAGATTCTCAACGGCGTCTTTCTCGGCCTTGGCCTTGGTCAGCTCGTTGATCTTGGCGTCGTAATCCTGCAGTACCTTCTGGATCTCTTCATCAGTCATCTTGGCTTCTTTGCCCAGACCGTCAGTCACCCCTTTCAGGATCACGGCGTTGTCCAGTTTGATGCCCAGTTCCTGCTGACGCTCCAGGGTATTGGCGATGTAACGACCCATGGAGAGGCCAATTGCGTAGCCAGATTGCTCTTCAAAGCTCTTGGCTTCGGCCTTGGTCGCCTCTGCCGGCTTGCTGGCTTCTGCCTTCACTTCGGCGGTATTGGCCGCAGCAGGCTTCTCGTCTTTTTGGCAAGCAGTCAGACCGACGGCAACGGCCGCCGCCAACAGGGACACCTTCAGAAATTTGTTCATCAGTTTCTCCAAACTCCAAATACCGCTCTCGGTTCCATCGTGAAATGAGAGGTTTATCGTGATAAGCGCCTTATACTAACGCCGTGATCGCAGGTAACAAAAGCGTGAGACCGCAAAAATGATAAAAAGTGCCATTTATCTGGTGAGCCTCTGTTTAATGCTCACCGGTTGCGAGCAGAGCTCCCAACCCAACCAGCAAATGACCCTCGCCAGCACGGGTCTGCTGACCGCAGATCTCTCCAGTGATGGCAAGCAAGCCATCGTCTCCAGCATCAGCCAGGGCATCATCGTCTGGGATCTGGAACAGAACCGTCAACGCTGGCGCTGGAAGCAATCCGACTCGGCGGATGATCTGGTATTCATTACCCGCTTTTCCGAAGGCAACAGCCATGCCGTCACCGCCACCCCCGACACCTTTGCAACCTGGCGGCTGAGCGACGGGCAATCACAAGGCTACTACTCACTTCCTGAATCCAGGCTGAGGGACATCGCGCTCTCTGCCGACGGTCGTTATGTGCTGATCGGGCGGGAAGATGGCAAGGCCGAGTGGCTCGACACCCGAAGCGGCCGTCGCCTGCAGTTTCTGGGGCACACCGAACAGGTCAATACGGTGGATCTCTCCGCCAACGGTCGCTACGCCCTGACCGGCGGCAACGACTACAGCGCCTATCTGTGGGATACCCGTAGCGGGCAGGTGATCTGGCGGTTCAACCATGGTGGCCGGGTGATCATGGCCAGACTGGAGCCGAGCGGCCGCTACGCCTTCACCGCCGACAGCAGCCGGGCCAGCATCTGGGATCTGAAAACCGGCAAGGAGGTGAGTCAACTGCAATATGATCACCGCTTCGAGGTCTACACCAGCGCCCGCTTTGCCAACGATGGCAAGTGGCTCATCACCGGCGCCCCTTCCCGTCAGCTCTCCCTGTGGCAAGTGAGCGATGGTGCCCTGCTGCAGAGCTGGCGCGTCTCGCCGCAACCCAAGGTGAAACCGCCCAGCGCAGTAGTCTACGGCGTCGCTTTGCGCGACAATAGCCACCTTGTCAGTGCCAGCTCCAGTGGTCTGGCCGAAATCTGGACAATCAAGTAAGGACCCGAAGGCCCATGAGTCAGCAACTTAACGATCGCATCGAAACCCTGGAAACCCGTCTCGCCTATGCGGAGTACACCATAGAGCAGCTCAACGACGAGGTAACCACCCAGGGCCGTGAAATCGATCGACTCAAATACCAGATCCAGCTGCTGATCGACAAACTGCAAAGCGTACAGCCCAGCCAGATTGCCAGCATGGCCGAAGAGACCCCGCCGCCGCACTACTGATCCGGTGCCATCTCTGGTCAGGCAACATGGCTTGGCATAGCTGTCAGCCAATAAAAAAAACCCGCGTTCACGCGGGTTTTTTTATCATCGGCATGGCCGTGATCAGTGGTGATGGCCCTTGCCACCACAACCGCCGCCACCGCAGCAGCCGCCGTGGCCGTGATCCTCATCGTGGTCGTGACCATGACCACCACAGCAGCCGCCGTGATCGTGGTCATGACCGTGATCGTGACCGCAACCACCGGCACCGTGAACGTGGCCGTGGGCCAGCTCTTCGGCAGTGGCGGCACGCACGTCCTTGATCTCGACCTTGAAGCCCAGGGTTACGCCTGCCAGCGGATGGTTGCCATCCACTTTGACGAACTCTTCGGACACTTCAACCACGGTCACCGGACGGTGACCATCGTCGGTTTCAGCCACAAAAGTATCCCCTTCGGAGACTTCCATGCCGTCGAACAGCTCGCCCGGTACTTCTTGTACCAGTGTCTCGTCATATTCGCCGTAGGCCTGGCTCGGTGCCAGAGTCACTTCGAAGGCTTCACCTACCGCGCGACCTTCCAGCTCGGCTTCCAGGCCAGAGACCAGGTAACGGGTGCCGTGCAGATAGACCAGCGGCTCTTTGCCGACAGTGCTGTCGATGACTTCACCGTGCTCGTCGGTGACTGTGTATTCCAGCGTAACCACGCTCAGAGGAGCTACTTTCATGTCAGGATCCTGCGGATAGAAAAAAACGGGCTCAGAATACCCTAAAAAGCGGGCCGCGCATATGCCGTGCGGCGCCACGGAGTGACGAAAAAAACGGCAACAGCGTCAGCGAGGAGACCCGCACTCCACCCGCCGTTGCCACATCAGGGGCGAAACACCCCGATCACCTCTTCCGCCTCGCGAGTCTGCTTGTCGACCTCGGCAGGCGTTTGTACCTGGGTATCGCCACAGGCGACGCAGGTCACCTTCTCGACTCCATGCTCCAGATACAGCATCATGTTGTCCAACTTGCCGCACGCCGGGCAGACTGCACCGGCAATGAAGCGTTTTTTACGTCTGGTTTCCATATTTGTTACCTCCAGGCAGCATCATATCAGGGTTTTTACATGCATCACGCCATCGAGTATCACCATTTTTCCTGCCAGGGCCTGCACGCCGGCAACCGCAAACGAACTCCGGTCGGGCAGCTGTTGCGGATCACCCGGGGCGCCGCGCTGCTGAGACTGGGCCAACATGAGCTGTTGCTGCCGGCAGGCAGCAGCTTCTGGCTCTGCGCCGATGCCCTTGCGGCCTTCAGCCCCCTCAGCGGTTGCGAGTACGATCAGCTGAGCGTCTCTTTGCGCGTGGCTCAGCCGCAGCAGGCAGGCTGGCTACAAGCCACTCCGCTGCTCGATGCCCTGCTCGACTCTCTGGCCCGGTGGCAACGTCCGAAAGAGTGGCAAGGGGCCTACGGTCAGCGACTGCAGGTGATCCTGGATGAGCTGCAACAGTGCGCCATCAGCCAGCAGGGTTACGGTAAGCTGCAAGCCTGTTGGCAAGCGCTGGCCAATGGCCAGCCGGAGTCTCTGCAACTGTGGGCACAACAAGCCGATGTGCCGGTGGAAGGGAGTGAATTGCAACAACAGTGGCAACTGCTGCAGGCGCTCAGATTGCTCAAGGGCGGCAGCAAACCCGCGCAGGTGGCCAGCAAGCTGGGTTATGCCGATGAGGCCACATTGCAAGCGATCTGCCAGCTGTGGGGTGTTGGCGAAGATGGAGCTCAATAACCGGACACAGGTATGAATGCGCCAACTAAATTGGCTGAACGAGTCCAGTTTTTTGCCAGATGGTCGTTAACAAGGAAGGGCCATCCCCCCCGTAATCCTTTATGCTAAAGGCCTGAAGTGACTGCCAACCTTTCGACCAACAGGACATCTGCCATGACGAGCAAAGCCAATCAATCCCAGGGCATGTTGCTGTTTCACCTTTCAGCCCAGCAATCCTTTGCCATAGGCACCCTCAAGGTAAAGGAGATAGTCCCTTACACCCAGCTGACCGCCATGCCGCACTCGCATCCGACCGTGCTGGGGGCCGCCAATATGCGCGGCGCCACTATTCCGGTGATCGACATGGCGATGGCGGTGGGTTATCGCCCCATCAGCAAGGAGGAGATGCCCCACTGCTTCATCATCATCACCGATTGCCGCCGCACCCTGGTGGGCTTTCTGGTGCGAGGCATCGACAAGATCACCGAGTGCAACTGGCGCGATATCGAGTCACCTCCCGCCGCCCTCGGCCACAATGTGTTTGTGACTGGTGTCACCCGGGTCAATGACCAGCTGATCCAGCTGCTGGATGTGGAGCTGATCCTCTCCCGGGTCTATCCGGACGATCCGAGCCACCTCTATCCGGTGCTGACCGATGTGCAGCGGGAGCGGATCAAGCCGATGCGGATCCTGCTGGTTGATGACTCCTCGGTCGCCCGTCGCCAGCTGATGGCAGCCCTCGATTACATCAATATCCCTTATGAGGTCTGTACCAATGGCAAGGACGCACTGACCCTGATGCAACAACGTGCCAGCCAGCAGACCCCCATCGATATTCTGGTGAGCGATATCGAGATGCCTGGGCTCGATGGCTACGAGCTGGCCTTCGAGGTACAGAGCGACAGCAAACTGGCGGGGGCCTACATCATCCTGCACACCTCCCTCTCCAGCGAGATCAGTGTGGAGCGGGCCCATCAGGTGGGCGCCCATGAGGCGCTGACCAAGTTCGAGGCCAACGAGCTGATCCAGGCCATGTTGCGCGGTGCCGAACATCACGATCGCCTGCTGAAATAAGCCAATGACTGGCGGGAGCTGAACACCTCTCGCCCCTCTATCTTCGACCCAGACCGACGACGCCATGCTGACCGAAAGCCACTTCCACGCCCCCTGGTGGGCCCGCAATCCTCATCTGCAGACCATATTGCCCAAATGGCTGCGCCGGACTCCGGCCCGATTTGTGGCCGAGCGCTTCGAACTGACTGACGGGGATTTTGTCGATCTCGCCTGGAGCGGCGAGATCACGACAGATTCGCGACCACTGGTGGTGGTCTTTCACGGGCTGGAGGGGAGCATTCACTCCCACTATGCCAAGGGATTATTCACCCATCTGCAGCAAGAGGGCAGAGAGGCCGTGCTGATGCACTTTCGTGGCTGCAGCGGCGAGCCCAATCGCCACCTGCATGCCTATCACTCCGGCGCCATCGGTGATGCGCAGGAGCTGATTGCCGAGCTGAGCCAACGCTTCCCGGGCAAACCGCTGATCGCCATCGGCTTTTCACTGGGTGGCAATATGCTGGTCAACTTGCTGGCACGGGCCTGTCCTGCGGCATTGAAAGCGGCAGTGGTAGTCTCAGCCCCGCTGCAACTGGCCAGCTGTGCCGAACGGGTCAATCAGGGTTTCTCAAAGGTCTATCAGAACTATCTGCTGCGTACCATGCGCCGCAATTTGCTCAGCAAGATCAGCCAACAGCAGAAAGCGAGTGAACGCTGGCAGCCCCGGCAAGTGGAGCAGATTGCCACCCTGCGCGATTTTGACGAACTGGTCACCGCTCCGCTGCACGGCTTTCACAGTGCCAGCCACTACTACCAGAGCTGCTCGGGACTACCGCTGCTGGCTCAAATCCCCATCCCGACCCTTATCCTGCACGCCGCCGACGATCCCTTTATGTCACACGCGGTCATTCCCCGGCCGGATCAACTCTCGCCCACGGTGCGCTATGAGCTGAGCCAGCGCGGCGGCCATGTCGGTTTTCTGCACGGCACCCCCTGGCGGCCAAAGTTCTGGTTGGATGAGCGGATCAGTCACTGGATTGCCGAACAGACTCAGGGTGCGGTGCAGAACTGATTGCGACCCCCAGCCTTGGCCATGTAGAGGGCCTGGTCGGCCCGCGCCAGTAGCTGCTCACCACTCTCCCCGCCTTCCAGTGTCGCGATCCCCTGACTGATGGTCACCCGACTGGCAACATCGGATGCCAGATGCTCAAGCTGCAATTCGGCCAGCCCATCCTGCAGCCGCCGCGCTACCGCAGCGGCGCTCTGCCTGTCGGCATCGGGCAGTAGCAACACAAACTCCTCGCCGCCATAACGGGCGGCCAGATCCGCCTCACTGCGCACCGAACGCATCATCAACTGCGCCACCTCCCGCAGGCAGACATCCCCCGCCTGATGGCCATAGTGATCGTTAAAGCGTTTGAAGTAGTCCACATCGATGAGGATAAGGGCAAGCGGGGCGCCGCTCGACTGACTATGGGCTTTGCAGCGTTCGAGCTCCTGACTGAAGTGGCGCCGATTGGCAAGACCAGTCAGTGGATCCTGCTTGGCCAGTGCATCGAGGCGCCGCAACAGGGCCAGATTGTCATGCTCACGCATCACGGCCAATTCAAACCAGCGATGCAGCATCCGGCGACCAACCTCCAGCGCCATTATGGTACATACCACCTCAAGCAGATAAAGCTGCGGAAAATCCACCTCCAGCCACCACAAACGCGCAACGCCAAATAGCAACGGTACACTGAGATAGGCATACAACACGCGTCGGTCGGGATAAAACGCGATCAGCGCAGCCAGTAAATTGAGGCGCATGATCCCGTTGGCATAACTTGCCCCTCCTCGCAGCTCAACTTCACCAATGGTGAAGATATGCAGCGTCCAGACGCCCCCCCAGACCAGCATTACGACCAATGCGCACCATAGCCAGACTCGATCCTGCAGATGATTGCAGAGCAGGGCTGCAACCGGCAGCAGCAGCAGCACGACCATGACAAAGCCCAGCTCACTCTGAAAGCGCCATGGCAGAGTACCGTCACTGGCCAGGCCTGCCTGGCTGTAGACCTGGTAGCGTATCGCCAGAAACAGCACAACCAGCCAGTTCAGCAACCAGAACCAGACCATGCCGCGACTGATGGCCTGGCGACAAGCAAGATCCATGTGAGCCGATATCGTTGAGGGGGCCCGGCGTTGCTCTTCAGACAACATGTCTCACACTCCACGAAACGCGTAAAAAGAGGTTGCACTCATTTTATTGCGCACAACAATAGCTGACGGTTATACCCTTTTGCATCGAGATCCCTTCATGATAATCCCCTGGCAAGCGTTGGATGCCGATACCCTGACCAACCTGATCGAACAGTTTGTGCTGCAAGAAGGCACCGAATATGGCGAGCATGATGTTTCGCTTGAAGCCAAAGTCGCTATGGTAAGGACTCAATTACAGCAAGGCATCGCCGTGATCGTCTATAGCGAGTTGCATGAATCGGTCAATATTGTGCCACGCGCTCGTTTCAATGAGCCGTCTTGACCATCTCGGGTTCACGCCCGTATAACGAAACTCCCAAGGAAGAGAGCATTCTATGTCGGCCAAGCATCCCATTATCGCCGTCACCGGGTCGTCCGGTGCCGGTACCTCTACCTCCACCATCGCCTTTCGATCCATGTTCCACCAATTGGGTTATCAGGCAGCCGTGGTGGAAGGTGACAGTTTTCACCGCTACACCCGCCCCGAGATGGATGTGGCAATCCGCAAGGCGCGTGAACAAGGACGCCACATCAGCTATTTTGGCCCCGAGGCCAATGACTTCGGCTTGCTGGAGAGCTTTTTTCAGGGCTATGGCCAGGATGGCACCGGCCAGTATCGCCGCTATCTGCACAGCTTTGACGAGGCGGTCCCCTTCAACCAGATGCCCGGCACCTTCACCCCCTGGCAGCATCTGCCGAGCGACACTGACCTGCTGTTTTATGAAGGGCTGCACGGTGGTGTGGTCACTGAGGATCACAACGTAGCCCGCCACGTGGACTTTCTCATCGGCGTGGTGCCCATCGTCAACCTGGAGTGGATCCAGAAGCTGATCCGCGATACCTCGGAGCGCGGCCACTCCCGTGAGGCCGTAACCGACTCCATAGTCCGCTCCATGGATGATTACATCAACTTCATCACCCCGCAGTTCTCGCGCACCCATATCAACTTCCAACGGGTGCCGACAGTGGACACCTCCAATCCCTTCAGTGCCAAGGTGATCCCGAGTCTGGACGAGAGTATGCTGGTGATCCGGTTTCGCGGCATAAAACAGGTCGATTTTCCCTATCTGTTGTCGATGATCGACGGCTCATTCATGTCACGAATGAATACCATCGTCGTGCCGGGTGGCAAGATGGGGTTTGCCATGGAGTTGATCCTTAAGCCACTCATCCAGCAACTACTTGAAACCGGCAAGATCACTTAAGCCAAGGAGTTCACAATGCGGTTAGCGTTTATCTCTGTGGTATTGGCCGCCCTGCTTGGCGGCTGCAGCAGCGGGCCGACGGCCCCCACGCTGGAGTCCGGCACCATGCTGGTTCGTCCGATTGGCAACTGGACCTATGGCGCAACCCCGCGCTACGCCCTGGCCGAGCAGTATCAATTCGCCGGTGAGCTGGCGGAAGGGTGGCTGGAGCCGATGCAGCAGGCGGTGAGCCGGGAGCTCAATGGCAAGGGGTGGCAGAGTGCGCCGCTCGACGAGGCGGATCTGTGGGTCGCCATAGGCGTCGCGGGCGGCAAGGATATGAGCGATGGCGAGATTTTCGCCCGCCTCGGCATGACGCCCGGGGTCTATGCCTCGGCCAACCAGCGCAAAGGCTCGCTGGCCATAGTGCTGCTCGATCGCAAAACCCAGAAAGCAGTCTGGAGCAGCATCATCCAGCTGACCAGCGATGTAAGCATTGCTGATAGCCAACGTCAGTCGCTCAGCCAGCAGCTCGCTGCCGAACTGCTTCATAGCGTCCCGACCAATTAACAGTTAATGCTGGCTTATTGAAAAGGGATGGATAGAAAAACGGCTTGCCTCCCGGCAAGCCGTTTTTTGTGGTCTCACAGTTTTGTCCCAGTCTGGTCTTGGCCAGACTGGGACACGAAGCTGCACGCCTTCAGATATCTGTGGACACTTATTTGAGCGTACAGGTAAGCAGCGTAACCCCTTTCTGGGTGAGGAGCGCCTGTTTCTCCTGATTCCAGAAGGTGGTCAGGCCGTCAGAATATTTGGCGCCAGACTCTGACTCCACACGCGCCAGTTTGTGGTAAACCCCGGCATAGGGGAACTGCACCATGTCAGCCTGGGCATCATAGGTAATGGCCAGCATCTCTTCGCCACACTGGTATTGGCTGTATTGATACTGGGTAGGTTGCGGGCTGCTGCACGCCGCCAGACCCAACAGGGGAAGCAGAGCGATCAATTTTTTCATTGCACTTTCCTTATGTGATGGCCTTATGTAATGGCCTTGTGCAGAGGCCTCATGTGACGGCCTTATGCCAGGGTACCAACGAAACAATCGTCAGTTATCAAGCTTCAACAATTTGATAACTATGGGTAATTTGTACCGCTTTTTCCAACATCAGGGAAACAGAACAGTATTTTTCCATCGACAGATCGACCGCTCTGGCCACCTGTTTCTCTGCCAATCCCTTGCCTGTCACCACGAAGTGCAGATTAATCTTCTCGAAAACCCGGGGCACGCTATCAACCCGTTCGCCACTGACCTCGACATGACAAGCGGTCACCGACTGGCGCGCTTTTTCTAGGATGGAGACCACATCAATAGAGCTGCAGCCACCGACCGCCAGCAGGATCATCTCCATCGGGCTGGCCCCCTCACCGGGGTTGGCTCCATCCAGGATCACCTTGTGACCGGATTCACTCTCACCCACAAACTTCATCCCTTCCACCCAGCTGACCTTGGCTTTCATCTCGCACTCTCTCCTGTTAATCGTGATGATGGATCCCTAGCATAACCCAGTCGCTTATCTCTGCCGAACAGGGGGAGTTGGGATGGAAATAGATCAAAATCAACATCTCCGACCTCTATCTTCCCTAGAATGGCCGAAGCAGCGCAGCAGGCATTACCCAAAGGGCTCTTGCAAAAGGGCGCAAAGCCTTGTCAGCACAGACAAAGGCTCTTATCCTACTGCGACTAATACAAGGAATGGCAAGATTGGCAGCTTGCCCGGACGCACAAGTCCATAAAAAGACACTACAGAGGAATTCTCATGGTTATTGGCAAACCGCAAAGCGATCCCACCCTGGAATGGTTCTTGTCGCACTGCCACATTCATAAGTATCCCGCGAAGAGCACCCTGATCCATGCGGGTGAAAAAGCGGAGACCCTCTACTACATCGTCAAGGGCACTGTGGCCGTCTTGATCAAGGACGATGAGGGCAAAGAGATGATCCTCTCCTATCTGAACCAGGGTGACTTCCTGGGCGAGATGGGGATGTTCGAGGAGAACGAGAATCCCGAGCGTTCCGCCTGGGTTCGCGCCAAAGGCTCTTGCGAAGTGGCCGAGATCTCTTACAAGAAGTTCCGCCAGCTGATCCAGGTCAACCCGGACATTCTGATGCGTCTCTCTGGCCAGATGGCCAAGCGCCTGCAGCACACCAGCCAGAAAGTGGGTAACCTCGCCTTCCTGGATGTGACCGGCCGGATCGCCCAGACTCTGCTCAACCTGGCCAAGCAGCCAGATGCCATGACCCACCCGGATGGGATGCAGATCAAGATAACCCGTCAGGAGATCGGCCAGATCGTCGGCTGCTCCCGTGAAACCGTGGGCCGCATCCTCAAGATGCTGGAAGAGCAGGAGCTCATCTCTGCTCACGGCAAGACCATTGTGGTATTTGGCACTCGCTGATGACCCGTCCGCAGGGCTGACTGAGGCCTTGGGATAAAAAAGGCTGCTACGGCAGCCTTTTTTATCCTCTCCCCTATAATCCCGAACGCCCTTCACTGTTCCGGCATTCGCCCAGAGAGTTACTATGCACCTTCAATGTCCCCGTTGCCGCAGTCCGCTCCATCTTCATGAAGCCTCCCAGGGGCGCTATTGCGACAACAAGCATCACTTCGATCCGGCACCGGAAGGTTATCTGGATCTCATCCCCGGCAAGAAAAACCCCAAAGACAGCGACAGCCGTGCCCTGATGCGCGCCAAGCACCATTTCCTGGAAGCCGGCCACCAACTGCCGCTGGTCGAGGCCATGGCCTCCCTGCTCGCTCCCCTTGCCCCACAAGAGCTGGTTCATCTGGGATGTGGTGAAGGCTACTACTGCCGCGCGCTGGCAGAGCGCCTGCCCGGCTGGCAGTTTGCTGGGGTTGATATCGCCAAGAACACCATCTTTGCCGCCAAAAAAGCGCAGCCGGACGGCCAGTTTGTCATTGCCGATCCCGCTCGCGCGCCGTTGCAACCGGGCTCTGCTCAGGTGCTGCTGGTCAACGATCTCAAGGTCAAGACGGAACAGCTGGTCAGCTGGCTGGCCCCCGGTGGCTATCTGCTCTATCTGCAGCCGGGCCCGCGTCATCAGTGGCAACTGCGGGTCAGCCTCAATCCGGTGAGTATGGAACACCCTTTAAGCTGGCCCTCGCTTGCCGGTCTCCGGCTGGTAAGCCAGGAGCGCTGCCAGTTCCCTATCTCTATGGATCAGACCATGCGCGCCTTTATTCTGGAGACAAGCCGTCTCGGCTGGCGCGCCAACGGCGAACAGCGCCATGCCTTTATCCAGCAAGGTCCGGCACAGCTGGAACAGGATTTGCTGATGACACTGTGGCAAAAAGCAAGCTGACCGCCTGACAGGAGCACGGCAAGTGCTCCTGTCCCATTTTCCTCCCGCCACTCTTCTCCCCCTTCGTGATTCGCCTCACAACTTGAGTCATCGACCTTATTGGTCAGGCCAGCTTTAATGTCAAAACAGCCAATAGAGAATAATTCATTGAATTTAATCTCTTTTTAACCTGTCAAAAAACGTCATATCCAGTATCAACAGCGCCCTTCAGCACCAAATTAAACGACGACAGATTCAGGCCCAGTCAAGGTTCAAGCGCCTACCGTGTGGCTATCGGACCCTTTCCGATTTCCATAGAACCGACCACAGGTTCGGAAGTGTTTACATCAGAGGAAATAAGGATATGAAAAAGTCTGCACTGACTATGGCCATCTCCAGCTTGCTGCTGGCCAGTGGCGCCCACGCTGCTACCGTTTACAACCAGAACGACACCAAGCTGGATATCGGTGGCCGTGCCCAGGGTGCCTACTACGGCACTGACAACAACAGCGCCGAAGGAGATCAGAGCTACTTCCGTCTGCACGTTGCTGGCGAGACCAAGATCGCTCCCGAGATGAAGGCATTCGGCTTTGCCGAATACAACCTGCCGACCTCCGGTTCTGACAACGATGAACTGCGTTACGCCTATGCCGGCATCCAGCACGATCGCTTCGGTGCCTTCAGTTATGGCCGTCAGGATGGTCTGTTCACCAAGGCCGTAAACAACTATACCGACGTACTGCCCGAATGGGGTGGTGATGGCCTGGGCAAAGATACCGAAGTATTCGGTACCGGCCGTACCAACGGTCTGGCTCAGTACATCTTCAACTACGAAGGTCTGACTCTGGGTGCCCAGTTCACTGGTAACAATAACCCGCAAAATGCTGGCCGCAGCGCCATTGCCGAGTCCTTCAACGGTAACCTCTACAACGGTGAGAGCTGGAACAGCACTGGTTCCAAAGAGGGCTTTGCCTTCTCTGCCAACTATGACTTCGATATGGGTCTGAGCCTGGGCGCTGCATACAACCAGGCTGGCAAAACTGCCGAACAGGCCCGCTACGCAGCCTTTGGCGGCGAGAAAGATGCCAAGCTGATGGGCTTCGGTGCCAAATATGCTGCAGGCGACCTCTATCTGGCGGCAACCTATTCCCACGGTGAGAACCACCTGTTCGTCAACAACGGCTACGCCGAGAAGATGGATGGTTACGAAGCCGTTGCCCAGTACACCATCGGCAAGTTCAAGCCTTCTCTGGCTTACCTGCGCACTGACGTCAAAGATACTGCCCACGGCATTGACGACACCTACACCGAGTACGTATCCATCGGTGCCTGGTACAACTTTACCGAGAACTTCAACGCCTACGTTGACTACAAGCTGAACCTGCTTGACTCTGTTGATGGCAAGTCCACCAACTCTCTGGGCAAGAACACCGACGACGTTGTTGCTGTCGCCCTGCAGTACAACTTCTAAAAGGTTGACTGTCGGTTATACCCTGTGAAACCAATGTCTACTGTTTGAATTTCTTCCGGCCGCTCTGCGGCCGGTTTTTTATTGCGCGTTTTCAGCACCTTGCATATAACTATCGAGCGGATAGCTGTAATTTCAGCCCGTTGGACAAGCAAGGATGCGCAAAGAGGGGAGCAGGGATGACAGAGTTACTCGGAAAACGGTGGGGGCCACTGTGGCCAGTGTTACTGTTGCTGGTGAGCATCGGCTGGAGCGGGAATAGCGCCGCCAGTAGTGAGCGCAACCTCTATCAGCAGCTTGGGCTGGCCGGCAAACTCGACAGACAAACCTTTCAAAAAGCCCTTGTCAGCTATCAAAGCGTACGCAGCAAGCAAAAATCCATCCTGACCATCATTGATTACAGCAAGCCTTCGACTCAGCGCAGGCTGTTCGTCATCGACATGAAACGTCACAAACTGCTTTATCACACCTGGGTAAGCCATGGCCGCAACTCAGGTGAACTAGCCGCAGAGCGCTTTTCCAACCAGCTCAACTCCCGACAAAGCTCCCTCGGCGTCTATCGTACCGCAGAAACCTACTTGGGCAAGCATGGCTACTCCCTGCGGCTGGATGGGCTCAGCCCCGGCAAAAACTGCAATGCCCGCAAACGTGCCATCGTGGTGCATGGCGCCGCCTATGCCAGCCCAAACCATCTGCGCAAATATGACAAACTGGGCCGCAGCTGGGGCTGTCCCGCCCTGCCAAAGGAACAAGCCAGGGCCATCATAGATACCATAAAAGGGGGCAGTGTCATCTACGCCCACGGCTAGCGGGCACAACACCATAAAACACAAGGCCAGCAATCGCTGGCCTTGTTTGTCACGCTCTCATACTAAACGGGACGAGTTATTGGCGCACCACCAGGACCGGGCACGGAGCATGACGCACCACGGATTCGGCAACGCTGCCTACCAGCAGATGGCTGATGCCGGAGCGGCCGTGACTCCCCATAACGATCAGTTCAACCTCGTCTTCCTTGGCCTGGATAATGATTTCATCCGCTGCCCTACCAAAGCGAATATCAAACGTTGCCGGAATAGGCAGGGTGGCAATCAGCTCTTTGAGTTGGGCTCTGGCCTGACGCTCCATTTCGTGAGTGATCTCAACGGCTGTCATATGAAGAATTTTGTAACTGTCAAAGCCGTGCAGTTGGTCTACGACATGGATCAGCTTGAGCTGGGCCTCATGGCTCTGCGCCATGAATACGGCATAGTCGAGTACCGCCCGGGACATTTGGGAAAAATCGACAGGACAAAGCAGAGTTTTGATCGATGGCATAATGCAGTCTCCTCTACTGATTGGGGTACTATTGAATCTTGAGTTCATCATAACCATCAGATTGAAAATAACTCTCGACCCTGTCGCAAAATGAACATCAGGGATTTTTTCTGTACGCCGTCGCCATCAATGCCATGGTATAAAGTAGGGTATCAGTGTTTTTTCCTCTGCCCCAGCGAGGCCAGCTCTGACCATGCTACGCATCTGTCTGTTGCTCTGTTGTCTGTTCACTGCGGCGAATTGCCGGGCAGAGTCTATTGACGTTTATTGCGATGATTGGCCCGGTTTTTGTCAAAAGGATGGCAAAGGCCTCTATCTGGATCTGGTGCGAGCCATCTACCAGCCTCACGGCTATCAGGTAACCCCCCATATTGTGCCCTATAAGCGCGCTCTCGCTGTCATTGCAAAAAAAGGGGGAGATATCGCCATGGGGGTATATCGCGATGAAGTATCCGGCGTCCAGCAATCTCGCTATCCGGCATCAGCGGATGACCTGACCGTGTTCATGCTCAAGAAATGGCAACCCCAGTGGCAAGGGGAGAAAAGTCTGGAAGGGCAAACCGTGATATGGCGGCGGGGCTGGGCATTCGACAAGTACATTGCGGTCACCATGCAGTGGCATGAAATTGACAGCGATGAGCTGGCCCTGCAACTGCTTGGTAAAGAGCGATATCGCTTTTACCTCACTGCCGGCGTGCTCTATGTGGATGAGGCTATCCCTCCCGAGCTGCATCGCGTCTTCCTGCGCTGGATCCCGACCTATCCCATTTTTGCCGATACCCAGCAAGGCAACCGGATGTTACAGCTCTGGGATAAGGGAATGGTTGAGTTGATCCGCAGCGGGGGTCTGGCAGAGATCTATAAGCACTATCAACTCTATGACTACTATCAGGGTTTTATCGAAGAACTGGAACAGAAAGTGGCTGCCAGTCCTGCAGACTGAATGATAACGTTGCGCTAATTACTCTCCCCTCATTCCCTTGGCCAAGCGGTCGTAGAGGATCACATTGACCGAGGCCGCCAGATTCATACAGCCACTGGTCGGCACATAAACCACATCTTTCACCGCGCCATAGAGGGCAGGATCGAGCGTACCATCCTCCGGCCCGAAGATATAAAAAGCGCGTTCCGGATGGACATAGTCGGGGAGCGGTGTAGCGCCGTCGATCAGATCGACCACCACGGGCACGCATCCCTGCGGGATAAACGCCATCAGATCATCCACCCCGAGCAGCGGGATCTTCTCCACCATCTGCTTGGTATCAGTGGCAAAGCGGCGCGCCAGCTCGAAGCGGTTGCCGGTGTAGTAGACCTCGTCCACCCCGTAACAACCCGCAGCCCGCATCACGGAACCGACATTTTCCGGGGACTTGGGATTGACCAACCCCACGCAGCAGAATGCACTCTTTTCCATCATCTCTCCTCATCTTGCGACGGCCATTATAAGCCGTTGCAGGGCCACCGACCCGTTAAAAGTCCCCTCCCCGGCTAAACCGCTTGCCAACCCAGCTTTGAATGTCGATTTTTTGTGCGCAAGCCGACAAATTTTGTACAAGCCGATAGCCAGCAAACGTTTCCCAGCAATAATGGACAAACGTTTGTAAATGGATGTTTGTCTATGACTGAGCGTGAACAAGAGATCCTAGCCCTGCTGCGTCAGGATCCCATGATTGCCCAGCAGGATCTGGCCGATCGCCTCGGCATCAGCCGCTCCGCGCTGGCCAGCCACATCTCCAGCCTGATCCGGCAGGGATATGTGCAAGGCAGAGGTTATGTACTGCGAGAAGGCCCCTACGTAGTGGTGATCGGCGGTGCCAATATGGATATTTGTGGCACCAGCCATGACAACCTGCTGCTCGGCGACTCCAACCCGGGCAAGGTGCGCACCTCGGCAGGTGGTGTTGGCCGCAATATCGCCGAGAATCTGGCGCGGCTCGGCAGCGACACCCGGCTGCTTACAGCGGTCGGCAACGACCAGTATGGTCATCATCTGCTGGAGGTAAGCCAGCGGGCCGGCGTCGATGTGCGCCAGACCCTGGTGCTCGATGGCCACACTACCTCTTGCTACCTCAGCCTGCATGATGGCAGCGGCGAAATGAGCTGCGCCATCAACGACATGGCCATCATAGAGCAGCTCACCCCTGCCCGCCTGACCCCGCTCGGTGGCTTTCTCGGCGGTGCCCGGCTTTGGGTGCTCGACACCAATCTGGCCATCCACACCCTCGACTGGCTGTTCGAGCGGCAGGGAGAGCACGCCATCTTTGTCGATACCGTTTCGGTGGCCAAGGTGGAGAAGATCCGCCCCTGGCTCGGCAAGATCCACACCCTCAAACCCAATCGCAGTGAAGCCGAGCAGTTGTGCGGCATGACCATCGCCGGGCCCGAAACCTGGCCCATGGTGGCCGCCTGGTTCCACCGCGCCGGGGTCAAGCGACTGTTCCTCAGTCTGGGTGAACAGGGGATCTTTTACAGCGATGGCGAGCAACAGGGCCACCTGCCTGTGCTGGGTAGTCCGGTGCTCAACGTCACCGGCGGCGGGGATGCCTTTATGGCTGGCCTCGCCCACGCCTGGCTGCAAGAGCTCGACATTGCCCAAACCACCCGCTTTGCCTTGGGCTGCGCCGCCCTCACCGTCAATTGTTCCGATACCGTTTTTTCCGGTCTGAGCAAGACCGCCGTTGACCGCATACTGGAGGAGTACTCATGCTGAACGCTTACCTCGATATCCAACCGGAAGTGGCTGCCGCGCTAGCTGCTGGCAAACCGGTGGTTGCCCTCGAATCCACCATCATCTCCCACGGCATGCCCTATCCGCAGAACGTGGAGACGGCCCGTCAGGTGGAGCAGGTGGTGCGCGATAACGGATCCATTCCAGCCACCATCGCCATCCTCGATGGCCGCCTCAAGGTGGGACTGGATGCCGGTGCGCTGGAGGCCCTCGGTCGGGCTGGCCATGCGGTTACCAAGTGCAGCCGCCGCGACATTCCGTTCGTGCTGGCACGCAAGGGGATGGGGGCCACCACGGTCGCCTCCACCATGATCATCGCCGCCATGGCGGGGATCCGGGTCTTTGCCACCGGCGGGATCGGCGGGGTACATCGCGGTGCGCAGGAGACCTTCGATATCTCAGCCGACCTGCAGGAGCTGGCACAAACGCCGGTGGCCGTAGTCTGCGCCGGAGCCAAGTCGATACTCGATATCGGGCTGACCCTGGAGTATCTGGAGACCCAGGGCGTACCGGTGATCGGCTATCAAACCGAGGAGCTGCCAGCCTTCTACACCCGCGAGAGCGGCTTCAAGGTCGATTATCGCCTCGATACCCCGGCGGCCATCGCCGAGGCGCTGCGCCTCAAGTGGGAGCTGGGACTGGCGGGCGGCGCCGTGGTGGCCAACCCCATCCCGACCGCACACGCCATGCCGAAAGCTGATATCGACGCAGCCATTGCCCAAGCGCTGCGTGAAGCGGATGAGCAGGGGATCAAGGGCAAGGCGTCAACCCCCTTCCTGCTGGCCCGCGTCTGCGAGCTGACCGGCGGCAACTCACTGGCGGCCAACATTCAGCTGGTACTGAACAACGCGGCGCTTGGCGCCCGCATCGCCGCCGCGCTTTAATTGCACACCGATACCTCGCCATGTAAAAGAGGGCCTCGCGGCCCTCTTTGTTGTTTTTGCTATCTGCAGCGCTATTGCAACGCTGTGTTATTGCAGTACCACGCGCCCATTGAGGGGCTGCACCGGTCGGTTGTTGGGGTGGTGCATCACCGCCTTGAAGGCGTCGATCTGGGCCTGACTGACCTCAACCGGCTGCTTCATCACCAGCCAGCGCACCCCTTCCGAGCAGGGAGGCGTTGTAAGGGAACCGCTGAAGCGATAGTAGTCATGGCTTTCCGGCAGCAGTTGCTCAGCAGAGAGCGGCGCCTTGAGGGCCTGGATCTCCCCCACCTTGGCAGGTAATGCACTCCAAGCTGCCGCCAGCGCAGGATTGGCCTTGCCAGCCTCGAACATCACCGCCACCACGGCGATCTCTTCCTTGTCACTGACGTGCACCAGATGCCCTTCCAGCGGATAGGATTTGCCCTCGATGAGGTTTTCACTCGGGGCGTGGAAGTGGAACTGCTTGAGCTCAAACCTGGTGCCATCGAGTTGCAAAATGCTGCCCGGGGCATAACCGACCTGCACGGTATGACCATTGTTGACCACTGTGTTGCCACCCGCCTGATAGTGGAGTACCAGCGGGGCCAGTTTGGCCTCGACCAATCCGTTCAGGTCAACCGGCGACTGATTGCTACCCGCACACTGGCCAAACTCAGGGGTCAGCTTGGCCCAGTGGGTAGGCCCCGCCTCACCGCTATATTCCCAATGGGGGGTGGCAGCAAACACGACAGGGCACAGCAACAGGGAGCAGGCCAACAGAGACTTTCTCATCATACATCCTTATCTTGATTGAAAAGCACGACCATCCCCTACCCCGGATTGCGGGGCATGCAGAGATGGCATATCTGATACGCGGGATACAGAGCGGTAGAGCGACTTTCTAATGGTAACGAGCACGAGTTGGTCAATCGGTTTGACCGCGGCTCAATACAGAGTCGTTTGGCAAGTATATGGTGAGGGATCGGCAGAAACAGTGAAAGAGGGGGAAATTAATCAGCCGGCTATCCACTCATCGTCTGGCAGGCGCGGGGCAAGGTTCAGGGCGTCACGCTTTCATAACAACCATCCATAACAATCATCGCGGGAGTCCGGACTCCCGCGATGATTGCCGATAACGACAATTAACGGTCGCGATTCAACGCGATCAGACGATCAAGAATCTCTTCACCATCGGCGCGCAAACCGTTGTGCTCATATTCATTGGTGATCCAGGCACGACTGTTGCCAAGGCCACGCAGAGTTTCGCGACTGTAGTCAAACTCCACATACATATCCTCGGGATAGACGGCGCAGGCTACCGGCACCTTGTTGCGGGCAAGCTGTGCCGAGTCATAGAGCGCCCCCCAGTCAGCCTTGTTGGCCAACTGATGGGCAGCCTCTTTCAGGGGCAGCAACTCGCGGAACTGCTCGAACATCCAGGGGTAAACCATCTCGCCGGTGAAGGCGAAATCCTTGCCGGGTGCCCAGTTCACCGCCGGGAATTCCCCCCTGACCCGGGCGGCGGCCCAGCGAGTCGCCTCCCCTTCGGCATAGATAGCTTCGTGCAAGATGGCAAACAGCGGGTTGGTATTGAATGGCTGCATGCTCTGCACCTGATAGAGAAAGGCCGGGCTCAGCTTGTCACCGATAAAGGCCTCCTCCAGCAGGTAATAAAGCTCCTCAAAGGCACCCGTAGCGCCGAGATCCAGCCCTTGCTGCTGGAACTGCTCCACCGTCAGGCGCTGGCCGTTGGGCAGTCGCACATCGTGCTGGTGCAGATGGTTGGCCAGCCGGTTGGCAATCCCCTGAGCGTGGGGGAAGCGGGCGAAGAAGGCGCGGTTCTTGTCGGCCACCCGCTGGTAGGTGGCGCGGTAAACCTCCTCGGCACTGCGGCCGATCGGCGCGATACCGCCGGTGATATAGACCTCCCGCAGACTGTCAGGGAAAAACGAGAGATAGGTCAGGCAGCAAAAGCCGCCAAAGCTTTGCCCCAGCAGGCTCCAGCGATGCTTGGGGCTGAGCTCCTGCCGGATGAACTCGGCATCTTGCACTATGCTGTCGGCGCGAAAATGGCTGAGATACTCCGCCTGCTCGGTCGGTGTCATTTTGGCCAGAATATGCCCATGGATGGGGCTCGACATCCCGGTGCCACGCTGATCCAGCAGCAGCACTCTGAACTCCTGCAACGCCCGCTTGAGCCAACCACTGTTAGCCGTCGGGCGCGGCGCCCCGAATCCCGGCCCACCTTGCAAAAACAGCAGCCAGGGCAACTTCTCATCGAGTTTGTCTTTGCAGCAGAGGGTGCGGGCAAACAGGGTAATGCTGTCACCATCCGGCTCCTCATGATCGAGGGGAACGGTAAAAAAGTGCGGCTCGCAATGAATGCCGTCCAGTACATAGCTCAAGGGGCTGTTCATCTGGGATCTCTCCGTCAGGATGGGAACATCATTGACCCCATCATATCCTCGCCCAGCCACAGGGTCACTCCGGTTTTCCAAAATGTTAACAATGGCTTAAAGGTCGAAACATCACCAGACAAGCAGCTCTTCAACGGTGCTGAATTAATTGTTTTGCGGGGGAGATTGACGCCATGGCGCCATTCAACAAAGATGGCTCGCCTGCACAGGAGTGCAGCCATTCAGGCCGACAAAATAGATAAGGGAATGTGATGAAACCGAAGTGGATCAGGGCCAGAAAAAGAGAGAAGAAGCCATGCCCTGGCAGCATGCTGCAGACCGGAATGCTGCTGTTCAGTGCCACCTGTAGCGCGACGCTCTTTTTGGCAGCATGCAACAGCAACTAGAAATGAAAAAGCCCGCTCAATTGAGCGGGCTTTTCGAATTTGGCTCCTCCTACTGGACTTGAACCAGTGACATACGGATTAACAGTCCGCCGTTCTACCGACTGAACTAAGGAGGAATTGTGGTGCCCAGAGACGGAATCGAACCGCCGACACGGGGATTTTCAATCCCCTGCTCTACCGACTGAGCTATCTGGGCAACGGCGCGCATTAAACCCTTTCCAGCGCAGAGTGTCAACCATGATGGCACGATAAAAAGCACGTTCGCTCAACAACTGAACGCAATGAACGGTTATTAGCCGTTTCGGAGCAGAAATCTGCCTAACCGTGACCCGTCTCATATATGAATGATCACCAAACCGCGGGAAATCACGGCCTCTATAGCTTTGCCACATTGAGCCGAATCCACTCTGCGAGTATGCTTTGCCGCAATGATACCGCCTGGAGGCAACATGAGTCTGAATATGCAAGAGTGGCGTGAAGAGACCACCGAGATCGTCAACGAACTGCTGGCCGATGGCAGCAATCCCGATGCGGATTACGACATCGAGCACCACTTCGCCTGCCAGGATTTCGACCGTCTGGAAAAAGCAGCGGTTGACCTGTTCAAGGCCGGTTTTGAAGTGACCGATGCCGAAGAGATGGAACTGGATGACGGCGCAACCATCTTCTGCTTCGATGCCACCATCGAGTGCAAGCTGGATGTCGAAGCCATCGTTGCCGATATCGAAAAGATGCTGCCCATCCTGGAAAAATACGGGGTGGACTACGATGGCTGGGGCACCTACTTTCAGGATTGATCCCTGCCACAAACAGAGAGGCCACCTGCGGGTGGCCTCTCTGTTATTGCAGACTGTCACAAATAACTGGCGGCAAACTGCTCGGGCGGCAACGGGGGGCTGAACAGATAACCCTGTAGCCGATCACACCCCGCCTGGGTCAGCCACAACTGTTGCTCGACGGTTTCCACCCCTTCTGCAGTAATGCAGATCCCCAGCTCATGGCCAAGTCCGATGACCGATCTCACGATGGCGGTGGTGGCACTGTTGCTGACCAACCCCTGGGTGAAGCTGCGATCCAGCTTGAGCGTGGCGACCTTGAGCCTTGGCAGATAGGCCAGCGAGCAATACCCGGTACCGAAATCATCGATGGCCAGTTGAAAACCGGCGGCGATCAGGTTATCCAGGTTGGTCTCGATCTCATCGGCATTCTCCATCAAGACTCCTTCAGTGATCTCCAGCTCCAGCTGGCCTGCATTCAGACCATGACGGGCAATGCAGCCCTGCACCTGCTTGCAGAGCGCCGGATCACGAAACTGCAACGGCGAAAGGTTGATGGAGAGTACCATATCCGGCTGATCGGTTTGCCACTGGGCCAACTGAGCACACCCCAACTCCAGCATCAGTTGACCAAGTTGGCCGATGATCCCCATCTCTTCGGCCAGTGGAATAAATTCTTCCGGCGAGATCATGCCAAGTTCAGGATGCGGCCAGCGGCAAAGCAATTCTGCACCACAAAGCTGATGGGTTGTGCTGCTGATAATGGGTTGGTAGACGGCAACCAGCTGGGATGACTTGATGGCGAGCGGTAACTGGGCGGCGATCAGTTGACGCCGCTTGAGCCGGGCGTGCAGCGCCGGATCAAACAGAGTGCAGTACTGCTGCTGCCGCTTGCCCTGCGCCAGCGCCGCTTCAGCATGGCTGAGCAACCGCTCGGCATCGCTTGCCCGCCCCTGAGCCAGCCCCAGAAACACCGGGATCTGGATACGATGCTCTTCCACCTGATAGTACTCCATCAACTGCTGCTGCAGATGCTGGTTCCACTCCTGCAACGGCTCGTTGAAATCGGGGAGTAACAGACAGAAGTCATCGGCAGCCACCCGGCAGAGCAAGGTTCGCGGCGGAACCAATTGCTGTAGTCGCTTGGCCACCTGGCTCAGCAGGCGATCAGCAATCCGGATCCCGAAGCGATCGTTAACCTCACGAAAGTGGTGCAGATCGACCAGCACCAGTGTGGCGCTGCGGCCCCCCAAATGGCGGCTGGTCTGCAAGAAACGGGAGAGTTTGAGCAGCCCGGTGAGGCTGTCGTAGTGCTGCTCCTGCTGCAACTGTGCCTGAGTGGTGCGCAAGCCAGTGATATCGCGCCCCAGCGTCAGGATCCCGAGGGAGTGACCATCCCCATCGGGGACATCGACCCGGGTGATCTCCATGTGCCGTCCCTGCCCTCTGGCATCCAGCAGACAACATTCGCCGTGGCCCATCCCTTGGGGTGCCGCCAGCCGGAACGGCAGCTGCTGACCCAGCACCTCATTCGCCCCCTGACCAATAAAGTCGAGAAACGCCTGGTTGCACTCCAGCAACACACCGTTGTGATCATCGAAACGGATCAGGTCAGGGATGGCATCGAGCAGAAAACGCTGCAACACCTGCTGTTTTTTGACCGTCTGTTCCAGGTGCTTGCGCTGGGCAATCTCGTTGACCATTCCGAATACGGCATATGGCTCACCCTGAGCCGTGTAAAGCGGGATCTTGTGCACCTCCATCCAGCAGGTCTCACCACCCCGATTACAGTGCAACTGTTGATGAAGCAAGGGAACGCCCCCCGTCAGCAACTGCGCGTCCTCGGTACGAAATACATCGCCCCATGGCATCTCTGCATCACTCTTGCCGACCACCTCGGCGGGTGAACCCAGCTTGGCCTCAATGGCAAATTCACGATTGGCAAACAGGTAGCGACCATGCCTATCACGACAGAAGATACTCATTGGCAACTGGTCGATGATCTGCTGAAGCAGATCCGGGGTAAGCATGTTGGTCACAGGGGCGCTTATGGAGGAATTTCGAGCAAATCTATGATAGCAAACCAATTTTGTAAAGCACCCCCGGTAACCCCTCCATTTACACCGATGCAGCACGCATGCTGACAGAGGTTGTCGCTCAGGTGATAATAGGCACCGGTTGGCCAATGGCCTGATAAATGGACGAGAGAAGCAAGATGAAAAAGATGATGGGGTGCGCATTGGCGCTGCTGCTGGCAGGTTGTGCTGGCGACAATAACGGTGGTGAGGAGTATCGCTACAACCCGCCGGTCGCCAAGGCGACCAACAATACCCAGGAGATGGCGATCCCGGTGGATCTGGTGTGGGCTCGCGCCGAAAAGTGGTTCACCGACCACGGCCTCACCATCGAAAACAGTCAGCGCGGTGCTGGCCTGATGACCGCCAATGTCAACCAGTCGGCCGACGGACTTGAGTGGCTGGACTGCGGCACCATGGGTTCCAAAGTAGCACTGGGCAACCCTGACCTGCAGATCAACCTGATCATCACCCAGAGCGGCAACAGCAGCGTGGCCACCGTCAACGTCAAAGGCAACACCGAGCTGTTCTTTGTGGAATCCTCAGGCGAGCGCGTATCAGCCCCGTCCATCAAGCCGGTCTGCGTCTCCCGCGGCACCCTTGAGCAGAGCCTGTTTGCCACACTCGGCAACTAATTTCGCCTCCCTGCCAAGATAAAAAAAGCGGCAGATTGCTCTGCCGCTTTTTTACTGTCCCGAGTTGGGCTTACTTATCGATATCGAGCATGTTGTTGGTCAGCATGTAATCGATCACTTGGTTGGCAGTAGTACCTGCCCCCCCCGTCAGGCTATCGAAAGTATGGTTCATCAGCACTATTTCCTGAGTCACCGACGCAGTACTGCTCTCCTTGACCTGTAGATGTACCCCTTCATTGTCCTGGAACACCGACAGCAGGCTCTTCAGATCGTTCTGGTTACGAGAACCGTCGTGATCCAACAGGTCGCTCAGATCCAGCTTGTCACCTTCCGCCTTGGAGAAGTCGACCACGTAATCCTTGGCAACGCTGCCTGCGGCGGTATCGCCCTGCAGCCAGGTGAAGGTATCGGCACCGCTATCCCCCTTGAGAATGTCATTGCCAAGCCCGCCAACCAGGATGTCATTGCCCAGACCACCGATCAGGTTATCGTCGCCAAGACCACCAAACAGGGTATCGTTGCCGCTGCCACCGTACAGGGTATCGTTGCCGCTCTCGCCATACAGGGTGTCGTTGCCGGCACCACCGAACAGGATGTCGTTGCCGGCACCACCGAACAGGAAGTCATCGCCACCCTGACCGAACAGGATGTCGTTGCCATCCCCGCCAATCAGCACGTCCGCCTTGTCATTGCTGGAGGACTGATCGAACTCGCTGGCATGGTCCGTGATGTAGTCATGGACCTGGGCATCGGTCACCGAGCCTGCGCCCAGCTTGCCGGCCACATACTGCTTGATGGCCGCGTAGCCTTCACCGTTGATACCGGCGAAGTGGATGGCATCCCCGAACAGGATGTCGTCGCCAGCACCGCCGTCGATCCGGTCACTGCCCGGCAGGTTATTCACCGAGGTGCCCAAGATGGCGTTGGCCAAATCGCTGGCGTTGACGCCGGTCATGATGACGCCGTCAGAGTCATAGGACTTGAGATCGTTGTAGGAGATGTTGGCCCCCAGTCCGATCGCTTCTACCGTAACCCCCATCCCAGTAAGCAGCCCAAAACCTGCTACCGAGTTATTGATAGTTGAGCTGGAGGTAGTGCCGCCATCACCATCCAGTGTTGAGTAGGTATATCCCCCCCTACCATCCGGACGCATAAAACCGATCGGGTTGCTGTATCTACCATCGGCATACACTCGGCCAGCGCTGTCGATGATGGTGTAGCCATTGGAGCTATATACCCGACCCGGAATATAGGTGCCACCAAGCAGACTGTTGAGATAGACGTCATAGCTGCTACCTGAGAAATTCAATACCCTCGGGTTGGAGCCTTCGTTACCGAGGTAATAAGTTGGCTGACCATCGGTAATGAAATAGGACAGATTCTTGGCATTACTGTTACTTTGAGCCGTAGAACTACTGAACCAGTTAGCAACCGTCTTGAACACATCTTCATAGTTGGTCCCCCCTCCGCTACTCATGGAATCGATTACAGCCTGCAGCTGATTCAAGGCATTGCTGTCTTTCAGGTTCACACTAATACTGGCATTCGACAGAGCATCAAAGTCAACCAGCATGATGTTGACTGTACCAGCCCCTTCGCTACCTGCGCTCGCTTTGAGGCTGGCGAAGATCTGTGCCAACTGGCTCTTGATGGTGTTCATGGCGCTGGTGCCGATACTGCCCGAGCTGTCGACCATAAAGGCGATGTTGTAGTTCTGGCCCGGCAGTACCACGCTGCCATCCAGATCCCCGACCACGATATTGTGCTCGTTGCCATAGGTGCGGTTCTGATCGCCCGGCTCCCCTTCGGTGGAAAGGAAGTAGCTCATGCGGATCGAATCCTGATCCGATGCACTGCTGGTCTGATCGGTCGCCACTTCCTTGGCAATGGCTTCTACCTTGAGGTCGAACTGGCCGGCACTGCTGCCCGGCACCCGCAGGGTCAGACCGGTCAGTTTGACGTCCAACGCGCTCTGGTTCCACAGACCGGTCAGCGTCAGCGTGCCATCGGCCCCCACGGTACCTAGCACGGTGGAGCCCTGATAGAGGGTCGACCCCATCGGCATGCCGGTCAGCACCAGGCTGTCGAACTGCTCGCTACCATCACGGTCGGTCAGGGAAGCAGTGATCTCGAGCGGGTAATCCACCACACTCGGCTGTACCGCCGTCAGGGTGCCGTCGGTCTGGTTGAACTGGTAAATGCCGTCATCAAACTGCACCAACTCGATGTCGTAGAGCGACTTACTGATGGTGACGCCGTTCTCCTTCACCAGGAAGTTGAAACCGCCGTCACTTCTGCGCTCGATGACATAGTTGGCACGCGAACCCATCAGTACGGCCAGGTCGGTACCGGCGCCGCCAAACAGGGTGTCGCCACCCAATCCGGCCACCAGGATATCGTTGCCGGTACCGCCGTCGAGGGTGTCACCTGAGGTGGAGTTGCCACCGACCAGCACGTCATTGCCAGCACCGCCGACGAAGTAATCGCCGCCGCCCTTCACGCTGACGATATAGTCATTGCCGTTGCCGCCCACCACTTGATCCTGACTGGTGGTGCTGTCGGTCAGACTATTGGTGATGCCAAAGTTGCCCTTGTTGAAGTTGCCGCTCTGGAACGCCCCGGTGGAGATGCCGGACGACGGGTACTGGGTATAAAGCGGGACGCCGTTGCCGGTCAGGCTGATGTCGACCACCGGCTTGTCCGCGACCGCCGTGATATCGATCACCAGCTTGCCTGAGTTACTCAGGTTGGCACCATCGCTGATCTGGTAACCCAGAGTGGCGTAGTCCCCTTGCTGGTTGCCCGTCGTCGTACCGCCACCATTGAGGGCATTGCTGCTGGATTCATTGAGACTAGGCACAAAGCGCAGATGGCCGCTGTCGATATCGGCGTAGGAGACAAGATCCCCCACCTTCACTGCAATCCACTGGCCAGCAGCGTTCAGGTATTCCAGCTTGCCGCTCAGCGGCAGGGTGTTGATCTGCACGCTCAGGTCAGAAGCGGCCTGATCATCGCTGGCACCAAACTGGGCCCACTTCAGCACCAGTGGCGCGTCCTCCTTGCCGGCACTGTAGCCACCCGTGGTCACCGGCGCCCGATCGTTGTCCACTATGGTGCCGGTCCCGCTCTGCCCACCGATGGTCACCGAGAGGGTCTCGTTCGTTTCGACCAAGCGATCGTTCACCGTCGGGATGGTCACAGTGAAGTCCGACACGCCGGCTGGTACCGTGATCTTGCCGGTAGTGCTGTTATAGGTCACACCATTGCTGAACTGGGCATTGCCCCAATCCTGGTTGGAGGCGGAGTTGTTACCCGAACCACGAATGGCGAAATCGTATTCAGTCGCTTCCTGGGTCGCATCTGACAGGGTGACTTTGTGCAGCAGATTGCCCCCTTCGGTTACGCTCTCGCTGGAGACTCCCTGAACCAGCGGCGTGAAGAGAGGCTTGGTTGCAAAGGAGCCAATGCTGGCGTCGCCGTCACCATCCACCACCCGGACCTGGAAGTCGATGTCGCCATCACCCAGAGGTTTGGACATGCGCTGATACTGGAAGAACTCCCACTTGCCTGTGGCCGGCGTAAACTCCAGCTTGAAGATGAGGTTGCCGTCCGCATCCTTCCCGACCAGGGTATTAGCGCCGCTGGCGGTGATGGCGATGGCAGAACCGGAAGCCGTTCGCAGACCATTTTCGAAGGTTGCCGGGTCCATTACCAGCCCGATGGAGCCCTTGCCATCCGCCCCCCACTGCGGGGTCACGGTGCCAGAACCATAGGCAATTGCCTGCGCCGTGTTGGAACCGAGGAACTCGATGCTCTGTACGGTGAAGTCGCTGTTGTCGGAGGTATTGGTGCTGCCGTTGTTGGTCGCCTTGATCACCATGGTATCAAAGCCACCCTGCTGCACCTGGAAGTTCTGGTTGAACTCCCCACCCGATGCGTTGGAGTTGAATACCAGGGTACTGATCAGTACACCACCGCGATAGAACTCCACGACCCCGCTCTCCAGCTCGCCGCCAAACATCTTGCTGAACTTGATGTTGGCGCCGTAGGCAACCTTGCCCGCATCCAGCCTGACGATCAGCTGCTCGGAGGCGGACGATCCGTCGGCAAAGTGACGGAAGTCAATCTCGTTGGCGAGGTTGTGGTAAGGCGCAGCTCCGCTGGCCACCCCCAGCCCCGAGCTGGAACCGTTGACCACCGCCGTTACCAGTGAGGAGTCTGTTGCCGACTTGAAGCCCAGGGCGCTGATAGTAAAGCCCGCCATGTTCAGAGTGCTCTGGTTGCCACTGTACTTGGTCAGGTCAAAGAGCCCGGTCAGCACGTTCGGAATATCGGTCTTCACCACGGAAACGGCATCGCTGTTGTCAGCAATGGGGGAGTCGTCCTCAACACTGACATCCAGCTTGTCCTTGGTGACGCCGCTGCCATCGGAGACCTCCACATCCAGCTGGAACGACAACTTGTCTTCCGAGGTCGTATCCCCGTGGTCGAGGGGACCTTTGAGGGTCACGTCATAGGTCCACTCACCCTTTCCACTGGCATTGGGTGCCGTCAGCTTGACCTCGACCACAGCCTTGTAATCGGCGCCGCCAATCACCCCTGTGTAGCCAACCAGCGTCTTGCTGCCCGCATCCCAGCTCCACTGGACCTTTGCCCCACCGGACGTCAGCCCGGCCGGTCCATTCAAGGAAATGTTGAGTGTGCTGCTGTCGATGTCGCCCACCGAGAGGGTACCGGACGCCTTGATGGCATTGGTGGTATCCGGATTGCCGACCGTGTCGGCAATGCCGTTTGCCAACCCCTCTTCAGAGACGACAACCCCGTTGGAGATGGTCAGCGTCGGCAGATCGTTGACCGCATCCACCTTGATGGTCACGGTTGCGGGACTCGCATCCACGGCGCCGTCGTTGTCTACCACCGCATAGTTGAAGCTGGTGTTGCCGTTCCAGTTCGTATTCGGTGTGAAGGTGAGGTTGCCGGCGTCCGCTACCGCAATGCTCTGATCCACTGTCACCGCAACCCCGTTCAGATAGAGGATGCCGTTGGCAGGCAGGCTCTTGATGGTGAAACTCACCACGTTGCCATCAATGTCGCTGCCACTGAGGGTCGGAATGGCGATGCTGGCTGCATCTTCCTGGCCGTTTGCCTGCTTGTTCGCCGTCTCCGGCGCTTCATTCAGGATCTGCGCGTTGTCGCTGCCCGGCTGTGAGACGTTGCCCGCCTTGTCGGTCTGGGTCGCCGTCACCGTCAGCGACTTGCCGTTGGCCGGGGTCGTTTCCGTCCAGCTGATGGTGCCGTTCTGATAGCCGTAGCTCTTGCCATTGCTTGACAGCAGGGTGCCATCGGCCTTGAGCGTCAATTGGACAGTGCTGTTCACCCCGCCATTGTTGATAGTCAGCGTCACCTTGCCGCCCGCAACCAGGTCTGCGTGATTGATCCCGGCACGTACCTGGATCTGATCATTGCCAATCTCGGCCTTGGTCAGCATTTGGTCATTATTGGTGTCATCAACGATGGTCACGGTCGGTGCTGAGGAAGCTACGCTGTCCAGGATCGCCTCTTCCTTGTCGCTCGCCGGGTTGCCCGCCTGGTCGGTCACGTCCGCCTTCACGGTGAAC